>JASLZG010000025.1 GCA_030754995.1 Lentisphaeria bacterium
CGACAAGACCCACACCCCCGGTGACCCGTCTCAGCCGGCGTACACCTGCAGCGGGAGCAAGCAGTGCACCGCGGACGGTTGGGGCGAATGTCAGCTCCCCTCCGAGGTCTGCGATGGCATCGACAACGATTGCAACGGTGAGATCGATGAGTGCAACGAGGATTTCCGCCCGCCCGTCCTGCGCTGTCCGATGGACGTGCTGGTAGAGTGCCCCACCGACACCCAGCCCGACCGCGACAGCCTCATCGGCTATGCCAGGGCAACGGACGACTGCGGCAAAGCCAAGCTCTCCTACAACGACAGCCGCGAAAACATGTGCGGCAACTTCTACATCGTCAGCCGCGAATGGCATGCGGTCGATAATTGCGGCAACGTCTCGACCTGCACCCAGATGATCACGGTCATGGACAACACACCACCGACGTTGTCCTGTCCCGACTCCGTGACCATCGAGCTGACCGCTAATCCAGCACCCAATCCCGACAACGAAGTCGGCTTCGCGACCGCCACCGATACATGCAGTGAATTCGAGATAACTTTCGAGGACGAGGAAATTTCGCCGTGCGCCAAAATCCGCGTCATCATCCGGACCTGGATCGCCAAGGACGCCTGTGACAACGAATCCCGCGCCGAGCAGATTGTCACCTTGACCGACACCGAGCCGCCAGTCCTGCAGATTCCCGATCCAGTCACCCTCGAATGCCCGGCCGACACCGATCCCGGCAGCGACAGAAACACCGGCATCGCACGGTGCAACGACGCTTCCGTCGAGATCTCCTTCATCGATGAAGTCACCAAGGGCTGCGGCATAACCCGTATCATCACCCGTATGTGGACCGCCACCGACGCCTGCGGCAACGTCACCAGTGCCCCCCAGATCATCACCCTCATCGATGTCGTTTCGCCCGCGATCAACGTATCGACCACCGCCGAGGACGGCGGCCTCATCGGCCTGCACTTCGACGCGACCGACGACTGCATCAGTCCCAGCGTCTTCGGCATGATCGATGTCGGCGACGACAAAATTCCAGTGACCGACGGCAAGCTCTTGAACCTCACCCGGTCCAGCGGGCCGCCGTCCGTCCGCTTCGATCACGGCGTGCTCATCATCGCCACCGAAACCGCGACGCTCTCCGTCCACGCTTCCGACGGCTGCAACGCTGACACGGTCGAGCTCGATCTGTTCGGCGAACAGGAGAGGCACATCGAAGAAACATCGGGAGAGAATCCGCTACCTTGAGGCTGATTTTACTGTGCCTGCTGCTGGCCGGCGGTTGTGCCGACCGTGATGCCGACCGCGCCGACCGCCAGACCGTCGCTGTCGCCGCCAACTTTGCTCCCGTACTCGCGCAGCTCAGCCGCCAGTACACCGCAGACACCGGTGCCGTCATCCACACCATGGTCGGGTCCACTGGCAAACTGTATGCCCAGATCAGCAACGGTGCCCCCGTCGACATCTTTCTCGCTGCCGACATGGAGCGGCCCCGCCGGCTCGAAGACGCCGGCCTCACCGTCCCCGGCAGCCGCTTCACCTATGCCCGCGGCCGGCTGGTGCTCTGGAGCCGGCAGCCTGATCTCATCGATGCCGACGGCACCGTACTCAATGACCCGGCGTTGCACCGCCTGGCCATAGCCAATCCAACTATCGCCCCATATGGCCGCGCCGCGATGGAAGTTCTTGCAGCTCGGGGGATCGACCTGGCCCAGCGTCGGCTGGTGCGCGGTGAAAATGTTGGCCAGGCCCGGCACTTCGCCCACACCGGCAATGTCGACGCCGCTTTCATCGCCCAGTCACTGCTGACCGCGGATGATGCATCCGCCGGGTCATCGTGGCTCGTGCCGGCATCGCTGCACGAACCGATCGAGCAGCAGGCGGTACTGCTGAAACGCGCCGCCGACAACGCCGCCGCTCAACAGTTTTTCGATTTCCTCGCGAGCGCCGCCGCCCGCCGCATCATCCTCGCATCCGGCTACGCCACCAACGACTGATCGCCACGCAACGTCGCGCTCAGTCGCCCGCAGTAGTGACCACCTGCCAGGAGAGGTTAAAGCGCGCCAGGTATTTGCGCAGGCGATCGGCGTCGTTCGAGCTGGTCTTGTACTGCCGCGAGATGGCGAAGAGCTTGCGCCCGGCATCCGACAATGTCCGGGCGTCGCGGCAGACGCGGATCACCGTGGCGAGCTGGGCGCGATCAAACAGATCGATAGTGGCGGCACGCTTGTCGCCGAGCACACGCTCGAGCAGATCCATGTCGTCGTCCGCCGGCCGGCCGCCGCCGGATTGTGCATCCCAGGAGCCTTCGAGGCGATCAATTTCCTCGTCGACAGCCTCGACGCCGATGCGGCCGCCGGTTGCCAGTGTCGCCATTCGCGTGATCGCCGCGTTGAGGTCCCGGAAATTGCCCGGCCACCTGGTCTCGGGACGACATGCGAACTGCAGAAACCGCGTCTTCGCCTCCTTGTTGAACGTCACCTGGTGCCCGAGTAATCCGGCGATGTGTTCGAGCTCTAATTCGATGTTCGGTTCGATGTCCTCCGGCCGTTCGCTGAGCCCCGGAAGACAGAACGTCCACAAGTTGATGCGCGCCAGCAGGTCGCTGCGAAAGCGTCCGGCGCGAACGTCGGCGTTGAGGTCGCGATTGGTGCCGCTGATCAACTGGAAGTCGCTGCCTGTCTCGGCATCGGCGCCCACCGGCAAATAACGGTTCTCCTCCAGCGCTCGCAGCAGCATCGCCTGCTCATCCAGCCCGAGCTCGCCGATTTCATCGAGAAACAGCACGCCGCCCTGCGCCGCCTTGAGCAGGCCCGCACGGTCCCCCACAGCACCCGTGAAAGCGCCCTTGACGTGGCCGAACAGCGTCGACATCGCCAGGCCGCTGCGGAGGGTTGTACAGTTGATTTCGACAAAGGAGCCGTTGACCAGTCCGTCACCGCGTTTCTGTTGATAAACACGCTCGGCCAGGCGCGACTTGCCGGCCCCCGCCGGCCCCATCAGCAGCACCGGGGATGACGACTGCACCGCGACGCGTTCGATCTGCTCGATCAGCCGATTGAACGCGGCATTGCCGGTCTCTATGCCGTCCTTCAATGCCGACATGCCTGCCGCCCGCTCGTGCTCGAAGCGCGAGGCGATGACGTCGTACTTCGACAGGTCCAGGTCGATCGTCCGGTACTGCCCGGGTTGCCCGGAATGCTCACCCTCCGGCGGTGACCCCTGGATCAGGCGCCCCGGCAGGTGGCGCGATTCGTTGAGCAGAAACAGGCAGATCCGTTGCACGGGCGTGCCGGTCGTGACGTGGATGAAGTAGTCTTCGTCGTCGACCTGAAACGGATAGGCCCGGGCAAAGTCGAGAAGGGTGACGTATACCGACTGGAAATCCCGCGGGTCATCGATCTTGATCGGCTGCAGTTGCAGTTCTGTGTCCGGCGATACGGTGCGGATGTCGTCGGCAACCGTATCGGCCAGTGCCTGGTCCTCCTTCTGGTATAGCAACTCGAAGCGGTCGATCTGGAAGTCGTCGTGTTGCGACAGTGCGACGGACGGGCGCCAGCGCTTCCAGCGCTCGTCTGACTGGCCGCGATCGAGCGTGGGTCCGAGCAGTCCGATGACAATATTATTGGCCATATACCCCGGTCGGCGTGAAATCTGTATACGAATTTAGCGTGCCGTATAATATCATTCCAGCGACTCGATGCCATGAGTAAGCCGCCAAGAACTGAAAGCCCAGTGACCCGACGACTGCGTTGAGCCCGCGCAACCCGGTTTTGAGGTATTTAGTTCAATCTACTGCCGGACCTCGATCTTCTTCGTCACCGACTTGCCGCTGATGATGTCGCGCGCCACCAGCCTCCAGGCACCCGCCGGTGCGTTCAACGCAAACGGCACGTGGCCGCGATAGTGGCCCTGGCTGGTCTTTGCATTGCGCGTATGGACCTCGACGATCGTGTCGTTCGGGTCGATGACCTCGAACCGCACTATATGATCGCCGGTCATTCGGCCGCCGCCCGTGATCCTGATGCTGAATGGGTAGGAGTCGCCGGCTTTGGCGGCGTTCGCACCGGAAATTTTCACCTCATCCACGGCGTACTTCATGGCGGCGCACAGCACCGGCCTCCCTTTGCCGGGAGCTTTGAAATCGATCCGGTCACGCGTACCGGTCACACTCTCGTCGAGCATGTTGTAAACATACGACGGGCCGCCCGTCACCAGTTGCAACGGTGTCCCGGCCGGATGACCGGAACCCATCGTCTGCAGCAAGGCGTAGAAGCGGATGCCGCCGCTGCTGTAGCGAAACACTTGGAAGCCGCCGGCTCGCCGGTCGTCTCTGAGGACCAGGGGACTGCTGTCGACTCCAGCCACGCGCAGCAACTGGGCGAGGAAATCATGATTCAGGTCGACAAGCGCCATGTTGCTGCTGAAGTTGCAGTAGATGGCGCCGCCCGCGCCGTGTTTCTTGTAACCCACCGCGAGGCCGCCGTCTGCGAACACCGCACGTACATCGGCACCGACATTGATAACCCGGTTGCTGGCGAGCACTTCGGCCACAGCACGTTTCTGCAGCAGCTTTTCCGGGCGCCATTTGAAGGCTTCGCGGGTGTACTTCACGCCGAACACCCGGGACTCCGGATGTTTGTCCTGGTGGTAGGTGCCGTGTTCGTCGGTGATACCGGTGCGAGCGAATCCGATGACGTGACCGCCCTGTTGCATGAACGTCTCGAGGGCCTGCCATTCGGGGGCGCCGAGAGAGACGGCATCGGCAAGGATCAGCACCTTGAAATGGTTTGCCTCGCCGGCGAAAAGCTGGGCGGCGACGAGCCGGCGGTAATCCTGGTCGATCTCTCGAAGCAGTTTGCGCACATCCCATTTCGGCAGCCTCGTCTTCTGCCGAAACCTGTGCGTCTCATACGACCGGCGCATCATCGACGCCTGCGAATGATACACCGCAATGTCGACGTCACGCTGGACGTTCAGGAACAACTTCCCGACGCCGTGGACAAGGGCCTTCAACGGCTCGTCGATATAGCTTGAGAATCCATTGTCGACCAGCGTCGGATGGATTTTCACGTAGGCGTAGTCGGCAAAGGTCGAAGCGTCGTTGTTGACCGTGTAGAAGAACGGACCGTACTGCTGGCGGCAGGCCATCCACCACGCCTTGAACCAGTAGCGGTCCGGTTCGAAATCCATGTACTTGTAGCCGGTGTAGTAGCCGACCTTGATGTCCGGTGAGCTGCCGAGCAGCAGCTCCATCGTTGTCGACATGCCCTTGTCCTCGAGCCGTGACGGTTGGTACTCGATCGAAAAATTCGATGCGCGGCCAAGCTTGGCCCGGTTGAATCCGCCGAACGGGCTCTCGCCGTAGACGCCGCAGTTGTAACCGGCATAGGCCTCCGGATGGACACGTCGAATCGTCTCATTGAAGCGCCACTGCATACCGGTGTAGACATCTTCCATGAACAGGCGGAAGTCGATCCAACGAGCCGGGTTCTTCAGGTCCGCAGCGCCGTCCTCCCAGCGCAGGGCCTTTACCCCGTCCCAACTTTCGTATTCCGTATCCCACTGGGCGTTGAGTTCCTTGAGCCCCCCGTAGAGACGCTGCAAATGGGCCACGAACTCGGCGCCGCAATACGGTCCCAGGCAGGCGGTGCCGTTCGGCCGGGCGGTGCAGAGGCTGTGCTCCGCCATGCTGCTGTAGCCGAGTGCGCCAAAACGCCGGAACGACCCCGCGAACGCACTGGTGACCTGCCGGTTCCGCGTCCGCACCACGGGATCACTGAGACACGGCCTGCGGATGCCATCGGCAAATCGCCTGTTCCAGCGGCCGGTGTTGATGATGTTTTCCGGTGTTACCCACAGATTGTTGTCGACGATCAACTCCGCCTGCTCTGCCTGGTGCCGGCCGTTGGTCATGATCGTGTTGATGCCGAGGGCCCGGACGTGTTTGGCGAGGTGCTCGTAAATGTGCGGATGCATGTTCGACCCGCCGGCGGTGGCACCGACCCACCAGGTCTCGTGCTTCTTTTTCGGATCGAGCGGTACGTACAACCGCCGGAATGCCACGGCCGTCGTGCCGTGCCCGTCGAGCACACTCACCTTCAGTGTCGCAACGTCGGTGAGAAAGGCCGGTGACACCTCGATACTCAACGGCTTCGTTGTCGTGCCTGCCGCGATCTCCAGCTCCGACACATCGCGATAGATGAGCCGCCGCCAGGTGTCGTGGATTTCGAACTGCACAGTGCCATCGACTGCGGCGCCGGCGTTTCGGACTGTCGCCGTAACCCCGATCTCGTCGCCGTGCGTATAGTGCGGCCGATCAAGGTCAACCGGCTCGATTTCGACATTGCCTTCAACTGTCCACGGCCAGCGCCACCAGTCAACGACACGGCCCTGGTCGTCGAGGACCGACAGTTCGAGCGCCTGCGTTCCGACCGGCATGCCGCGCGGCACAGGAACCTCGATCGTCATGGCGCCGGCGACTGTGAGCTGCTGCGCGGCAACCTCGCGGCGGCTGCCGTCGGTCAGTTGCCAGGTCGCTGCCGCGCTGCCCTTGAACGGCGCCTTTGCGCTGAAATTGAAGGCAACCGTCGTCTCCGCCTCTCGCCGCCGCCGCAACTCACCGGACGGAACCACGCTGACCGGCGGGGCACGGCCGGCGGCCCACAGCATTGCTTTCGCCAGCAGCGAATACTCGTACTCCCAATACGGAAACTGATGCTTGACGTGTTCACCGCCGGTCGGCGTTGGCAAAATCGAAAAGGCGCCATTGCCAAAGCCGGAACAGAGGTTGACGACGCGCCCGTCCCCGTGCGTTTTGACAATCATCTTGGCGTCTCCCGACGCACCGCGCAGAATTACCTCTGCATCGTTGCCCGCGGCAGCATACTGCCGTGTCCGGAACGGCGGCAGGAGATCGATCGGCGCGCCCGCAACGATCGGATGCTGACGCCCGACCTGCCACTTGTCGACGACCGGCTTCTCGCCCCTGACACCGGTAAAAGGCAGCTCGATCTCACCCGCACGGCCGCTGGAATTGATCGCTATCCAGCCTTTTCCGGCGGCTACCTGCATGGTCAACCACTCGATGAACGGCGCCATCCGGGCGTCCGCATCCAGCGCCGAGGTCACGATCACATCGTACTCCTTGCGCGCGAGATCCGTGAGCACGTCCGGCTTGTAGCGCTGCACCATCAGCAACGGCACGAAGTCGTAGACCATGTCGAAACGCTGCGCCAGCTCGACCACTTCCCGCTGAAACGCCAGGTTCACGACGAACAGGACGCGCAGCGGCCCGGCGCCCAACGGCTTGCCCCAGGCTTGGTGCGGCGTCTCCGGCGGCGGCCCCTGCGGCGCGTACAGCGCTTCCAATGCCGGGCGCTGTGCCGGCTTGAGGTGCGAGCCGCACAGGTATTTCGCGTAGCGTTCCGGGCGGATATCTTCTTCCAGGGGTGCGCGCTCGCGGGCCCGCTTCATGATTACGGCGGCAGACCTTTCGAAGTGCAGGTCGTCAACCAGGACCCGTACTGCCCGGTCCGTCGCCGGCAGCGTGATATCAACGCGTTCGACGCCCTGTCGGCTGGCCGCACCGTACTGTTTCTCGACGGCGTCGGGGCTGGTCAGGTCGAGCCGGATATGTTGCCACTTGCCGCTGATCGGCAGGTCGCTGTAGCTGCTGAAGCCCTTGCCGATCTCGTTCTTTGCCCAGACCGTCACCTGCGGATTGCCGCCGCCTGTCGCCTGGCCCTCGAGAACACGCCAGGCCAGCACCAGTTGATCAGCGTCGGACAGGTCCCAGGCTTTGCCGAGATTCAGGGAGAAGCTCACCGGCCGGTCTCCGGGCTGTGCGATCAGCTCGACACCGTGCCGTCCCATCAGTCTCGCGGCATTGGATTTGATCGATGCCCGGTCGCGGCTCATGGCGCCTGCCGACCATGGCTTGATATCGGCCTCGGTCCATAGATCGGGCGGCGGAATCTCGGCGGTGCCGGGGGCGGTGGTTACCAGCAGGAGAACGATGGCGCGCGCCATGGTATTCGACATTAAAGCGGCTCCGCGTCTTGATAACGGATGGCAATGGCGGGCGAAATTGAGAATCCGATACAGTAACACGGCTTGTAGCGCCACTGTTCGGTATGCCGACCGGGCGTTGGGCGAATTCGCAGCGCCGCCGCCCTGGCCGGCAAAACCGGCGAGTTCGACGGCCGTCAGCAGCCAGGTTGAAACCGGCCTTGTCCCCCTGGCGCAGCAGTGCTCAGAAGCCGACATTCTCGGCGCCCCGCAGCGCCAGCGTCTGGCGTGCCTCAGCTGGCGTGGCAATCTCCAGCGACAACTCCTCGATGATGCGGCGGACCTTTGCAACCTGGTCGGCGTTGCTCTCTGCCAGCACGCCCTTGCCGAGGTACAGATTGTCCTCGAGGCCGACCCGCATGTGCCCGCCCATAATCGCCCCCATCGTCACGAAACTGGTTTGAAAGCGGCCGGCCGCGAGGATCGACCACTGGTAGTCGGCGCCGAAGAGCTTGTCAGCGATACGGCGCATGTGCATGAGGTTCTCGGGGTCGGCGCCGATACCGCCGAGGATACCGAAAATAGTCTGCACGAAGAACGGTGGCTCGATCAGGCCGCGGTCGAGGAAATGGGCCAGTGTGTACAGATGACCGACATCGTAGCACTCGAACTCGAAACGCGTGCCGCAGCCTTTGCCGAGGCGTTCGAGAAACATCTCGATATCCTGGAAGGTGTTGCGGAAAATCCGGTCACGCGAGCCATCGAGATACGGCACTTCCCAATCATGCTGCCAATCGCTGAAACGCTCGAGTGCCCCGTACAACCCGAAGTTCATCGAGCCCATGTTGAGCGAACACATCTCCGGCCGCAGCGACAGCGGCCCGGCCAGCCGTTCCTCGGTCGACATCGTGGCGGCGCCCCCCGTCGTGACATTGATCACAGCGTCGACACTGTCCTTGATGCGCGGCAGGAATTGCCGGAAAATTTCGGGATCCTGCGTCGGGCTGCCGTCCTCCGGGTTGCGGGCGTGCAGATGCAGGATCGCGGCACCGGCTTCGGCGGCGCCGATCGCGCCGGCGGCGATCTCGTCGGGCGTAATCGGCAGGTGCGGCGACATCGTTGGTGTATGGATCGCACCGGTGACGGCGCAGGTGATGATGACCTTGTTAGCCATTTTCAGGTCTCCTTGCTGGATTGTTGCAACAGTTTCGCCAGCTTGAGCATGAGCTCGTCGCGCTCGGCGGTGACCGTCTCGATGGATTCATATTGATGAATGCCGCGGCCGACACACAGACCCGCATCACCGGCCTCGACATGCGCCTTCATAATCGCCGGCACCTCGGCGTCGGCGCGCAGGTCCGGCGCCAGCTTGCGGTAAACCGTGGTCCAGATGTCGATGCCGCCGAAGTCGCAGATCTTCAACGGCCCGAACAGCGCCAGACGGAACCCGATGCTGCCGCGAATCGCCGTGTCGATATCCTCGGCACTGGCAATACCGCGCTCGTACAGGTCCCAGACCTCGCGGATCATCGCGCTTTGGACACGATTGACCAGGAAGCCGGGGATTTCACCATTGATGCGGACAGCCAGTTTACCGATTCGGCGATGCAGCGCCACGCTGGTTTCGATAACCTCTTCAGTAGTTCGCGGGCCGGGCACGACTTCGACCGTCGGCACGATGTGCGGCGGGTTGAACCAGTGAGTGACTACCGCTCGTTCCGTGTTGCGCATGTTTTCGCCAAACAGCGAGACGGTGAACATCGACGAGTTGCTGGCCAGGATCGTGTCGTCGGTGACGCAGCCCTCAATGCGCTCAAAATAGTCGCGCTTGACCTCGAGATCCTCGGCGATCGCCTCGACAACGAACTGGGAGCCGGCGACGGCATCCGCTTCACTGTCGGCCACGGTGATACGCTGCAGGGTCGGCTCGACATCACTGGCATCGAGCATGCCGTTGGCAACAAAATCGGCCAGGCTGCGCCGGATGCGGGCCGGCGCCGTGGCCCTCGCCTCGGGGTCGCTGTCAAAGCCACGGACGTTATAGCCGGCGGCGGCGAACGTCTGGGCAATGCCGTGCCCCATGCGCCCGAGGCCAATAACGGCGACTGTTTCGATCTGCTCGAGTTTCATTGCGATCCTTTTCGATTAACGATTCAATACAGGTGCCGGTCGACGGTCAGTCATGGTCTCCGGCGATGCAGTACAGACTGGCGTGCCCGCGCAGGTACAGCTCGTTGCCGACGAGCACCGGCGACGCCGAGAACACGTCGTCAAGTTGATTGCGTGCGATGACTTCAAATTGCGGACCGCTTTTCAATACATAGGCAAGCCCGCCGCGTCCGATCACGTAAACGCGGCCGGCGGCACCGACGGGCGAGGCATAAATTCGCCGCAGCCCGGGCAAGCGCTCTGAACCGTAGTGCGTCCGCCCGCTTTTTGCGTCGAGGCAGGTGATAAAACCCTGGATGTGCCGGATGAAGTACAACTCGTCACCGTACAGCAGCGGCGACGGGACGTACGGTGTCTGCGCCCGCCGATGCCAGGCAACAGCGCGGGTGCCGGTAATGTCGCCCTTCGCGGTGGCCAGGGGAATCGCGAGCATCGCCTGATGCTCGTAGCTGCTGCCGGCATAGACATGGCCATCGCCGGCGACGGGCGATGCGACGACGTTGCCGGACAGTCCGCCGCAGGCCCAGACAACGTCCCCACTCTCCAGGTCGTAGCCCCGGATCCGGTTGGTCGCGCTGACGATGGCCTGCGGCCGATCATTGTGCACGACAACGATCGGCGTCGACCACGACGTTGGTTCGAGACGTTCCCGCCGCCACAGCTCGTCGCCGGTCCGCTTGTCCAGGCAAACGACGAAGGAATCGCCCTCGTGGTCCCAGTTGACGATGACGCGGTCGCCGTAGAGCGCCGGTGAGCTGCCCTCGCCATGCCCGTGCTTGGCCCGCATGTTGCCGAGGTCCTTGTGCCACAGCAGCTCGCCGGCCATGGTCAGGCCGCAAACGCCTGCCGAACCGAAAAACGCGACGATGTGCTCGCCGTCGCTCACCGGGCTGGCCGCCGCCCAACTGCTGCTCCGGTGCGTGGTCTCGTGCGGCTGCCCGGTTGCCATGAGGCGATCCCACAGCACCGCGCCGTCCCGGCGGTTCACTGCCGTCACGAGAAACTCGTGCTCATGGCGCGCCGCCATGTTGTCGTGGGCGCCGGGCGACGGCGCGGGCGAACTCAACCGCTCACCGACCGGTACGGATGCGGTGACTATGATGCGGTCGCCCCAGACGATCGGCGTCGACACGCCGATACCGGGCAGGGGTGTCTTCCAGCGAACGTTGCGATCTTCGGCCCAGGACACCGGCGGCTTGGCTTGCGGCGCCACCCCGGTCGCCAGCGGCCCGCGCCATTGCGGCCACTGCGCCAGCGGATCGGGCGCCGTGGCGGCGCAGCTCGCAATCACCAACAGCACTGTAACAGCAACTGCCTTCATGCCGTTCTCCTCGAGAGTCGCGGTCGGGAGACCGCCGGCCGCGCCGAAATGATCTAACGCACCGCGACTTCGCGACCCGTGCGGGCCGAGCGATAAATGCCATCCAGTATCTGTTGCACGACAAGCCCATCCTCGGCGGGCGCCAGGTTGGGCCCGTTGTGCAGCACGTGATCGATGACCCCGCGAATTTTGGTTTCCCAGATCTCGGTCTCGGGGATGAATGACGGCTCGATATTGACCATGTGCCCATAGTCGTCAGTGTAGATTTTCAGGGGATCGAGCTGGGCACCGGCCTTTTCACCGCGGATGGTGAAATTCATGCCCTCCTCCTCGTGGTGCATGGCAAAGCTGCACTCGAGCGCCATGATCGAACCGTCATCGAAACGAATCTGACCGACCGCCAGATCCTCGACATCGAAAGTTTCCGTATCCCAGCCCGGCCATCTGCAGGCAACATCTTTCGCCTTCTTCGGGTCGTTGCCGATATAGGTCCAGGCGTTGCCCGATACGGCGACGGGTTGCGGCCGGCCGACCGTATACCAGCACATCTCGAGGGCGTGCACCCCAATGTCGATCAGGCAGCCCCCGCCTTGCAGCGCCTTCTGGCCGAACACGCCCCAGTTCGGAAAACCTCGGCGTCGATGACAGTACACGCGGCTCTGCAGAATATTGCCGAAGCGGCCCTCGGCGACAGCCTGGCTGATGAACTGGACGCGGGGGTCGAGGCGGTGCTGGAAGCCGATCGAGATCTTGCGATTGAGTTTGCGACCCGCCGCGATGATGTTCCGGCACTCGCGCGAATTCATCGCCATCGGTTTCTCGATGAAAACATGGGCGCCCGCCTTCATCGCGTCGAGTGCCGGCTTATAATGCAGATAATTCGGCGTACAGATGCTGACCAGGTCAGGCTTGACCTCCTGCAGCATTTCCTGGTACGCGGTGTATCCAGGCACCTCGAGGACGTCTTTCCAGTGCTTCAGACTGGCATCGCAGATGTCGGCAACAGCAGCAATGCTGACATCATCGTGGCGCGAAAAATAGTTGGCGTGGTACCGGGCGATGCCGCCGCCGCCGATGAAAGCGAGCTTCAGCACTTTTTTCCTTGCCATGATGATGTCCTCGGAAGTACAGTTGGCAAATCGCAGTGACAGAATCTAACCGCCGGCCCGGTGGTTGCAAAATTGCCCGTGACGCGCCCGGCCGTTTGCTGAATTGCGGTCCGGCTTTTCTTCAGCAGACGCTTGAATGCGCCCGATTCCGGCTTACTTTACCCGCCTTCTAATTTGAAGTTTCAGCAAGGACTGTCCCATGCCGACAAATAAATCAACTTTGAAGCGCATGCGCACAAGTGTCAAATCAGGCATGCGCAACAAGGCGCGCAGCTCATCGCTCTGGACCTATGAAAAGAACTTCCGCCAGGCGATCGAGGAAGGTAATCTCGAAGAGGCGCAGAAACTGTTGAACAAGACGTTCTCCTTGTACGACAAGGCGATCAAGACAAACGTCGTTCACAAGAACCGCGCCAACCGCAAGAAAGCTCGCCTGACCGCCGCTCTGGCCAAGGCAAGAAACGGCTGAGTGTAGCGCCCCGACCCCTTGAAAAAAGCCACGGCTGCTTCGGCAGCCGTTTTTTTTTGTGCCGAGGGCGTGCCCGCACCGCAACTTATCCCCCGTGCGCCCGGGTAACCCGGCGTCAGGCCGGCTCGGCCGGGCGGCGGTGCATGACCTTCCGGTGCACCCAGACGTACACGCCGGCCAACACTGCCAGGCCCAGCACGAGCCAGTGCAGATTGGCGCCGATCTGGTGTTTGCAGGTGACGACCAGCTCCTCGTACGACATTTCCGTTGTCTGCTTGCCGAAGTAATACCCCATGGCCGCCAGCACGATCACCCAGATGCCCGCACCAAGGCCGGTGAACAGGGTGAATCGCCCGAAGTGCATCCTCGACAGCCCGGCCGGAATCGAGATGAGCTGGCGGATCGCCGGCAGCAGCCGGCAGACGAACGTCGCCATGTCGCCGTATTCACGGAAGATCTCCTCGGCCCGTTCCAGCGCCGCGGGTTTGAGGAAAAAATAGTTGCCATAGGCATACAGGAACTTGCGCCCAAGCTTGAGGGAGAGGTAGTAGTTGATATAGGCCCCTGCCAGTGAACCCACGATGCCGGCGGCTATGGCAATGACCAGTGCCGCCATCGGCGTGCCGGGAAACAGCTCCAGGCGTGCCGCCATGAACCCGGCCGGAATCATCACGATCTCGCTGGGGAACGGGATGAACGAACTTTCGATCATCATGAAAAAAAAGATCAGCAGCGGTCCCCAGGTTTTCGCGAGCTCGGTAAACGATTCAAGATGTCCAGCCAGTATATGAGTCATTTCAAAGGCCGTTGCGGGTTGGCAAAGCAAAGTAAAATACGGGCTGTGGCTGAGAATCCAATAACCGCGGCATCCCGATGAACTTTGAACCTGCCGCCATCCATGTGGAGCAGGCGCCCGAGCCCGCCACCGGCGCGTTCATTCCGCCGGTCTGCGCGACGTCAACATACGCCCAGCTGGGGCCCGGCGAGACGCGGGGCTGCGGCTACACGCGCTCCGGCAAATCGGCACGGTCGCCATCCGCGACGGGCCCATCCGCGTCTCCGTCGGCATCGAACGCCAGGGCGTCGTACGGATAGATCGACGAATGACCGTCGCTCCAGTCGATGGTGATCGCGTAGTTGCCGAGCGTGCCGATTTGCCGGGGCGTGGTGTCGTCGGGCACCTGTTCGGGCTGGAGAATCTGGTCGCCGGTCATCTCGTCAATGCAGTGGGCACAGCGGCAGCGCCGCCGCAGCTCGGCCGGATCGATTCGGGCCTCGGTACCGTCGCTGGCGCGGTAGCTGATCTTGCCGTCCGGATCGTAGCTGGCCTCCGGCTTCGCATCGCCGCTGTTGGCGATCCTGCTGATTTCGCGAACCGTCGCTTCCGCGAGCTCACGGTAGCGGGTCGCAATGTCGCTGTCAGGCGCGACCGTGACGATCGGCGTGCCGTTGTCGCCCAGGGCCGAAATCTCGGCATCGACCGGGATCTCGAAGGAGTTCCTGAAACCGTATTGGTTGATCAGTTTGGCGCGGGCGCCGCGGCCGAAAATTTCGTGGCGGGTGTCGCAGTTGCCGCACATGAAATAGCTCATGTTCTCGACCACGGCGATGGTCGGAATCTTGAGCTGGTCGAACATCTCGACCCCCTTGACGACATCGACGAAACTGATCTGCTGCGGCGTCGTCACGATGACCGCGGCACTCATCGGCACGAGCTGTGCCACGGTCAACTGGATGTCACCGGTGCCGGGCGGCATGTCGAGGATGAGATAATCGAGTTCGCCCCAGCCGGTACCGGTCAGCAACTGATTGATGACCTGGCTGACCATCGGCCCGCGCATGATGGCCGGACGCCCCTCGCCCTGGGGCGCGGCGGCGTAGGCGAACGACATCAGTTTGACGCCATCGTGTTCGACCGGAATGATGGAGTCACCGTCCTGGAAGAGGCCGTGAAACGGGGCGTTGACCAAAGTCGGCAGGCTGGGGCCGTAGACGTCGGCATCGAAAATGCCGACCGCCGCGCCCATGCGTGACAGCGTGAAGGCCAGGTTGACAGCGACCGTCGACTTGCCGACCCCGCCCTTGCAACTGGCGACAGCGATGATGTGCCGGACCTGTGACAGGCCGTTGCCCGACTGCGCCGGCTTCTTGCGCTGCTGGGCCGTCATCGTCACGGCGACGTCACCGACCCAGTCGAGCTCGCCCAGCAACTCCTCGCAGGAGGCGCGAAACTGGTCCTTGACAGGGCAGGCCGGCGTCGTCAGCTCGAGGTTGAAAGAGACGTTGCCCGTGTCGTCGATGTTCAGGTCCTTGACGAACCCGAGCGTGACGATGTCCTTGCCAAGGTCCGGGTCGATGACCCCCTTCAGTTTGTCGAGAACCTGTGCCTTCCTATCCATGATGCGCTCGCTTCTGTTTGGCGGCCGCAATGTCCGCCTGTCGTGTCGGTTCCGGGATGCGATATTTGCCGCTCACCGCCAGGGCCAGGTCGACGGCCCGTTTGAGGCTGACCTTGTGGCCGATGGAAATGAACATCTCACTGACATTGTCCCGCGTCCGTACGGCCCGGCCGATCGTTTCGCCGCGATGCCGGATGGCGGTGGATTCTCCCCTTGCCGACCCCGGGGCCTCGTAGTCCCCGCACAGCAGTGACTTGCCGCAGCCGATCGCCGGCCGGTCCAGCAGCAGGCCGAGGTGACAGGCGATGCCGAACCGGCGCGGATGCAAACGTCCCTGGCCATCCGCGAAAATGACGTCCGGCTCGTGCCTCAGGCGACGGAAGGCCGGCAGCAGCACCGGCACTTCACGGAACGACAGCAGCCCGGGAATATATGGCAAGCCAACAGGAACCACGGCCTCGGCGACCTCGAGGATCTGCAGGGCGGGAAAACTGAGGACGACGACAACGCCGAAGGCGGTGTCGCCGGCAAAGGCCAGGTCGACGCCAGCCACCGTCCGGATGCGTCGCGCGCTGCTGCGAGTGGACACCTGCGCGGCCAGTTCCTTCTGGATGGCAAACGCCTCCTTCGGCGTCACGTCCCATGGGTGCAGATTCCGGACAGTCATATCAGGCGATGGCGGCGGATAATTCTTCGTACGTCGTGCGGCCGTCGTACAACGCCTTGCCGACGATGGCGCCTTCGAGATTGTCGCGCTGCAACCCGGCCAGTTCGTGGACATGCTCCGGCGTGGCGATTCCGCCCGAGGCGATCACGCCGGCCTCCGGCAGTGCATCACAGAGCTTCATCAGCCCTCCGAGGTGCGGGCCGGTAAACATGCCGTCGCGCGCAATGTCGGTGTAAATGAATCGCCGGATGCCGTAATCATAAAGCTCCTTCGCCAGGTCAACGGCCGTGACGGTCGAGCGCTCCTGCCAGCCTTCGACAGCCACCATGCCTTCGTCGGCGTCCACCCCGGCGATGAGCTGGTCGGTGCTGAGCTCTTCGAGCAAGGCGGCCGCCAGCTGCGGATCATTTGCCAGGCTGGTGCCCAGGATGACGCGGTCAACCCCGGCGTCCACGGCGGCCTGCACGTCTGCCACCTGGCGGATGCCGCCGCCAAGCTCGCAGGTGCAGGTGACCGCCGCACAAATTTCCCGGACCAGCGGCAGGTTGCAGGAGGCACCGGTCCTGGCACCGTCGAGATCGACGATGTGCAGCAGCGATGCGCCGGTGTCCTGCCATTTGACCGCCATCTCGATTGGGGTGCCGTACAGCGTTTCACGATCAAAATCACCCTGCTCCAGACGGACCGCGTGACCGCCGCGGATATCGATGGCCGGAATGATGATCATCAGTCGAGCATGCCCTTGGTGGTAGGCACACCCTTCTCGCGCGGTTCGAGGCTGGTGGCGCAGTCCAGGGCACGGGCGAACGCCTTGAATACGCCTTCAAAAACATGATGCACATCTTCGCCGCGGATCACATCGACGTGCAGATTCAACGCCAGGTTATTGGTCAACGCCTGAAAAAATTCGCGGAAAAGCCGGACGTCCAGCTCCTTGATATATCGTGCCGCCGGCTCGACCTCGTAGACCAGGCAGGCGCGTCCGGAAAGATCCAGCACAACACGCGCCAGGGTTTCATCCATCGGCAGGATGAAAAAACCGTAGCGGCGGATGCCTTTCTTGTCGCCCAGCGCCTTGCGGATGACGGTGCCCAGGACAATCCCGAGATCTTCCATCGTGTGGTGGGCGTCGATGTCGAGATCGCCGGATGCCTTGACGGTCAGGTCGAAAAAACCGTGCCGGGCAAACAGCGTCAGCATGTGGTCCATGAATGAAATGCCGGTGTTGACGTCGGCCTTTCCCTCGCCGTCGACGGTGAAGGAGATCTCGATTTTCGTTTCGTTGGTGTGGCGCTTTTCTGTAGCCTTGCGTGACATGTGCATCCCGTAGTTTATGGGGCTTGATGAACAGCGATTAAGGTGAATAGATTAGCGACAATTGCAAGGCATTCAGGTGCCGTCGTTTCATTCGGTGTATCCGAAACGCTCGAGCTCCAGGTAGCCTGCGAGCTCCGCAAACTGCTGCTGCAACCGCCGCCGTCGCGCCGTCGTGAACACGGAATAACCGGTGACCTGGCAGTCGCCCGGCGCCAGGGCGCCCGACGGCAGCCTGATCGACAGCCGCTGCACTTCCAGCTTGCGCGCCGAGCCGTGGCGCCATAGCGTCGGCACGCCGGTGCGGGCCGGTCGATTGGCGCGCTCGACGTGACCGATGTGGCGCAGCAGCGGGACACTCTCCACCAGCAGGAATTCCGGCGCCGCGCCCTCGCGCCGCCGCGCGTCCGCCTGCAGGTCGTTGTCGTAACCGTCGAGCAGCAGGCCAAAGTGAATGTTGAGCAACCGCGGCCGCGGCCGCGGCTGGCCGATGGAAAACTTCGAAATGTGATCGACCGTGACGTACTGCGTACCCGCAGTTGCTGCCGGCCAGGCGAAGTTGTTGCCGGTGATTTCGGCATCGTCAAAACGATGGGCGGTGAAGAAACGGCGCAACCGAACAAAACCCTTGACCGCGTTCTGTCGCGGTTTCGGCCGTGGCTTGCGATAGTTGGGGCGCAGATCGAGAATCCGGGCGGACACGGTGATGACGCCGCCCAGGTACGTATAGCGCTCACCGGCCGGCGCGGTTTCCGTGATCAGGTCGAAGGCCTCGCGCAGGGCCGGCATCGACACCGGCGCCCGGGCATGGGCCATCGCCGCCTGCAAACCACCGGTGTCGTTGAGCCGGACAAGCCGATTGCTGGCAAGCTCAGGACCGAAGCGGTCCGGGTCGTCGAGAACCGGCAGATGGTAAAGATCGAACTGCAGCCGCTTGTTGACGATTTTGTAAATCGCCAGAGTGGTGATGAACTCATCGACAAAGGCCGCCTCCACGGAACCGCGGAGCGCCGTAAAATCCATCGTATCCCCGGAACGGCTGAGGCCCTCGGTCAGGCCACTGTCGATTGCCCGCCGCGTCGCCGCCGCCAGGTAGCGGTTGTCGATGTCCGACCAGAAGCGCGCCACGGCGATGTATCGCAAGCGGCCGTCGCGGTCGTTGACTCGGAAGAAATCCTCGAAACGACGCAACTCGTCCGCCGCCGGTGCGGCCGCCGCATATAACAGGCAGACGAAAACTGCACCGGCCCGGCACATCAGCAGGTGACCTGCCGGACCGACACGTTCCGAACCCTATACATCGCTCGCCTCGACGGTGTTGTGCAGCTCGCCGATCCCGGTGATGGCGATCTTCACCTGGTCTCCGGGATGCATGAAATTACCCGTCGCCTTGCCGACGCCAGCGACCGTCCCGGTGCTGATCAGGTCGCCGGGACTCAAGGTGACGATCGAGGTGATATATTCGATCAGGTTGGCGACCGGGAATATCATCTGCGCCGTACTGCAATGCTGCTTGCGCTCGCCGTTGATGTAGGTGCTGATCTCAACGTCCTGCGGATCGGCAAGCTCGTCGGTGGTAACGATCCACGGCCCCTGCGGCGCCGAGGTGTCCAGCCATTTGCCGTTGAGCCAGTCGAACCACAGATCATGGGGTCGGCTTTCGGAGCGACCCCAGATCTGCAGATCGCGCTCGGAAACATCGTTCATGATCGTGTAGCCGGCGACATAATCCAGGGCGTCGTCCCGCTTGACCCCCTTCGCCGTGCGCCCGATCACCACGGCGAGTTCGCCTTCCCAGTCGATCTCACGGGCCACCGGCGGAATGCGAATCGCTTCGTGGCAGGCAATCACGGTGTTGGTGGATGGCTTCATGAAGAAGCGCGGCGTCTCTTTGTCCTGCGGCGCAATCTTCCGGGACGATTCCTCGATGTGCTCCACAAAATTGCCGGCGATACACAAGAGCTTGCCCGGCTGTGGCACGGGCGCACACAGCGTCACATCGTCGAGGCTCATGGTGGCGGCGCCGTCGGCCAGCTGTGCCGCCGCCGCCATACCCTCGCCGCCGGATTCCAGGAACGTGAGCATGTCCCCGAACAGCGCCGGCCCACCCGCGGCTTCGGCGGCAGCGGAAAGGTCGACGATGGCATCGTCGGAAGTGATGAGTGCGACACCAGTGCGATTGTTGGTGCGAATAGTTGCGAGTTTCAAACGGTGATCCTCCAATTCAGATTGCACGTCTATTGCGTGAGCGCCTAACTATACGTATGCGGGCAGTTTTTTCATTTCATGCGGGCAGTTTTTTCATTTGAGCCGACAGCATGAATCGGCCACCAATCCACATCGCCGCGGTCCGGGGAACGGCGACGTGCATGGAGCCCCGGCCCCGGGCATCCGGGCCGGCTATTGCCCGGCCGGAACCAGCACCATGTTGTCGCGGTGGATGGCCTCCTCGTAGGTGTCCTGGTGAAGCAGTTCACGAATTTGCGGACTCCGCAAACCTTTGATCTGGTTGAGCTCGGCAGCACTGTAATTGGTCATGCCCAAGGCGATGCGCCTGCCGTCCGGGGCGCACACCGCGACGGTGTCGCCTTTGCCGAATTCCCCCTCGACCCTGATCAGGCCGCTCGGCAGCAGGCTGTGCCCACCTTCACACACGGCCTTCACGGCGCCCTCGTCGACGATCAGTTCGCCGCTGCTCTCGGTGAAAAACGCCAGCCAGCGTTTCGGACCGCTCATGCGCGGGCGGGTCGTCCGGAACAGGGACCCGATGTCTTCGCCGGCGAGAATGCGGTCGACTACTGCAAAGTCAGTACCGTCGGCGATCCACAGATGCTCGCCGGCGGCCAGGGTGATTTCCGCGGCGTTGAGCTTGCTGACCATGCCGCCGGTCGAGTACAGCTGATCGCCGGTGCCCTGTGCCATGTCGCGGATTTCGTCGGTAATCTCGTCAATCACCGACAGGCGGTCCGTGAACTCGCCGTCGTCGCGGCGATAGAACCCGTCGACGGTCGTCAGCAGGATGGTCAGGTCAGCGCGAATCATAGTGGCAACGAGGGCTGCCAACAGGTCGTTGTCGCCGAAGCGGATTTCGTCGACGCTGACGGTGTCGTTTTCATTGACGATTGGCAGGACATTGTCAGTGAGCAATGCGCGCAGGCAATTGCGCACGTTCAAGTGGCGTTTGCGCTCTTTGACATCGTCGCGCGACAGCAGCAACTGCCCGCAATGGAAGCCGTGCTGTTGGCAGGCGTTCTCGTAAAGCGCCATCAAACGGCTCTGTCCGATGGCCGCGAGGCCCTGGAGCCGGGCCACATCGGCGGGACGTTTCACCGCACCCGTCATTGCCATGCCGGCACCGATGGCGCCGGAACTCACGAGAACGACCTCGAACCGCTCGCGCAATTTCGCGACCTGGCCGATCAGTTGCTCGATGCGTTGCCGGCGTGCGTCCGGATCGTCGGCGGCCAGAAGCCGTGAACCGACCTTGAGCACCAGGCGCTCGGCCCCGTCAATGATTTGTTTTCGTGCTTGGTCGATCTTCATGCTCGTAGTCCGGTTGCAATTGGCGCGGGGTCTAATTTACTGCATCAGCAGCACATCGCGCACGGTCAGTCGACATTGATGTCGTATTCCGTCAGCGCTGCCGGCAGCCCCTCCGCGTCCTCGAGGTGTATCGCGTGCATGCCGGCGGCCCGCGCGGCGGCCGCGTTCACGGCCAGATCGTCGATGAACACACAACGCTCCGCCGGTATGGCAAGCTGACGCAGCAGTTCGAGGTAAATTTCCGGCTGCGGTTTCATGCACCCGACCAGATGCGACGCGGTGACTGTGCCGAACAACGAAAAAATGTCCGCTTGCCGGACGGTCCGATCGAAGTGGATCGGGTTGGTATTCGACAACAACGCCAACTTGTAATTGCCGGCCAATTGCCGGATTACCCGACGGGTCACCGCGATCGGTTCGAAGATATCATTGAAAGCCTCTGCGAATTCCGCGGAATTAATCGTCAGATCGAACTCGTCGATCATCCCTGCGATAAACCGGCCGGCCGGCAGATCCCCGGTTTCGTGCGCCGTTTCAAGCTTGCTGTACCGGTCTCGTATGGCATCCATGCTGGTGATGTGCGGCGCGGCACGGGCCAGGAAGCGACGAAAATCGCACCTGTCGATGACATTGCCATAATCGAATATGACCGCCTCGATCATCGATGTCTCCTGCCGGTTGATCACATGGACAAAACGCGCCAATCGGCGGAATTTCGCGCGGATTGGCACGGGACAAGTGAAGGACTATAGGTTATATTTAGTAACTTGAACTCGCAATCAGGAGAGTTCCGAGATGCGATGGTTCCTTTTTCACACGCTCATCGGTAGCTTGATATTGTCGTTGCCCGTGGCGGCACAGACAGTGCAGCTCGATGAATTCGGTATGCCGACCTTCCAACCGGAAGGCGCGGTCGTCCAGGATGCCGCGGCGGGCGAGGCGGCAGGCGACCCGGAAGCCGACGAGGTTGTCGAGGAGGAGATGACCGAGGAGGAACGCGCCGCCCTGCGTGAACAGGCAATGAAGATCCTCGAAGGCTATGGCAGTATCAAGTGGGGCGCTTCGCGGGCCGAAGTCGAAGCGCTGCTTCCCGACCTCCACGCCGTCGATAACGAAACGCCGCACAGGGAGTGGTTGCCGCGCATCGTCCACTACCAGTCATCCGGTTTCGCGATCATTATCGAACGCCACTTCTGGTTCGTCGACGATCAGCTTTGGAAGATGGAGCATGTTCTGGACAAACGCGTCCTGAACCAAGTTGGCATGGACCACGCACGCGAGGTTTTGAACCGCAAGTATTATGATGACGAGGAGACCGCTGCGGCACTGCTGGAGGCGACCGTCACCGTGTCGATGATGCCCGCCCGGGAGAACGTCGTGGTCATCTACAAGCGTGCCGAGATTTACGACGATGCCGAGCATGCGGCGCTGGAGGTGTTTAATGAGAAACCAGCGAACGCCGCCAAGGAGCTCGAGCTCGAGCGCCTGCTCTGAGCCCGCCTCGCGGTTTTCGTCCCGGGCGATCGCCGATTGTCCAGGCCGAATCCCGGCCAAATCGTTTCATCCGGGTGGTGAGTCGGTGTCGTCCGGAAGCGGCTCCACGAGCTTGTCGTAGCAGTCCGGACAGACACCGTGACTGACGCTGGACGGCGTATGCGACTGCAGGTAGCGGTCGACCCGGTGCCAAAAGCCTTCATCGTCGCGGATCTTCTGGCAGTAGGCGCACATCGGAATGATCCCCTGCAACTGCCGGATCTCGCCCATCGCGGCCTCGAGTTCCCTGATTTTTCCCGCCAGTTCCGAAGTGCGTTTGTCAACGTTGGCCTCGAGATCGTCGACGTAGCTTTTCAGCTTGCGCGCCAGGCTCCATTTCTTGGTCAGCGCCAGGGCCATCTGCTTGATGGAAATCACATCGAACGGCTTGCGCAGGAACTGCAGCTGGTCGGTAACGCCGAGGGTCTGCAGAATTTCCTCCCATGAATAGTCGGAGTAGGCGGTGCAGATCACCATCTCGAGATCCGGAAACTTCGCCCAGATTCTCTGTATGGTCTCGATGCCGTCCCAGCCCGGCGGCATGCGGACATCCATGAAGGCGACTGCAAAAGGGCGGTTGTCCCGCACTGCCTTCTCGACCATCTCATAGGCTTCCTCGCCCTGATAGGCATGATACAACTCATAATGCACGGCGTCGGCGTCACTGGCCGCGGCTTTGCTGTTGATGCCGTCGCTGTCGGTGAAAATGTTGTCCAGCAGTTCGTCGATGTCATAGTCGGTGCCATCCGCGAACGGCAGGATTTTCTTGAAATCCTCATGGATCCACTGGCTGTCGTCGACGATCAGAATCCGGTTATTCAGTTGCACGTTCTGCCTCGCGATTTTGGCGATCGTTGTCGGGAATCCAAAGGGTGAAGGTGGCCCCCTGCCCGACGCCGGCGCTGGTAACGGTAAGGCGCCCACCCATTTCGGTCATGAAATTCGCCGACGTATGCAATCCGAAGCCGTGACCGTTGACCTTGGTCGAGAAGCCGTGGTTGAAAATTCGGTTGAGGTCGGCACCGTCGATGCCAATACCGTTGTCGGTTACCGCGACACAGGCGAAACCGTCCTGTGTTGTCGTCGCGACCGTGAGGATCCGATCTTCCCGGTCGTTCCCGGCCATGGCATCGATCGAGTTGGTGATCAAGTTCACCAGCACGTGCAGGATTTTCGCCTTCTGAACCGCGATCGGGGGCAGTTCGTCGAAATCCAGCTTGAGTTGCAGGGCGTTCCGCTCGATCACAGCGTTCTGAATGGCCAGGGCGTGATCAACGATGCTGCGCAGTTCAATGTTTTCGCGGAAGTACCCGACTTTCGCGCACTCCTGCTGGGTCGCCACAACGTCCTTGATCATGCCGACGCGCATGTTGAGCGACTCGGTCTCCCTGGCGATCAGGTCGCGTTCCTGCAGCAGCTTTTCCCCGATCTGAATGAACGCCTCGGCCAGGCGCGCCGCATCGGGCGTCTTTTCGACAAACTCCTGGAAAGTTTCACGATGCGGCTGCAGGCGCTCCTTGAAGTGCTCGAGCTGGTTGAATACCACATGCTGCGCAACTGAACTCAACTGATCGCACGAGACGTTGATGCTGTTCAGCAGGTTGCCGACATTGTGCAGCACGCCGGTGGCGATCATCGCCATGCCCGCGCTGTGGGCCGTGCGCACGAGCTCCTTCTGCGCGTCCTTGAGTTTCGCCTCGGTCTCGACGCGCGACGTAATGTTGCGGATAAAGAAACACAACTGCCCCGCCTCAGTCATGTGGAGGTTGTTGACCGTGATGTCCGCCGGGAACACACTGCGGTCCTTACAGATGCAGTGCGCCTCGATAAACACATGCCGGTTGTCATGGAGGTTTTCCCACATGATCCCCAGCAGCTCGTTATCGGCATTGGAAATCAGGTGAAGAATGTTCTGGGACAGGATCTCGACATCCGTATACTGGAAAAACTCATAAGCGCGCGCGTTGGTGCGGATAATCCGCCCGCCGGCATCGGTGATGAGAACGGCATCATAGACGCTGTCGAGAAGCTCGCCGAACAGGCGTTCGTACGATTCCACCGTGGTCGGCACGTCGTCCTCACGCGGAACCAAGGCGCCGTCGACCGGCGATTCGTCGACCGGCGTGATTGCGGCAATGCGGATATGTGCTGTCCGCGTATCCTGATACTGGCGTTGGTCAGCGTCCATACTCATCGGCCTTTCGCCTTGGTCCGCGTGCTGGTCTTGGCGCCGGCATCACAGAATGCATCGCGGCACTGCCGCATCGTCCGGCAGGGGAATGCATAAAAGCAGCGTCAAAAAGTCGAAAAACAATAAGTGCCGGCCGCCAGGATGATCACCTGCATCAATACCGTACCACAAAAAGGCCGCAAACGCACCCGGCGAGGCGCGAAAATCAGCCGCCGCAGCAAGAAGTGACAGAAGAACATACCGCCGACAGACAACGGCCGGCACCAGTATTCCGCGGCCGGCAGAATACCGTCGCTGCCGATCAATCCGTCAACCTGACGATGCATCGACATGAAGGCCGGCGGGTAGATGACACCCAGGCCACGCAGAAACCACCAGCGCGTGGGGCAATGGGGCTGCCTGCAGCCGGGTACCGACCGGTAGGCGATGCAGGGACTCGAACTGTGCCGCGCGTGTAATGGCGGCAGGTTGCCCATCTGCTGCGCAGTCACTGCTCCCCAGATGAGTTGCCGGCGCGCCCGCACGGCCGCCGCCGCGGGAAAAATATCGCCCCGCCGACGGGTCGCAATGACGCCCCCGCCGGACTTCTCCCGGGAGAGCGCAACTTCTTTTGCATTCCATCATGTGATGTTATGGACCTGAACTCACCCGATTCCGGATAAGGAGAGTTTTCCCGATACTGTCGGGAGCTGTCTAAAGATTTGTTGACTGTTGAAAGAAAACAGGTTATGGCATATAAACAAAGCCAGCAAAGCCTTTCTTGAAACAAAATCAGGAGCTGATAAAAAGCGCCGGCACATTGCCAAAAGCCCTTGAAAAGGAGTGAGCACAGCCGCTTTCGAGCCGTTGGCTCAGACAGGGCGGTTGCTGACTGACCGGCCACCCTGGTCGGGCGCTGAAAATCGTTCGATTCGGGCTGGAAAAAAAAGCTTGAGTTTACGAAGTGATTTTTATATACTTTCAGAGTGTAACTGAAATGTAAGGGAAGCGGCGTGTTTTCGACGCCGGTTCAGTCAGGGCGGCCGATCACGATCAGCCGCCCTGACTGGGCGATGTAAATCGTTCGAACAGAGCCAGGAAAAACTTGAGTTTGCGAAGTTGATTCGTCCACTTGCAAGTGAAGTTTTCTGACTGAAAACAAGCTAACGAAAAAACGGAAACGATCTTATCGATCACATTAGGAGGCATTAGGGATGAAACGCTTATCTGCCACTTTCTTGGGAATCACAATGGCGGCATTTTTGTCGGCACAGGCATTTTCAGAATGCGATCCGGACAATACGGCGCCGGTGATCTCGGGCGTGCCGGCGGACGTGACGCTGGAATGTGCGAACGGCATACCGACGCCGCTGGTGACCTCGACCGATGAATGCGACCCGAGTCCGAAAATGTCTTTCGGCTTGCAGTTTATTGATGGCGGTCCGAACACGATCATTGTCAAGCGCACCTGGACCGCGACAGACGCTTCGGGCAACCGCTCGGTCGCCACGCAGTTGGTTACAGTCTTGGACGAAACAGACCCGGAGATCACCTGCCCGCCGGATACTTCAGTCTCCTGTCCGCCGGACTTCGATCCGAGCAACACGGGGAGCGCAAGCGCCGTGGACAACTGCGATGCAGCACCGGGCGTGGCTTATACCGACAGCCTGGTCATCCCGGCCCAGAATGCGGATCATCCAATGCCCTGCCGAGTCGAGCGGACGTGGACGACGGTTGATGCTTGTGGTAACGAAGCGTCCTGCCTTCAGACCATCAACATTCTCGACTTAACCCCGCCCGTTATAGTGTGCCCGCCTGACGCCACGTACGAATGCCCGGCCGACACCAGCGTTGCCGCGAACGGCACTGCCACGGCGACCGACGCCTGCATGCTGGGGGATCCAG
>JASLZG010000260.1:0-253 GCA_030754995.1 Lentisphaeria bacterium
TTCCGGGTCGCCCAGAATTTCGGCGGCCCAGGCACCGAGGACCTGTTTCTGTGGATCGCCCTGTGCTGTGCGAGAGACAACCGCGTCGGTGATGCCACGGACGTGCTGAACAGGTTCATCGCTGAAGCCGGCGAGGACGATGCAGATTTGATCGCCCAGGCAAAGTCGGCCCTGGCACAGCTGATCTGAGAACCGGGCAAACTATCCGTTGCCACATATCCCCTCCCGTCCCGGTCACCGAACCTGCCAGTCG
>JASLZG010000260.1:263-6996 GCA_030754995.1 Lentisphaeria bacterium
TGACTTTCCAGATAGGCGTTGGCCTGCGAAAAGTGGCGGCAGCCGAGAAAGCCGCGATGCGCCGACAACGGCGACGGATGTGGCGCTGCCAGGATCAGGTGTTTGCCGGCGTCAACCATCTTTGCCTTGCCCTGGGCCGGGCGCCCCCACAGCATAAACACGACATTGCTGCAGCGTGCGTTGACCTCGGCAATCACCTGGTTGGTGAAAACTTCCCAGCCCTTGCCGGCGTGTGAGCCGGCCTGCCCGGCACGAACGCTCAGTGACGTGTTCAGCAGGAAGACGCCCTCCTGCGCCCACGCCGTCAGGTTGCCGTGTGGCGGCATGGGTAACTGCAGATCGGTCTCCAGCTCGCGAAAAATGTTCAGCAGCGATGGTGGCGGCGGTACGTCCGGCACGACCGAAAAACAGAGGCCGTGCGCCTGGTTCGGGCCGTGATACGGGTCCTGGCCGAGGATGACGACCTTGACGTTGTCGATCGGCGTCTGCCGGAAGGCGTTGAACATGTCGCGGCCCGGCGGATAAACGGTGTATTGCTTTTTCTCAGCGGCCAGGAACTGGCGGAGCTCGCCCATGTACGGCTTGTCGAACTCGTCGCGCAGCACGGCGAGCCAGGAAGCCTCGAGCTTCGGTGCCGGACTCTTGGGCGGCGGTGATGGTTCAGGGGCGCTGAACAGGTCGGGATGATCGGACATGGATGGCCTTGCAGTGCTTGCATTCAATATGTCGTAAGGTTAATTGACGTACGCGGCGGTTCAAGTAATTTCGCCATCGACACCCGAAGGGCAGGGCACATGGGGCAGCACAACGGCTGCGGTGTGATCAGTTTCAATATCGTGCCGCTGCCGCGCAACTGAAACCGCAACGGTGGCGGGACCCGCCCGGCAACGCCGGTGATCGAACCTGGGTCCACCTCCAGCAACCACCATTTCCCCGATGCTTTATCTCGTCGTAGCACTGCCCTGTGAGGCGAAGCCGCTCACCCGACAGCTCGGCCTGGTCCGTGACAACGACGTTGCGAACCCCGCAAGTTTTGCCGGTGATGACGGCATTCTTGTCGTCTCCGGTGTCGGGAAGGCACGGGCCGCGGCGGCAACCGCATTCATGCTGGCGAGATATGGCGACCGCGGCCCGGGGGTCGTTGCCAACGTCGGAGTCTGCGGCGCCACCGGCAACGTCCATGAAATCGGCCAGCTGCTGGTCATCAACCGTATCCGCGACCACGGCAGCGATCGTCTTTTCCTGCCGGACATGCTGTATCGCCACAGCTGCCCCGAAGCTGCATTGACGACCTGCGACCAGCCTGTGCAGTCCGGGCAGTCGACGGTTGGTGCCGGGTCGGTAGTCGATATGGAGGGGGCCGGTTTTTTTGAAGCAGCGGCCATGTTTGTACCCGCCGACCTGATCATCTGCCTCAAGGTCGTATCAGATTTTCTCGACGAGGACCTGAAGGCCGCCCGGGTCACCGAGCTGATGGCGGCGCAGGCTGGGCCGGCAGTGGATATCCTGCGCGGCGCCGCGGCGGCGGCCCATGCACCAGAGCCGCCGCTGACGCCGGCCGAGCAGGAGGCGCTCAGCATCGCGGCCGAGGCGTTGCGGCTGTCGGTCACCCAGCGACACATGCTGCAACAACTTGCAGTCGGGTACAAGTTGCGGACTTCGCAGAACCTGCTTCCGATTCTGGAGCCATGCCATACCAGTGACACGATCGACAAACAAGCCCGGCTTGCCCGTTTCGATGACCTCCGCCGGCAACTGGCGCCGGCGTAGCACGGTGCCTCGCACGCTCATCGTCCCGGCGCCCGCCGATCAGGTCCCGATTGCCCGCCTGCCGGTACGGGAGAGTGCCAGGGCAGCAGCCACCCCCGATAATGCCTTGGCATCGTCTTCGGTGCCGCGCCGTATTGCGATTGCCGGTCAACCCGTTTCATTCGTGTAATCATCCATGCCGCACACTACTAATTTTTCTCATATATATGTCGAGAAAGGGGCAGGGGAGTATCCCGACACACAGCAGATATGCCGCCGTTTCAGCCAGGCGCAGGTGGTCGCAGTCGACGACTATAAGCACATGTTCAATCGCCCGAATCAGCGGTTTCAGGCGCAGAAGCGCAGTATGAAACTGATCCTGGCGGTCAAGAAGGAACAGTTCCTCTATCCCGGCTCCGGCCGGGCCCCTGATTTCGGGCACGATGCCTTCTATTACAGTGCGCAGATGTTCAACTGCGTCTACAATTGCGACTACTGCTATCTGCAGGGGAAGTATGCCTCCGCCAATCTGGTGATTTTCGTCAACCACGAGGACTACATAGCGGCTGCCGATGAGCGGCTCGCAGCCGCGGGCGGGTTATACCTGGGCGTGTCCTACGATACCGACCTGCTGGCGTTCGAGAATGTATTGCCGTTGTGCCGCCGCTGGATCGAGTTCGCCCGCCCGCGTTCGAATCTGCTGATCGAGATCCGTACAAAGAGCGCGAATTTCGATGCCATCGCCGACCTCGATCCCATACCGAATGCAGTGCTGGCCTGGACCCTGTCACCGGCCGTTGTCTCGGGGCAGTATGAGAGCCGCACGCCACCCCTGGCGGCGCGCCTGGCGGCAGCCCGGGAGGCAGTCGCGGCCGGCTGGCCGGTACGGGTGTGTTTCGATCCGGTGTTGCGGATCGAAAATTGGCGGGAGCGATATGCCGAACTGATTGATTCCACGTTTGCCGCGCTCAGCCCCAGCGGCCTTTTCGATTGCTATATCGGTTCCTTCCGGATGAACGCCGACTATCTCAAGCGCATCCGTTGCCAGCGTCAGGGCTCCGATCTCCTCCATTTCCCGTATACACGGCAGGGCAAAACCGTGGGCTACGCGGACGATCAGGAGGCCGAAATGCTGGCGTTTGTGGGCCAGTGCCTGTCAACATACCTGCCGGCGGACAAAATTATTGTTCACCGTGTCCCGCCCGGTAATAATTTGTAATATCTTTTCAATAAGCAGGTTACGGATTTATTTTTTGTGTTTTATGACATTTTTTTCGAATGGAATAGTATTTGCGCCAAAAATATTAGTAAAGCGACCCGCGCGCGCTAACCCGACCAATGCTGGAGTATCTATCCATGAAGACCACAATCGACAAATCAACAGAGCCCGTGGAAACAGGCGTGGTTGCTTGCGACGCCTCCCCCAACCGCCGGAACATCCTGGTGGTTGACGACGAGATGCAGATTCGCAAGTTCATACGCATCGTTCTGGAGGAACAGGAGTTCCAGGTGTTCGAAGCGCACGATGCCCAGGCTGCCTTGAGCATGATTGCGGTGAAGAATTTCGATCTGGTCATTTCCGATATTTGCATGCCCGGCCTCACGGGTATCGAACTGCTCAAGGAAGTCAGGCGCCAACAGGCGGGGGTGCCGGTCCTGCTCGTCACGGGCATACCGGGAGTTGACGATGCAGTCGAGTGCATGCGCCTCGGCGCTGTCGAGTACCTGCCCAAGCCGATTGACATGGACCGGTTTTACAGTACGATTGCCGATATCTTCGATACCGGCGAGGAACTGCTGGTGCCGGACAGTCCCGGCGACCAGCCGAATGACGACTGCTACATCGGTGAGTACAAGATCCTCAGCACCTTGGGGGAAGGTTTCAACGGGGTGGTGTTCCAGGTCGAGAAAACCGATGAAAACGGGCAGACGCACCAGTACGCGCTGAAACTGCTGCGATACACCGGGAACAACGATGCCGCTGATCGGCTGCAGACGAAGCGGTTCTTCCGCGAGATCGAAACGCTCGCGAAGATTGATCACCCGAACATCGTTAAGACCCATGACTACGGTTATGCGGAGAATCCGCGGCTGCCGTATTTCGTCATGGACTACATACGCGGGCGTTCGCTCAAGCTGGTGTCGAAGGGCCTGGTGCCGGCGACAATTGCCGAGAAGGCGGGGATCATCCGGCAGCTGGCCGATGCGCTGTGTGCCACCCATGCGCAAGACATCTGTCATCGCGACATCAAGCCGGACAACATTCTCGTACTGCCCGACCTGACCGCCAAGCTGATGGACTACAGTGTCGCACAGTTGCCCGATTCCGAACTGACGATCGACGAGGAGCTGCTGGGCAGTCCGGCCTATATTTCGCCGGAAGGCTTTCTCTCCGGCAAGATCGACAACCGCGGTGACCTTTTCTCGCTCGGCGCCGTCGCCTACGAACTTTTTCTTGGGGACAAGGCCTATAAGGGCTTGTCGTTTGCGGACTTTGCAACAGCGGTTTGCAGGGAAAAGCCGTACGAGCCGCGGCATGTGATTGCGGAGTTCCCGATAGCGCTGCAGTCCATCCTGGCGCGCTTGCTGAAGAAGAAGATCGAAGACCGCTACCAGTGCGCCGAGGACCTTGTGCGGGACCTCGACATCTGCCTCCAGGCGGACGAGCTCGAGGCGCTGCCGGCGTTCGAAGGCTACGAAGACAAGGGGCAGGACTGGGAAGTGTAGGGAGTTCCACGAGCCCCGGCGCTGGTGATTCATGGCGCCCGAGCATTCGGCGGTGGGACTCTTCCGGCGCACCGACCCGCCAGGCGCCGGCACCGCAATCCCAGGCGTTACGTCAAGTCGAGAATAATTCACCTGCCGTCCCAGCCACGGTGGCGACGGTTCGATCAACTGTCCGGTGATTTCTTCCTGTCGTTCTTGCGGATGTCCGGCCGGCTGCCCGGGTTATCATGCAGCTTGGCCGTGGTGCTGTTGCCAGGCGACGATTCGTGCACCGCAGCCTTGTTCTCGCTCATCACGCGCTGGTATACCTCTTCACGATAGACCGTGATCGAGCGCGGTGCGTTGATGCCGAGGTGCACCTGGCTGCCCTGGATTTTCAGGATCTTTACTTCGATGTCGTTGGCGATGACAATGCTTTCATTGCATCGTCGTGTCAGGACTAACATGATATAACCCTCCTGGGCGCCACACTCGCTTGTGTGGGGGCTTCAATGTTTATGATTCAACTGTTGTTGAGGTTCTGATGTTCTGAATTGCTTCGGTAACCGTTGAATATCAGTTCGCTCATGGGCGGTCGTGTCCATGCGGATGCCCCGGTACAGCTCGTACGGGGTCATGAAGACGAAGTTCAGCCGCCCGAACGTGATGACGGAATCAGACTCCACCCGGACCTTGATGTTTGGTGTGATGAATTGATGATGGAGCTTGGTGCCGTTGGTCGATTCCAGGTCAATGAGAAAAAACATGCCGCGGAACTCGATTATGCGGGCGTGAACGCGCGAGACGGAATGGTCGGCAATGACGATGTCGTTCGTCTCGTCTCGCCCGATCGACAGGACGCTGGCATGCTCACTGGAAAGATTTTTTTTGCACAACACGAAGATTGCATGGGTCGCGCCGTCGGTGTCGGTCAGTGTCACCTGGTCGGCCGCCTGTCCCAGTGTTGTGGCGCGAAACGCCCTGGGGTCCGGGATTTCTTGCGTATCATCCGTGGCAAGGACATTGGCAAAGAAGCGGTCATACAGTTCCTTGCCGACCAGAAACGGCTCCTGTACCTGACCGAGAAAATCAGTCGCCGAGCATGTTTGGGCTCCTTTGACCATGTCGTGGTACCTCAGTCGCCCGTTCTTGTCTGTCAGTTCTGTAACCTGCATCATGATTCAGTTTATTTTGATCACCGCACAAAGCTTCAGGGTGATACCGTTGAACAGTTGTGAAACGCGGCCTTCGGGGATTCCGAGGACTGCGGGGATTTAGCGATTTTCCGGCCGCCGCGCCGGCAAACCGGAAAGAACAGCAGCAGCAGCGTGTCGAGGTTCAGCGCGATGGAATCGATTCCCGGTGACGTTGGAACGTCGCCGTCTTGTCGCGCCTCCTCCAGCCCGCTTAACTCATCTGGCTGCAGGTAGTTCGGTTGTCGCTCGGATCTGTGGCCATTGGGGCACATTGGTTGTGTCTGTTGAAATACCGTTGCCTATACCGCAAATTCCGTACCGCCATTGATAATTGGCCGTGACAAATGTGGACGGGGGGGAGTGGCGCCTTGCGTGGCTTGCTTTTCGCAGCCATGCGCCTGCGGTATATTCGGACCGCCAGGCGATTATGATCCCTTGCCAGCCAACCTGCGGAATCCGCATGCCGGAAGCGACGACATCTGAATCCACTGATGAGCCCGCCAAGGATCCGGCGCGGCTTTACCCTTTCGCCCGGCGCGCCCGCGTCCTGGTGCGGGGGCGCCATGCGGTCTGTAACGCCCGCAAGCGCATCCAGTTTGTGCTGGTAACGACCGACATCAGTGCCCGCAGCCGCCGCGAGATCGTTGGGGAATGCGAGGGGATCCCGATGATCGAATACATGCTAACCGATGAGGTCGAGCGGCATTTCGGCATGGAGAACACGCGCATTGTCGGGTTCCTGAAGAGCCCGATCGCCAAGTCGCTAATGGACGAGCTCAGCGCTCACCGCTTCCAGTAGGGTGGAATGCCCTGCCTCAATGGTCGCCCGCTTCACCCTCCACCAGTTTGCGGAACCGCCGCAGATCGGCGTGGCCGGGCACCAGCCTGCCCTCGTGGTAGAACAGCAGCAACTGCAACTTCCTGTTCTCGAACGCCAGCCGGGCGACCAGGTCGGGACTGATCGTGTGGCGGCCGAAAGTCCTTTCCGTCGGCCACTCAATCGTCGGGAATGAAATGTAGATAAGCTCGGAGCAGACGATCTTGTCCGTGGTGTTGACGTCGAAGTTGAAGTCGTATTTCTT
>JASLZG010000261.1:0-307 GCA_030754995.1 Lentisphaeria bacterium
CGCTGCCAGCCCGATGCCCTCCTGCTCGCCCATCGTAATGAACATGCATTCGGCCAGGGCCTCCACCGCCGCATCGACAACTTCGATCGGTACCGATTTTTCGCGCAATACGGGGCTTCCGTAGTTGCACATGGGCAGCGACTCCGCAGTTTTTATTTTCCCGGCAAGCAGGCTCATTTCGCGATTCTCCTTAATGATACTAATTTGCTTAAACCCCGACTAATTTACAAGGGCCCGCCGGTCTCGGAGCGCGCGCTTCGGACCATTGCAATCGCCGGGCGCCGGTTTTCTCAACCGCGACAACCGC
>JASLZG010000261.1:317-6945 GCA_030754995.1 Lentisphaeria bacterium
GTCAATGTGACAATTCCGCGTGACGCCCTTGTCGTGATCACTGGCCCGAGCGGCTCGGGAAAATCGTCGCTGGCGTTCGATACGCTGTACGCTGAGGGCCAGCGGCGCTATGTCGAGTCGCTGTCGGCGTACGCCAGGCAGTTTCTCGATCAATTACAGAAACCGCTGGTCGACCACATCGACGGCCTGTCGCCGGCGATCGCCATCGAGCAGCGGTCAGCAGGCAGCAGCCCGCGCTCGATCGTCGCGACCTCGACCGAGATCTACGACTACCTGCGGCTGCTGTTCGCGCACATTGGACACCCGCACTGCCCGAAATGCGGGCTGCCGGTCACCGGCCAGAGCCCGCAGAAGATCTGTGACCGGCTGCAGGCCGTTGCCGCCGGCCGCAAAATCATGCTGCTGGCGCCCCGTGTGCAAGGTCGCAAAGGCGAGCACAAGGACGTACTGGCGCAGATCCAGAAGGAAGGCCTGATCCGGCTGCGCGTCGATGGCGACATCGTGCGCCTCGAAGACGTGCCGGCGCTGAAGAAGAGCGTAACCCACGATATCGAGGCAGTGATCGACCGCATCGTCACCGGCAGCCTCGACAGCGGCCGCCTGAACGACTCGGTAGAGCGCTGCCTGCGGCTGGGAGAGGGCTACATCAAGCTGCTCATCGAGGACGAATCGGCGGCCGGCGGCTGGCGCGAGGAATTGATCAGCGAGCACCTGTCCTGTGCCGATTGCGGCATCAGCATCGGCGAGCTGCTGCCGCGGAATTTTTCGTTCAACAGCCCGTACGGGGCCTGCCCGGATTGCCATGGTCTCGGCATCCAGAATATCGTCGATGAGGAGAGCGTCATCGATGTCGACAAGTCCCTTGCGCAGGGCGCCGTCACGCTGTGGCAGGCTGGACCGCGGCGCCTGGTGACCTACTACCGGCATGTTTGCAGGAGCTTGGCGGCGCATTACGATTTTTCGCTCGACACACCCTTCAAAGAACTGCCGAAGAAAATTCGTGGGATCATGGTTCATGGTTCCGGCGACGAGGACATCGAATTCAGCGTCCGCGTGGCGGGACGGCAGCGCCGCGTGGTGCGGCCGTTTGAAGGGGTCGTCACCAACCTCAATCGGCGATTTCTCGAGTCGGACAGCAGCACCATGAAAGAGCGCCTGCGCAAGATCATGGTTTCACGCCAGTGTCCCGGCTGCGGCGGCGAACGCCTGCGCGCTGCGAGCCTGGCAGTCACCGTCGCCGAGCGCAACATCTGCGCCGTTGTCGGCCTCAGCATCGATGCGGCCAGCGCGTTCTTCGACGGCCTGGACCTGCAGGGCGAGGAGGCCGTCATCGCCGCCGAGATCCTGCGGGAGATCCGCTCGCGCCTGGGTTTTTTGCGCGCCGTCGGCCTCGGCTACATAACCCTGGACCGGGTAAGCAACACCTTGTCCGGGGGCGAGGCCCAGCGAATACGCCTGGCGACGCAGGTGGGCAGCGGCCTGGTCGGCGTGCTGTACGTGCTCGACGAGCCCAGCATCGGTCTGCATCAGCGTGACAACCAACGGCTGCTCGACACGCTCGGCCAGCTGCGGGATCTGGGCAACACGGTCATCGTCGTCGAGCATGATCTCGAAACGGTGCGGGCCGCCGATCATGTGATTGACCTCGGACCACGCGCCGGGATTCACGGCGGCGAAGTCATCAGCTACGGAACGCCGGCAACGATCGCCAACTGCAGTGAGTCGCTCACCGGCCAGTACCTCAGCGGTGCGGCGGCCATCGATGTGCCCCGGCAGCGCGACAAGGGCAACGGTCGCAAGCTGCGGCTCATCGGTGCCGCTCAAAACAACCTGAAGAATGTCGATGTCTCGATCGGGCTCGGCCAGTTCTGTTGCGTCAGTGGCGTCTCGGGATCCGGCAAGAGCACCTTGATCAACGACATTCTTGTGAAGGCGGTGAACCGTCACCTCAAGATCGGCAGCGATACCCCGGGGGCCCACAAGGAGGTGCAGGGCGTGGAGTACATCGACAAGATGATCGTCGTCGATCAAGGCCCGATCGGTCGCACACCGCGGTCGAACCCGGCGACCTACACCGGTGCCTTCGACCAGATCCGCACGCTCTTCGCCCAGGTGCCCGACTCGCGGGTGCGCGGCTACAAGCCCGGTCGCTTCAGTTTCAATGTCAAGGGCGGCCGCTGCGAAGACTGCCAGGGCGACGGCATCCGCAAAATCGAAATGCAGTTTCTCCCCGACGTCTTTGTGCAGTGCGAAGCATGCAAGGGCAAGCGCTACAATCGCGAAACCCTGACAATCCTCTACAAAGGCCGGAACATCGCCGAAGTACTCGACATGACCGTCGAGGAGGCGGCCCATTTCTTCCGCGCCATCCCGCGGCTGCACCGCATCCTTCAGACTTTGTTCGACGTCGGCCTGGGATACATCCATCTCGGCCAGCCGGCGACGACGCTGAGCGGTGGCGAAGCACAGCGGGTCAAACTCTCCACCGAGCTGGCACGGCGCCAAAAAGGCCACACGCTCTACATCCTCGACGAGCCCACGACGGGGCTGCATGTCGATGATATCCGGACGTTGCTGGACGTTCTGCGGCAGCTGCGGGACCATGGCAACACGGTCCTGGTGATCGAACACAACCTCGACGTTCTCAAGGTCGCGGACCATATCATCGACCTCGGTCCCGAAGGCGGCGACGACGGCGGCACGGTGATCGTCGAGGGGACCCCGGAAGATGTGGCGCGCTGCAAAAAAAGCTACACCGGACAGTACCTCGCCGGGATGCTGTAGGCGGTGGCGGCACGCGACTGCAAGCGCCAGGTCGGCAGCAGGGGCGGTCGTGAATCAACAACCGCCCTGCCGCGTGGCGACATCGGCTGACCGGCCGCCGCCACTGTTTTCATGCCTTCCCGCTCAAGCTCCGCGACCGTCGCAACTTCAGATCCGTCGTGGTTCGTGTAGCGCACCGGCTTTGTGATGACCGCGCCTTAGTGTAGATTGCCGCTGCAGGAACTGCAATGCCCGGACAGGAGGTCAATGTGAAGGCGCATTTCGCCGATACCCTCATCACCAGGATCCGCTCGCTCGGCCACCCGCTCTGTGCCGGGCTGGACCCGCACTTGGGCCGGATTCCGCCACTGTTTCAACAGGGCAGCATGGCGCCGGCTGACCCGGCCACGGCCGAGGGCGTGCACGACTTCTTTCGCGCTTACCTGCCGCGGCTGCAGGGCAAGGTTGCAGTAGTCAAACCGCAGAGCGCTTTCTTCGAACAACTCGGCTGGCGTGGTGCCCGGGTACTCTCGGAGGTTTGTGCGCAGGCACGCGAGCTGGGACTGATCGTCGTGCTCGACGCCAAGCGCGGCGATATCGGTTCGACGGCTGCCGCCTATGCGCAATACCTGGCAGCCGCAGGCGCCTGGGCCGCCGACGCACTGACCGTCAATCCCTACCTCGGCACCGATACACTGGCACCCTTCGCCGATGCCGCGGCGGCGGACGATGCCGGCATCTTCGTGCTGGTCAAGACCAGCAACCCGGGGTCCGGCGATTACCAGGACCGGCTGGTGGACGGCGTGCCGCTGTACGAGCTGGTGGCCGGTTCACTGGCGCCGATGGTCGAGCGTTTGCGGGGTCCGCAAACCGGCTGGTCGTCGCTGGACGTCGTCGTTGGTGCAACCTATCCGGAGCAGGCCCTGGCGATCCGGGGACTGCTGCCGCAGGCGCTTTTCCTGATACCCGGGTACGGTGCCCAGGGCGGCACGGCGGCGGACGCCGTGGCCAGCTTCGTCAAGGGCCCGGCCGGGCTCGAAGGCGGCATCGTCAATTCGTCGCGCGGCGTGCTGTTTCCCGACGGCAGCAATTGCAACGATGCAGCCACCTGGGAGCAGGCCATCGATGCGGCCCTGGATCGCGCCATCGACGAACTCGGCACCGCCGTCGCCACCTGATCCTGCCGCCAGGCAGCCAGGCACCCCATCCGGGGGTATTGGCCCGGGGCCAGAAAAATATTCACGGTGTTATGGATTCGGCTAAACTTGAAGGATGCCGTTCTCGACGATGAACTTCTCCCAGCGGGATTTGAGGGCGAGGAACTCGTCGAGCGTGCGGCAGCACAGGAAGGGGTTCGTCACTTTCTCGATGCCGATCGTCGATGACGGGCGCACGCCGTAGTCGTGGCCCGGCCAGACAGTCACGTCATCTGCGACCTCCGCAATCAGCCGCTGCAAGCTCTGCCATTCCGTACGCGCCCCCTGCTCCGACCACGTCCTGCCGACACGGCCAACAAACAGCAGATCGCCGGTGATCAGGACGGGCTGCTGCAACACCTTGATCACGAGGTGATCGTCGATGTGCCCGGGCACGTGGGAGAACTGCAGCGTCCAGCGGCCGATCTCCAGCGTGTCGTTGTCGGCCAGGCCGATGTCGTGGGGGACGTCGGACTCAGCGTAGATGGCGACGGGCGCCGCGGTCAGTGCCTGGGCCTGCTGGTTGCCGTTGACATGGTCGTGGTGGCCATGCGTATTGATGATGTGCGTCACCTCGAGCTTCTGCGCCCGGGCGCGATCGATCAGGCGCTCGGGGGCGTACGACGGGTCGATGAGCGCTGCCACACCCGCCTCGCGGTCACCAAGCAGGTAGCCGAGATTATGATCACCGCCAACGCGGATCTGCTCGAAAATGAAGTTCAAAAGGGCGCGCCTCCGGAGGGATGATTACAGCAGTACCCGTTGGATATAGGTGCTGCGCAGGTTGCGGATATCACTGACGAAATCCTCCTCTTCCGCGAGGATTTCCTCCGTTGTGCGGTTGAGGGCGCGCCGGCTCGACAGGTATTTGCGGCTGGCCGCGGCGATCGCCGAGAGGTCGCGCAAGGGGCCGCTGGCGCGGTCGATCGCCTCGAACTGCTCGTCCGACAAGAGGCGGCGAATGTTGTCCTCGTGCAGGACCTGCATCAGCCGCCGGTAGCGCCGGCCGATCTCGGTGTTCAGCAGTTTCTGCTCGCGGGAGCTGGCATACATCGCGGCCACTTTCTCGACCACCGCATCGCGCTGCTCCATCGAGTCGAACTCGCCGGTCAATGAGTCGAGCTCGGCGATCACTTCGGCCTCGAAAATCTCATCACCGAAGGACAGCATTTTTATCGTCTTTGCCGGCGGCCTGCCGTTTCTCAGGTCGGCAAGGAAACGGCGGTGCACCGCTTCGGCGCAGTGTCTGTCGAGCACGCGCTCCCAGCCGTGCCGGTGTTCAGTGGTGAAGCCGAAGAGAGAGAGGGCGAACTCGAAGGCGCCGTTGGGCGTATTGAGGATGAGGTCCGCCAATACGACCAGTGGCGGAATCATCTGGTCGACCCACAGCAGTTGCCGGTATAACACGGCGCGGCTCATTTCCTCGGCCTCGTATTCTCCGGCCGCGGCGAGTTTGCCGCTTTCGAAGATGAAAAAATCGATGGCGGTGCCGGTCTGGTCGACACAGTTCTTGAGCCAGCGCAGCATCCGATTACCGTCGGTGAACGGGTAGAGCAACTGCAGGTGCCGGGCCTGGACGGTGGCGGCCGGCAGCTCTGCGACCCAGGTGCGGAACCAGTGTTCGCGCAGCAGTCGGTCCGCCTCCTCGACGACCGACGGCCAGTGACGGAATGCCTGGCGGTCGTCGCTCCAGACCTTGGCCTGTCGCAGGGCGGCGGCCGGCAGGTCCGTCCGGGTACGCCAGACGCGGATGAGGTCGCGAGCGACATCGGGGTCGATCGGGGTGCTCTCGTCGCTGCACAGTTTCAGCTGCCAGGCGACGGCGCGTTCGTGATCAAGCTGCAGCATGAACTGGAAAAGCGGCTCGAGAACGGTATGGACCAGTTGGTTGCGCCGCTTCGCGGCGTCGACGGCGTGCACCACGTCCCTCGGCACCTCGGAACTGGCATTGACCTTGAACCATTGCAGCGGCGTGTAGAAGTCGGCCGGCACCAGGCTCACGGAGGAGGATACCGGCTCGGCGGTCATGACGTCCGGCAACTCGCCGGCGGCGACAAGCTGGCGGGCGGCGCGGTCGAGAAAAACGTGGAAGTCGGCGAGGACGTTCTGCTCGGCACGTTTTACCGGGCTGGCGACGTACAGCGCCAGCAGTTCGCCGGCGAAGACGGCGGCTTCGTCGAAGAACGCCGGCCCGAGCTCGGGCACCAGGGTTTCGAGCTTGGGCATCGCCACATCGACGAGCTCCGGATTGAGCCGCCGAAAAACCCGCAGGCACTCGCGGGCCCGGGCTACAACGGATGTTTGTGTGTCTGGCATCGTGGCAGTGTGTGGGCCTCGCGATCGCCCGGTACAGTTATTTTGCCTTGGCCAGCACGCGCTTCATCCGCTTGACGAAGTCGGCGGGCTCCCACTTCGTCAATGTTTCCTTCTTGTACGCGCGCATGACATCGCCTTTGGGATGGATGAAAACGATGTAGGGGCAGTCGGATATGTCGTACTCGCGGGCCAGGTCCTGGTTGCCTTTGACGTAGAGCGGAATGAAGCGGTCCGACAGCTCGACGGCGTCGGGATCTGAAAAATGCGTCACCCACAGGCTCTGGCAGGTCTCGCAGCCGCAGGTGAAGAACACCATGATCGGTTTCTTACGCTCCTTCGCTTCGATCAATGCG
>JASLZG010000262.1 GCA_030754995.1 Lentisphaeria bacterium
TGCGTAATTCTCAACGAAACCTCGCCAACCAGTATTCCGGAAATTGAGAATGCTGCCACGACCATTGTCGAGACGCTGATGATCAGCGCCAATATCTGCGAGGCGGAATGCGATATCGCTTCTGGAATCAATACCGCCATCAATGACAAGATAAATCAGTAGGCGCGTACGGCAATCGCGAGATCCAAAGCGCGGAGTTTCGGCTCCGCGCTTTTTTTTGTTGAAAAATTGACATGGGCAGAAAAATTGATGCCGTACTCTTTATCCGGTTCCGCCGGGCGCGGGCCGGGGCGGTGACCGAATTGGGCCGGTACCTGGACTGACCAACCTGGAGCATCAACACGTGAGTGACCTGGACAAGCCACTGCAATACGAAGCGGAAGTCCCAGCCACACTCGATCTGGCAGAGATGGCTGAACTGACCATCCGCGGTATCACCAACAGGATCGACCCGGCGAAAGATCACATGATGTATACCCGGGACAATTTCTATGCCGACCCGCCGCACATGCATTTTCTGTGGGCCAACGGTCAAGGGATACACGGTGATCGACATTGAGCCAAAGGGTGAGATTTGCCCGTTGTACAGCAGAAACGCCTGCCAGGACGATGTTGCGCCGATGAAGACCGTGACGCAGGTGGTCCCGGACCGGCGGATGACCTGGTAACCGGCCTGCCGCCCGGGGCAGGGCTGCCCGGCCTCCCGTGCAACACGCTGCGGCACTGGCAGGTGCGGATTCCACCCCCGAAAAAACCACGCCATCGTCTGCCTTTGCTGCCGGTCGCACCCCGCTGTTGCCTGCCGACAGCCGGAAGGGGATTGACTTTCGGTGGACCGCACTCTAATATGGCTGCAGAACAAAACAATGGAGGTATCGGCAATGCACCCGATCATCAACGCGAATTACGCGCATCGTCTCTTGAGCACCGGTTTTTTTGTCGCGCTGGTCCTGGCACTGTGTCCGGCCCCGACCCTGGCCGGGTTCGAGGACAAGACCAATGAATGGTGCGGCAAGGACAGCATCGGCGGCGGTGGCGCATCCTTTGGTGACTTCAATGACGACGGGTTTGTCGATCTTTCGACGCACAGCGGTGGCTGGACCAATGACGGCGGCAAGAAATTCACGGCCGGCGGCCCCGGCGGTGCCGTCATCTGGGGCGATATCAACAACGACGGGCACCTGGACTATGCCGTGGTGCACGGACCCGGCGGACATTTCCTGGGCGATGGCGAGGGCGGTTTCAAGCCCGGCACCCCGCCACCCGGCCCGTTCGGGGGTGAGTGCATGGCGGCCAGCTGGGGCGACATCAATAACGACGGGCTGATCGACATCTACTACGGCGGCGGCTCAGGCCATACGGACACGATGTGGCGGCAGGGGCCAGGGCTCGAGATCGTGGCCCTCTACGCATACGAAGAGGGGACTTTCCGGCAGCACGGCAAAACCGCGCCAATCTACTGGACCGAGGAAATAACCGGCAAAGGTGTTCGTTCCACATTCCAGGAAATTCGCCGGGAGGACGGCTTTGCTTACATGCTCGACCGCACCCGCAACATGACCATCCGCCTGACGCTCGGAGGCGGTCCCTCGTGGTGGTCGATCGATGCCGAAAAGAGCTGGAACGATCTTTATGAATTCAAAGTGCTGCCTGAAAATTCCGCCACGGCTGAACCCAGTGAAGACAAGTGGTCGCGGGCCTTTTCAGGAGCCGGGGCATACTGCCGCAGCGTCGTCACTTGCGACTTTGACGAAGATAATGACGCCGATTTCTACATCTCCAACTACTGGCTCACGCCGAACTGGCTGATCGTCAGCGACGGCCAATCGGAATTGTCCAACTACGCCGGCGAGCTCAACGCAACGGGTGGCAACGGCCATTCGATTGGGGCCTGCTGGGGCGACGTCGACAACGACGGGTACATCGACCTGTTCGCCGGCAACTTCGCACACCCGTGGGATAACCAGCCCCATTCAAAGTTTCTGCGCAACCTCGGACCGGACAAGGGCTACAAGTTCGAGGACAAGGGCGAATGCGGCGTCCATTACCAGGAGTCATATGCCAGCCCCACGCTCGGTGATTACGACAATGACGGTGACCTCGACATCTACTTCACGACGGTCTACGGCACGGCGTCGTACAACATCCGGAACTATCCCGTGCTGTACCGCAACGACGGCAACTGGCATTTCACCAACGTGACCGACGACGCCGGTCTCGCCCAGCTGGCACCAACGTATCAGGCGGCCTGGGGCGACGTCAACAACGACGGATTCCTTGATCTCGCCACCGCCGGCAAGCTGTTCATCAACAAGGGCAATGACCATCACTGGCTGAAGATTCGCCTGCAGGGCGACGGCCGGAAAGTCAACAGCTCCGCGATCGGCGCCAGGGTCCGCATCAAGCTCCCCTCGACAGGTTCAGGATCTGCAACGGCATCCAAGACACTGACCCGCCAGGTCGAGGGCGGCGGCGTCGGCCAGGGCAACCAGAACGATCTCACACTCCACTTCGGCCTCGGCAACCATGGCAGTGAGGTGCAGTACACCGTTACCTGGACGAACGGTGAAAAGCAGAGTGGGACCACCCCCGTCGACCGCATGATCCGGGTCGAGATGCGCGGCTCTGAATAATTCACGAATTCTTGTGACGGTGTGGCAAGGATGGTGGAGGAATCGCTCATGACATCACTTGCAACCGTGTTCAGTTGATCGGACATTCCCCTCCTGTTCGCAACCTGCAAATGTTCCGACAACGGGATACAACACCATACTTATTTGGGAAACATGACAGAGTCCATTGCAACTGCCTCGGAACTTCGCGCCGGCCCCGTGCGGTTGACGTTCAAGGACGGCGAGCTTCGCTATCTGAAAGTTGGCGACAGGGAGATCGTCCGCAGAATTTATTTCTGTATTCGCCAGGCTGACTGGGATTCGCTGATGCCGCGGTTCGAGTGCATCGAGCTCATCAGGCAAGCCGACAGCTTCGAAATCAGCATGCGGGCGAGCTACGGCCACGACCGCGCCTGCTTCCGCAGCGAGATACGCATTGCCGGCGGTGCCGACGGCACCATCACCTTCACCGTGGACGGGGAAGTGCTGGCTGATTTCGAGTCGCAGCGCACCGGCATCTGTGTTCTCTACGGGAGCGATTCACTGGCCGGCCGGCAGGCGTTTTCAATCGTCAACGAGGATGGCAGCATCAGTGAATCGGAGTTCCCCGAGCTGGTCTCACCGGAACTTGTTGCCGAATATCACAGCAGCCTGAGCTACGAGACAGCGGACGGGGTCAGCGTCACTTGCCGACTTGTCGACGGGCTCTTCCAGATGGAGGATCAGCGTAATTTCGGTGACAGTTCGTACAAGGCGTTCACCCATAACCCGTACACCTCGAACGAACTGACAAAAGGGCAGCGCGGAAGACAGTCCGTACTGCTCGAGGTCGACACGGCAACGCCCCCGCAAATAAGTACCGGTGAGCCGGTGCGGATTGTCGTCGGGGCGCCGGATGAAGCCGCCGTGGTGCCGCAACTTTATCCCGCGACCGAGTCCACACCGGACGCCGTGTTTGCCGCGCCGAACCGGAACCGGGACCCGCATCGGGAGGCAGAGACGGTAACCTTCGGTTTCCGCCCCGGCGGGCATCTTTGGGATGACGACACGCTCATGGAAAACATCACCGCGCTGGTGCCCGAGGTGAAAACGCTGCGCTCGTTCGCGCCTGCAGTGCGGTGCCGCGTCGATGCCATCACACTGGAACCGCCCCACCCGCGTCCGGCTGCAGATGCGCGCAACAGCGCACCTTTCGCCGGCGCCTGGTGTGCCCGGGTCGTCAAGTACCTGGCCCTGGCGGGCGCCGATGAAGCGGTGTTCTGCGTTGACGGCGCCTTCGCCCAACGGGTGCTGGAACTGGCCGCAGAAACGGTCGGCAGGCCGATCGCGCCAACCTCGGTCGAGCCCCACGGCCCGATCGACGCCTTCGCCGTCGAACAGCCGGACGGACTCCGCGTCTGGCTGATCAACAAAACCACCCAGGACCAACGCGTCACGGTCGAACTTTCCGATACCCCGGCCGCTGCGGCGTGCCGAATAGCCCAGTTGGTACTGCCCGCCGGTGTCAGGTCGGCAACGTCCGGCCCGGCAGCGATCAGTGAATCCATACCGGTACGCGACGGCGAGCTCGCACTTACGCTGCTACCCTACGAAGTCTGTATTTTGACGCCCTGACCACCGACAAGAAAATGTCCGGGAAACTGCGGCGGAATACACAATCAAAAGTATGCAGCAGGGCGACATTGGACGCTATTGGATATTCCCCTTGACGCCTTAATGCTGCTTGACGGTCCCGACGAACCGCTGCAGTTGGTCGAGCGGGTCATCGGCGCTGATCAGCGGATGGCCAACACAGAAAATATCGGCGCCCAGCTTGACGCCGAGCTCGGCACTTTCGCAGCCGAAACAGCCAATCCCAATCGGTACGTCGACGGCATCCTTGACTTGCGCCACCCACTGGTTGGCGTCCTTGGTGTCATCCGCCTGGTGCTGGTCAAAACCATAGTGCAGGTAAATCGCCTGCGCCCCCCATTCGACGCATTGCCGCACCCGTGCGACCTGGTCCTTGACGCCAATCGTGTCGATGACGACCCAGACACCGGTTTCCGCCGAGGCGCGGGTCGCAGCCTGGATGGTCTCGTCCGCGGCATTGCCGCAAACCGTCATCAACCGACCGCCCTGCTCCCGGGTGATATGCACATTCCTGCCGCCACCGTCCATGGTCTTGTAGTCGGCCAGGACGGGGATTCCTGGAAAGGCTTCGGCCAGTTTCCCGATTGCCCTGTAGCCCTGTGCGACGATCAGCGGTGTACCCGCCTCCAGCCAGTCGGCCCCAGCCTTTACGGATAGTTCGGCGAGGCGGAGGGCTTCGTCAATTTCCGTGACATCCAGTGCGATCTGCACGACGGGCGATTGAAACGACATGTCGGTGGCATCATTGATCATTCGTGTTTGTTCCTCAACATTACCTTGCTGGTCCTGCCCGAATCGATTTCCGCGAAAGCCTTGTCATAATCGGTCATTGCGAACTCGTGCGACACGAACAACTCCAGGGGCAGCGTTTTGTCCAGGAGGAAGTTCTGGGTTTTCTCCCACGTGTCAAACATCCGCCTGCCGTGGACACCCTTGATCGTGATTTCCTTCTGCACCAGGCTGACCATCGGGTTCTTGATGACCAGGTCCTGCTTGGGGTTTCCAACCAGGATCAACCGACCACCCTTGCGCAGGTAACTGAACGAGTCGGACAAGGGCTCGTTGGCCCCCGCTGCGTCGATGATTCGGCCCACGCCGTCGCCATCGGTCAAGGCCAGGATCTCTTCGGCCACGTTTGACTGTTGCGGATCAAACACCGTGTCGGCACCCAACTCACGGGCCAGGTCCAGCCGGAAACTGTTGATGTCGATCGCGATCACTCGCGCCGCCCCCATTTTTCTTGCCAGGTAAATGGCGAACAGCCCGATCGGGCCGGCCCCGATGACCGCCACTGAATCGCCGGCGACCTGCGCCTTCTCGACCCCCTGGAAGGAGGCCCCCATCGGCTCGAGCAAGGCGGCCCTTTCAAGACTCAATGCGTCGTCGATTTTGAACAGTATCTGTTGCGGCACCACCGTGAATTCGGCGAAACACCCGTTGAAGTTGTGGCCGAAGAGCACCATGTCCCTGCAAATGTGCTGTTCGCCGGTGTGGCATTGATAACATTTGCCGCACGGCAGATGGGTTTCCACGGCAACCCGGTCGCCGACGGAAAAGCCGCGCACTTCCGAGCCCAGCTCGGCAATCACCGCGCCGCATTCGTGTCCGGGGATGAATGGCGGATCCTTGATGAAATCCCTGATCAACGGATGCCAGTGGTAAATGAGGATATCTGTCCCGCAGATCGCGGCGGTATAAACCTGCAGCAACACTTCGTGCGGCTTCAGGTCGCGCACCGGATGCTCGCCATACGCAAGACCCGGCTCCTGTTTATCCTTGAGTATTGCCTTCATCCCGACTTCACAATTATGGATTTCAACGTGCCGGTAAGGAGACGGACTTCAGCGGTCATTCGGCAATAATGTCCCGCCAGTCATATTCGGCCTGCCAGCCGAGGTGCGCTTTCAGCTTTGCCGACGAAAAAAGGCTCTCGTACTCGCCGTGTTCACGGGTGACCTCCTTTCCGGCGAAGCCGTGACGCTCGAGCAGCTCGGCGGTCGGCGTTTCGCTGTGCACATTGTCGCGGCCGATGTTGTACGCCTCCGCACCCTGGCGGTCCGACTCGAGCCACGCCAGGCAGGCCGTCGCCACGTCACGGGCATCGATGTACGACCACATGGAATCGTAGCCGAGTGCGTCTTCCCCAACGTATCGCTTCATTTTCTCCCTGCCGACAGCGCTGTCGTAGATGATTCGCGTCAGGCGAAAGCCTGCAATCGCCATGTTGTGCCAGCGGCAATAGTCGCTGGCGAGCGATTCGAGCAGCACCTTCGAGGCACCGTAAATGCCGGGCGGCGCCTGCGGGCTCTCCTCGGTAATCGGCAGTGTCGGGTGCTCACGCAGGTCGCCGTAAACCTCGATGCTCGACGCCCAGGCGACGCGACGGATGCCGACGTTGTGCGCCGCCTGAAATACATTGAAGCCGGCGACCGCGACGTTGTGGAACGCCTCGGTGGTGGACAGCCAGGCGTCACCGGGCACACTGCCGAAGTGTATGACGCCGTCGGCGCCGGCAAATGCATCGTTCACCCCGGTAGCGTCGCGCAGGTCGATCTGTTTGTAATTCACATCGCCAACGGCGATCGGCAGGAGATCGATCGAAAACACATCATAGCCGCGGTCCTTCAACACCGCCACGATGCCGGCACCCGTGCCGCCCTTGGCCCCGGTAACAACAATTTTTTTCATACCGCAACTCCA
>JASLZG010000263.1 GCA_030754995.1 Lentisphaeria bacterium
TTCTCAATGTGTTTGCCATCCTCGGCGGCATTGCGTTGTTCATCTTCGGCATGAATATCATGACCGCAGGGCTTCGCGAGACTGCCGGTGACGGGTTACGCACGGTTCTGACGCGCGTCGGTCGGAGCCGGTTGGTCGGTGTGACTGCCGGCACGTTTCTCGGTGGGTTGATCCACAGCAGTGCGGCGACCGTGATGATCGTGGGGTTTGTCAACGCCGGGCTGATATCCCTGCCCAGTACGATCCCATCGATTCTCGGTGCGAATGTCGGCACGACGATTTCGATGCAGGCGGTTTCGTTCAAGTTGTCGTCGTACTGCTACCTGGCGATCGTTCTCGGCCTGGCGACGAACCTGCAAAAACGTTATCCCCGGATCGGGCAGGCGGGACTGGCCCTGCTCGGATTCGGCTTGCTGTTTCTGGGTATCGAGACGATGGCCGAAGCGGCCCACCCGTTCCGTGCCCAGCTTCAGCCGATCCTCAGCCCGGTGAACGGTGCAACGTGGTCGGGCATGTTGTTCGGCATCGCGCTGGCGGCGGCGCTTACCGCCGTCTGGCAGAGCAGCGGTGCGACCATCGCGATTTGTTTCGCATTTGCCGAGGCCGGGATTTTTACCAGTCTCGAGCAAGTGTATCCCATCGTCCTGGGCGCCCACATCGGCACCTGTGCGACGGCGCTGTTGGGCAGCATCGGCACCAACATTCAAGCCCGCCGTGCTGCCTGCGCGCACCTGGGCTTCAACCTGTTCAATGTTGCCTTTGCAGTTGCTGCCAGTCCGCTGTTCCTGCGCTGGATTCCTCTTACGGCAACTGACCTGGTACGGCAGACGGCGAATCTGCATACCGCTGTCATGGTGGTTGCGGCACTGATCGTCCTGCCGTTCTCGGCGGCGTTTGCCCGCGTCATCACTGCGCTTGTGCGCTCGAGCAAGCCGCCGCCGCCGCCGAGCTTTCTCGACAGCGCGGCGATTGCGAAACCGGAACTGGCACTACAGGCGGTGCTCTCGGAACTGCAGCGCGTTGCGAAAGTATGCGGCAACAGTTTTCAACTGGTCCCGCATTTGATGCTGTTCAAGCACAAACGCGACACGGTACGCACGATCAAGAGCAATGAGAATATCGTCAATGAGATCAAGCGGTCGATGCGCGACTACCTGGCTGCCTTGACTGGCCGCTACCTGTCGCAGCGCCAGCTCATGCTGATTCAACACGTCGATCGGTGCATGAGCGACCTCGAGCGCATCGGCGATCACATCGACGAACTCTGCGACGTGTCGTTACGCCGGCAGACGCAGGATGGCGCGTTGATGGACAAGGCGTTGCTGGAGGAGTTGCTGGGGTTGTATAAGGTTGCTGCAAGGGTCCTGGAGCTGGTCATTCAGTCTCTGGATCCCGACAAGAAAGCGTTTCAGAAATCCGCCCGCGACATCCTTGCCGCCCGAGATGCGTTCAAGGAGCGGCAGAGCGTTCTGCGTGAAGCGTTGACCGGCCAGGTCACCAACCACGAGATCGATCCGTTGGCAGCTGTTTTCTGTGCCCAGTACATGGGCGTGTTTCAACGCATCGTTAAACACGCCAGGAACATTGCACTGGTGCAGTTGCAGCCGGAGTTCTTCATCAAGCGCACGAAGCTCGAGCGGATGGCAGATCCCGCACCGAAAACCGCCACGCCGGAGCTGGCCGATGCCCAGGACTTTCTCAACCGCGTGCAGTCCGAAGATCATCTGTAAGGGCGGATGGCGCTGAGAAATAGGATCAGGCGGGTACGCCTTTTCCTGCTCTTTTGTGGCACGCCGCCTTGTTTGGCGTGGCGGTCGAGGGGAAACTTCGATCAGGCGGACGCGCTCAAGCGTTGTTGAAGAACGGCTGGGTCCAGGCGAACTGTTCGCCGTCACCCCAGCATTCGAAGCGGACGTAGCCCGAATCCGGGTTGGCTTCGAAATCGATGCGGCGGTCATCGGTGACCTGCAGGCGGGTTCCCAGGCGGCCGATGGCGACGATGCGCCTGGCGTTCTCGGTCTCGATTCGGATGCGGCTGCCGCGCACGCGGATCGACGAAATGATCACCCCGGTCGAGGGGTAGAATCGGCCGGCGGCGATGGCTGCCAGGATCCCCTTGGCGGTGCGCTCCCGGCTGTACACCATGTTCCAGCCGCCGCCGATATCGCTGCGGGCATGACTGTCATCGTGGGCGTAGCCGAAGAGCCGGCGCCCCTCGGACAGCAGGATATCCCACTTGTTGGTGCAATACGGTGAGCCCTGCAGACGACCGATGACGGCGTTGAAGATTTCGAGGCCGTGATAGCCGATCCACTCCCGCATTTTATCGATCGACGTATAATCGAACGCCTCCTGCCAGTTGGAATGTGCAACGACGGCCAGTCCGCTGCCGGCGTTGACCCGATTGATCACTTCCTGGCGTTGCGGAAGCGGCGGCACCTGCCGGTCCGCACCGACGTGCAGGATATGGGATCCGTTGGCGGTGATCTCGTTGCCGGGGATCAGCACCATGCCACGGTTGTCCCACTGCTTGTAATCGCGACTGCTCGTCAGGCTGTCGTGGTCGGAGATGGCCAGGAAATCGTAGCCGCGTTTTGCGTAGTCGTTGATAACCCGCTGCGGCCGGTCTGCACCGTCGCTGTTGGTGGTGTGGGTGTGGAGGTTGCCGCGCAGCCATTGGCCGTTGGTCAAATTCCGATATGGGTGATCGAGCTTGGGCATCCATTATCCCCTGTTTGGTGGTCTGTTCTGCTGCGATTGGTTCAGCATAGTAGCAGGTTGCAGGTAATCCAAGAGCGGGATCCAAAACAATGAATCCGGAGCTCGGACAAGATTATTTGAAATCGCCACCCGGTTTCCTGGTGCTGACCGGCGTGGTCGTGGCCACCCGGGCCAGCTTTCGGCCGGCAGACCGGTCGGCACCGCAGTGCGGCGAATGGAACAACCGAAGAAGTTGGAAGCGGGCGGCAAACGGGATACAGTGCCGGCATACCCGAAAGGTCGCCCGGTGAACCGGTGAAGCTTGCCAAACAACAGACCGCACAGTTCGAGACCTTTGGTTATCCGGTCCGTCGCCAACTCTTTCCGCCGGATGAGATGGCCGTGGCCGGGAAGGTCAAAACCGGCAATTTCATCGGGCCCTGCCCGCGGTTGATCTGCCTGGCCGCCGCCGGCCGCATCTGCGGGCCGGTGTCGCAACTGCCCGGGCCCGGCTTCATCCGGCGCGTTCGCGAGATGATCGGGAATGTTAACGAATCGTGGGGACGCGGGAGTTGAAGTTGGAAATCCTTGTACTCGGCGGGACACAGTTTATTGGCTTGCGGCTGGTTGAGTTGCTGGTTCGGCAATCTCATCGGGTGACCGTTCTCAACCGCGGCGTCTCGCCGGCGACGTTGCCCGAATCGGTGTCGCGACTGACCGGCGACCGGTTCGAGCCAGAGTCGATTGCGGTTGCCCTGCGCGGCAGGAAATTCGATGTCGTGATGGACATCTCGGCACAAGCCCCGGTCGAGATCCAGCCGGTGCTCGAGGCGCTCGCCGGCAACTTCGGCCAGTATGTTCTGTGCGGCACTGTCGGCTATTACACGCCCGGCGATATCGCCCCGATCCGCGAAGACCACCCGGTCGATGAGTCGGCGCCGAAAATCCTCAGCGAGAAGTTGTTGATGTCGGCGGCGGCCGACGACGGCTTCACTGCGACCGTGCTGCGGGCGCCGGTGGTCTATGGCCCGCACAACTCGATCCTCAATCGAGAGGCCGCCTTTTTCGCGCGCCTCAGCCGGGGTCGGCCCATTATCCTGGCCGACGACGGCATGGCGCTGCTTCACTCTGTTCACGTTGATGACCTGGCGGCTGCTTTCCTGCTGGTGGCGGGAAATGATCTTGCTGCGGGGCAGATTTACAACGTCTGCGACAGCGCGGCGTATACCCACAGGGGCTATGCGGCCACGATAGCCGAGGCGATGGGCCTGCCGCTGCAACCCGTTTTTATCGCAGATTCGAAACTGATGGACGAAGCAGCAACACTGGTTCCGGGTATATTCCCCTTCGGCACGGTCGATATTTGTGTTTACAACGACGAGAAAATCCGCTGGGGTCTCGGCTGGCGTTCCGCCTATGCGCTGCTCGAGGGCATGGTGATGACCTATCAATGGTGGCTGGACCAGGGCGGCGACAAGGCTGAATGTGACTATTCTGCAGAAGACGCGCTGCTGGCGCGCCTGAACTCTTAACACAACCGGGGGAACCTACATGTCCGACGAAAGCGTGCAGATTGGCGTAGCTGTGCCGGCGGCGGGGCTGCAATCTTATGCCTTCCAGGGGCTGGACTACGTGCACAACACGCCGGTGGCGGACCGACGCACGGCGTGGACGGTCGGCCGTGGCGTGCCTTTACCCCGGGGGAAAATCAACGATTTGGCGGCATTGCGACTCGTCGATGCGGCCGGCACCGCGGTGCCGCTGCAGACCCGGGCGCTGGCGCAGTGGCCGGATGGCAGCATCATGTTTGCCCACCTGACATTCCAATGCGACGTGGCCAACGACGCACCCGCCGAATTCGACCTGCGTTTCGACGGTGCGGCGCCGCCGGGGCCCGAGAACCCTGTTGCTGTCGAGCAAGCCGAAGGCTGCACGAGCCTGGACAACGGCGTCGCCCGCATCGAGATCGGCACAAGCGGTGACCACCCGCGCTTGCGCCTGACGGCCGGCAACGCTGCGGTCTTCGATGGGCTGTTGGATTTGTGGACCGTGGATGCCTACGGGATGCGATTCAGCGGGACAGTCAGCGAGGTTCGCGTCGTTCAATCCGGACCGATCACCGCGGTTGTTGAGCTGCACGGGAAGCACTGCAATGCTGCCGGAGACGTCTTCCTTGATTACATCGTCGAAGTTCGCTTGGATGCCGGGCGTGCCGACATGCACCTGGCCCATACGTTCCTGAACATGGGTGAGGAACCCGACGGTGTAGCGGTCGGCGAGATCGGGCTGCGGTTGTCGTCGGCCGGCGGCAAAGTTTCGCACGTTGTCGGCCAGTTGAGTTCCGGGCAAAGTTCCTTTCCGCGCCTGTGCGAGGTGCCGGAGGACGTACAGATCGACTTTCACCAGACGGTCGCGCGAATCGCGGACGTGAACAGCCTGCGGGAAGACACCACCGGCTACGCGCCGTATCTGATGGACAACCGCGACATGGTCTACCAGTATCTCGGGTTGCGGGGCGATGGCTGGTCCGCCGTGGCGGTCCTGCATGAGGCCTGTGAGAATCATCCCAAACGCTTGTTGGCGACCGGCGGTGACATGGCATTCCACATGTGGCCGCGCGATGCCAAGCTGCCGACCCTGCGCCAAGGTATGGCGCGCCGGCACGAGGCGACTATCGCTCTGCTGGCGCCGGATGTTTCGGCCTTGGACATGCACAAGGCGTTTCACCAATGGGAAGCACCGGCGAACGTATCCCTGCCGTTTCCCTGGTTTCAGCAGTGCAAGGTGATGGGAATGGAATATATCATGGAGTGGCTGCCGCTGCGCTATCGTCACCTCGAGGCCAACATGGCCGCGACCATCGAGCGTGCCTGGGTTCCCGGCATGTTCGGCTATGGCGACGACCCGAACTCCGGCTATGCAGTCCACTACGCCACTCACGGGCTCGGCGACCATACGGTCTGGCTCAACAACGAGCACGACTTCACTGCGCAGGCGGCCACGCAGTACTGGCGCAGCAATCGCCCCAAAGCCTGGCTCAGTACCCGCGTGTCGGCGCAGCATCAGGTTGACGTCGATTTTGTAAGGCGCAGCGACGACCCCTGGAAAGTCGGCGGCATCCCGGCGCACAGTGCCGGGCACACGACGGCATCGGTTTATCCCAGTCACACCTGGACGGAAGGGTTGCTGCAATACTACCTGACCAGCGGCGATGCCCGGGCACTCGAGGTGGCACGCAGTCTTGGGCGCAACCTGTGCAAGTACGTCGAGGAAAGAATCGAACCGTTGCGTACCGAGAGCCGTATGTTCGGCTGGGCCTTGATTGCCTTGAACGCGGTGGCCGAGATCACCCAGGACGAGCGCTGCCTGCGCTGCGCCCAGACCATCCGCGACGACATCGCGGAGGTCGTTGAGCGGAGAGGCACCTTCGACAGCATGGGGATGAGCTATGGCACCGGCACCGTATTGTCGGGGCTGACCGGGCTGCACCGAATCACCGGTGACAAGGCCGCACTCGAGCTGGCGGTTACAATTCTCGACTGGCAGATGACGAACGGCCGCAACGCTGTCGGTACGACCTGGGGCGATCAACTCGAACCCTACGACCTGAACCTGACGCTGCCGGTCTACGCCTACCTCTGGTACGCCACGGGCGAACGCCGGTTCCTGGAGGAGGGGATCGACTTTTTCCGTTTCACTGGTATGCCTGTCGCCGCCGGAATCAATGTCCGTTCCGCGAGCAAGCACTACCGGTCTTGCATCGGGTTTCTGAAGGCGGCCCACGACGTGAACGTGCTGGAACAGATGAGCGAACCGCCACCGGTGAAATTTTAACATTAGCAGCGAAGCAGCATTGATAACTCGACTTCCCAAACCCGAAACCCGGCACCTTTCTTATGCCTGACACAAACGACAAATGGCACGGCAAACCGTTCTACGAGAAACCGCTTGGATCGACTGCAGAGGGGACTGACGATGGCCGTGCCTCTGTCTGGATCACCGACTTCTCAGCCTGCGAACCCGCCGATCACCTTGCCGAGTGGTCACTGATCGACTACGCCAACGACCAGTTTTCCGGCCAGCTCCTGCACGCGTCGGCGAATCAGCCCGGAGGCGATCTGACCATCGAACTGAATGTCAGCGGTTGGTACGCCGTTTATGTCTGGCTGATGGGCGGTGACTGCGGCATCCCCCACGGTCACAGCGA
>JASLZG010000264.1 GCA_030754995.1 Lentisphaeria bacterium
TTCGAAGCGTTGCCGAAATCGCTGCGCTACTTGGCACTAAGTGGCGCCATCGCCGGCAGTGCCTTCTGCGTGTTCTTTTTCGCCTCGTGCCGCTGCCGGCTGCAGGAGCCGCGCTGGCTCTACGAATGGAGCATAGAAAAATACCCGCCGCTGCGTCGCTTGAAGCTGGATCGCATCTTCTTCGGTGAATCGATTGGTTGATCGGTATCCCCGCAACTAAACCTGCGAGGAAAATCTGCGTATAACCGAGCAACCCACCTGGACGGAACCATGCCTTCAACCGACTGGACTTGGACGCACGCTCGACATCTACTCAATCGCGCCGGCTTCGGCGGGCGCCGGGACGAGATCACCTCGCTGTACAGGCTCGGTCTCGACGGTGCGGTCGACAGTCTGCTGCGTCCGACCGATCGCCGCTTGCCACAGCCCGACTGGCTCGCGGAAGACAAAACGGATCGCCGCAAGCTCAGCAAAGAGGAGCAGAAGGAAAATCAGAAACTCAACCGCCAGCGGCAGCAAACGCTGATCGGCGAATGGATCATTTCGATGATCGAGACGCCGACACCGGCAGACATGCTGCGGGCGCGCATGACCTTTTTCTGGCACGGCCATTTCGCCACGAGCATTCAGAAAGTAAAAACGCCGCACCCCATATTCGCGCAACTGGAGCTTTTCGACGCAATGGCCGTGGGCAGCTACAGCAAGTTGCTGCACGCCATCGTCCGGGACCCGGCGATGCTGATCTACCTGGACAATACCCGCAACCACCGCGGCAAGCCGAACGAGAACCTGGCGCGCGAGCTCATGGAGCTGTTTTCGCTTGGCCCCGGCAATTACAGCGAGTCGGATATCCGTGAAGGCGCCCGGGCACTGACCGGATGGGGCGCCGGGCCGCAGGGATTTCGTCTCGCGGCGCGCCGGCACGACAGCGGCGAAAAAACGATTCTCGGTCAAACCGGCAAATTCGACGCCGATGGTTTTGTCGAGATCATCCTGCAACAGCCGGCCTGTGCCGCCTTCATGATTCGCAAGCTCTGGCAGTACTTCGCCGGTACCGACCCGGCGCCGGCGGTGCTGGGCGCCCTGGCCGCCGGTTTCCGCGCCTCGGACTACGACGTCCGCCTGGCCGTGCGGGATATCCTGCGGCACCCGAAGTTCTACAGCGAGGCGGTGCGCGGCAATCAGATCAAGAGTCCGTTGCAACTGGTTGTCGGCACGGCACGAACGCTGCAGGCGCAGGTCAACACGCCGAAGATCTACCAGCGCATGCTGACGTTGATGGGCCAAGCGCCGTATCAGCCGCCCAACGTCAAGGGTTGGCCGAGCGGGCGGGCCTGGATTGACACGACTCGGCTGGTCACCCGCTACACGTTTGCCGAGATGATCGCCAATGGCGAGATCCCGGGCGATGTCGATCCGCGGCGGCGCGGCCGCCGGCGTGGCGTTCAGTTCGATCCGTACCCACTGGTCAACGATCTCGTGGCGCCGGAGGAAATCATCGCCGAGTTGACCAATCAACTGCTGACAGTTCCACCGACCGACGGCGAACACCGCCTGCTGACAAAAAATCTGCAGCAAGACTTGGCGCAGCTGGCCGCGCCGGCGGCAGTGCAGCAGGCTGTCGGCAATCTGATGCGACTGCCGCAATATCAGTTATGCTGATCAAGGAGGCCTGAATATGAAACGCCAAGACACCGCCTTCCATACCCGTACAGATGCCGCGGCCGCGTCGCAACACTACATTTCGCGTCGTGATTTTCTCGGCCAGGGTATCGGACTGCTGGCTGCCGCGGGCACGGTGCCGGCGTTCCTCGGCAGCACCTGCCTGGCACTCGGCGGCGGCGGCAACCGCGACCGCGTCCTGGTGGTAATCCAGTTGAGCGGCGGCAACGACGGCCTGAACACGGTGGTGCCGTTCAGTGACGACGCTTATTATCGGGCCCGGCCAAAACTCGCGATTCCCCCGCAGGACGTACTGCGGCTGACCGATGAGCTCGGACTGCATCCGAAACTGCAGCCGCTGCAGCGTCTCTATGACCGCGGCGAGCTGTCGATCGTCCAGGGCATCGGCTATCCGAATCCTGATCGATCACATTTCCGTTCCATTGAAATCTGGCACACCGGTGTCGCCGACGGCTTCTCATCGTCTGGGTGGCTGGGGCGGCTGTTCGATCACACCTGCGGCAATCAGCATCTGTCGAAAAGCTGTTCGCCGACCCTGGGAATTACGGTGGACAAGACACTGTCTCCGGCATTCGCCGGTACCTCATCGGTGGGAATCGCCCTCAATGACGCGGAACGCTTTTACCGTATGACCCAGGTGCACACGCGATCAACGGCGAAATCGGCGCCGGTGGCCAGCGGCGGGTCGCAACTGGATTTTCTGCGGCGCACGGCACTGAACGCTGAACTCGCGGCAACCGACATTCGTGATGCGGTGCGAAGTGCCAAGTCGACAATCGACTATCCACAGAATGCGTTTGGCAACAGCCTGCGGCTGATCGCGGAAATGATCGCCGGCGGCCTGGATACCCGGGTGTATTACACCTCGCTGGGCGGGTTCGACACGCACGCCAATCAACCGGTCCAGCACGGCCGGTTGCTCAATACGCTTGCCTCAGGCATCGAGGCATTCACCCAGGACCTGCGGGCCAGCGGACAGTTGAATCGTGTCCTGGGCGTGACGTTTTCGGAATTCGGCCGGCGTCTGGCGGAGAACGGCAGCAGCGGCACCGACCACGGCAAGGCCGCACCGCTGTTTGTGTTCGGCAGCGCCGTGCGCCCCGGCATTATCGGTGAGCATCCGTCGCTCAGCGAACTGGACCGGGGCGACCCGCAATTTCAGATCGATTTCCGCCGTGTCTACGCGACCGTGATCAACGATTGGCTGGGAGTCGATGCGACCGCCGTACTGGCAAATCGTTACGCCAGGCTGCCGCTGCTGGGATAGGGAAAGCGGGTTGCGGCGCGGCCGCAAAACCGGCTGCGCCAATTTGTCCCGTAGAGCCTCCTGTCACCGGTTCCATTGCCAGCTGGCAGCCGAATGATCAGGATGACTGTAAATTATTTATACCAAGTTATTTAGGTAATTCTTCCCCACCCTGTCAAAGGGTTGATTTTGACGATTAAAACGCCACACCAGGCTGCGGAAATTGTGCGGCCGGCACCATCCATGCACCTTGGTGGATACGGGCTTGTCATTTCGACGGCCAATGCCATTCTAATGCGGCATGACAAAGAGGACAAACATCGAATTGCCGATCGACCCGGCGGTCGATGCCGAACCGGCACTCGCCGCGCTGTCGGCCCGCCTGCCCGACATCGGCATCGCAGCGGCGGCGGCAGATTCCACGGCGGCGCACCTGACGCAACGCGAAGCCGTACCCGCGGGCTGGGACTGGTTCACTGCCGACGCCACCCAGGCAGTGATCGGCTTCCCGCGCAACGACAATGTCTGGTCGCGGATCCGCAGCCTGTTCGTCAAGGCCGTCGCCTTCGTGGGTGCCGGCCCCGGGCATGCGGACTACTGCACGGTGATGGGCATGAAGGCGCTGCAGGACTGTGACGTCTGCTATTACGACGCCCTCGCCGCGCCGCGGTTGCTCGAGCATCTCGGATCGGCGGCGCAGGCGATTCATGTCGGCAAGCGCGGCGGCGTCTACAGCGTCGAACGCGACGCCCTCGAGGTGATGATGGTCGACGCCTGCCGGCAGGGGCGGCGCGTGGTCCGTCTCAAGGGCGGCGACCCCGGTGTTTTCGGACGACTGGCTCAGGAGCTGCAGGCACTCGAAAAATGGGGCTTGCCGTACCGTGTCGTGCCGGGCGTCAGCAGTATGACTATGGCAACGACCGGCACAGGCATGTTGCTGACCAGCCGCGGCATCAGCCGGGGTTTCTCCGTGACCACCCCCCGCCTGGCCACCGGCGATGCGGGGATACCGGGTGCGGATGAGTTGCGACAGTCACCGATCCTGTTTTTCATGGCGGTAGGCAAGACCCACACGATTGCCGCCGAGCTCATTGCCGACGGGCACGCCGCCGGGGAGCCCGCGACGATGGTCTTCGGGGCCGGCACCGCCAATGAATCGATCATCCACGGCACGCTGGCGACGATCGGCGATCTGGTCGAGAATCAAGGCCGGGGCCGCCCCGGCCTGTTGGTCGCCGGGCCACTGGCCGGTCGGACGAACCTGTATCGTCGCGACGGCGCCCTGGGCGGTCGGCATCTGTTGCTGCTGCGGCCCGCCGGCGACGCACTCAATCGTGCCGTCCTGGCGACGCACGACCTGGGCGGAGTCCCGGTTGAATGGCGTGCCGGCGAGGAGGCGCCCCGGTTCGACGTGGTGCTGCTGGACGATGCGGAATTTGCCAACCGTTTTATCGCGACGCACGGCACCGATGCATTGGCAGCGGCAGCCGTGTTTTCGACTTTCGCGACAGATTCGATATTTCCCGACCTCGAATCGACCGCGTTGCACCAGCCAACGACCGCGGCGGTGCAGACGATCGCCGCGCATCTGGTTCAGGAAAGCATCCGCTCCACTTCTTGATGGAATGAGCTCAGCAGGCGCGGGAGGTCATCAGTCGCTGTTGCGCAAGAGCTTGTAGAAGCGGTCTTCGTAGGATTCGAAGAGGCCATACTTCTGCAGCTTTTCTCCGAGGTCATTGATGCGGCGGGCATCGGTGCCGGCAGCAATGAACTCGGCTTCGATCTCCTCGTGGACAGTTTTCGAAGGATCGGTCTCGGACGATTCACCGTGCGAGCGCTGCATGAGGTCGTGGATGTTCGAAGGCGCCGAGCGCTGAATGTAATCGACGAGGAACTTCAGCAGCGAAACTTCCCACAACTCGTCGGCGCCAATAACGACGGCCGCCAGCGCGTCACCGTTCTTGTCGACGTTCTCCTTGACCCGGTCGGCGACGGTTTCGATAGATTCATGTACCAGTTCCTCGGCCGCTTCGTCCTTGCGAAAGCGCAGACCGTATTTCAGCACACGCACCATCTCGCCATGATCCTTTAGAAAGTCGATGTACTCGCGTGCATCTTCGCCGAACCCCTCGAGCAACTCCTCCCCGATACCACTCGGCGTGATGATCTGGGGCCGCTCCGAAAAGACACGGCCGGCACGCACCCGCACCTGGTTGACCTCATCCATCAGTTCACTGACCAGGTGATAGCGAATCGTCGTGGTCCCGAAGGTTTCGAGCGTCTGACGCGGTTCGAGAATGACACGCATGGTGTTGACAGCGTACTGGATATCGTCGCGCAGGGCCATAGATCTGACAGTCGGATGTGTGCCGGTTTAGTAGGGAAAAAGCGAATCAGGACAGTAGATGCACAGAGGCAATAAATCAAGATGCCGGCCAACAGCATCGCTGCGGTTGGAACGGCACGCCGTTTGCGTTCTGCCATGCTGTTTGTAACTTACTGTCCGTAAGTTCGTTAGGCAGTTTTCCCAACCAAGGCTCAATCCGTCGCGTGTTTCGATTTTTTCAAAGCTGTTTCACCATGTGCGTCCGAATCATGCTGTCGCTGCGCTACCGGATCCGCGTGTCCGGCCTCGAGCGGCTTGAAGCCAGGGACGGCGTACTGATCCTGCCGAATCATCCCGGCGAGATAGATCCAGCCATCGTCATGTCCCAGTTGTGGCGGTACCGGCCGCATCCCGTAGTGGTCGAAGACTTTTTCTACATGTCCGAACTCAAACTGCTCATGCGGGTGGTCGGCGCTATTCCAATGCCGAATACCGCCACCAGTATGGGCAGCTATAAACGCATGCGCATCCAGCGGGCGCTGGATAATGTCGTCAGCTTTCTGGATTCCGGCGAAAGTGTCATCATGTACCCTGCCGGCCGGCTGATGCGCGGCAACCGCGAAGACCTGCGCGGCGCCTCCGGCCTCTATGACCTGCTGCAGCGCAATCCGGATCTGAAGATTGTTCTGGTGCGGACGACCGGGCTGGTCGGCAGTTGCTTTTCGTGGATTACCCACCAGGAACGGCCGGACCTGGGCAAATGCATAAGGTACGGCATCGGTCATCTCCTGAAAAATCTCGTGCTCTTCATGCCGCGCCGGGAAATCCACATCGAAGTCATCGACGGTCCGGCGGACTTTCCCCGGCACGCTGACAAGATGACGATCAACACCTGGCTCGAGAACTGGTACAACGCCAATAACGAGGAAATCTCGCTGGTTTCCTACAGTTGCTGGGGCGAAGTGCTGTTCGACGTCGAAGCGGCCAAAAAAACGGTTGATCTACCGGCCGTCGCCGAAGTACCCGACTCCATCCGTTCGAAAGTTTGCAATTACCTGGCGGCAGCGGCAGGACGCTCGCTGGAGGATGTCCATGACAGCCACAACCTGGCCAATGACCTGGGCCTGGATTCACTGATGATGGCAGACCTGCTGGCCTGGCTCGACGAGGAATTTTTCGCCAGCGACGTCGAGCTGACGGATATCGGTACGGTCGGTGAAGTCCTGCTGGCCGCCAACGGTGTGGTGCAGGCGCATGAGCACCACGACGTCGAACCGCCGCCCGGCTGGATCGAGGGTTCGCCGCGCCCGGATCTGGTCGCGCCCCGTCTCGACACACCAATCCACCATCAATTCCTCGAAACCTGTGACCGCCTGAAACACCGGGTGGCGATGGCCGACGAGACCGGCGGCGTGCTGAGTTACAGCCGCCTGAAAACCGGGGCGCTGCTGCTGGCCGACATCATCGCGGCGTACCCGGAGAAAAACATCGGCATCATGCTGCCCGCCTCGTCGGGCGCCAACCTGCTGGTCGTCGCGACACTGCTGGCCGGCAAGGTCCCGGTGATGATCAACTGGACCCTGGGAGACGCCAACCTCGAGCACACCGTCA
>JASLZG010000265.1 GCA_030754995.1 Lentisphaeria bacterium
GCCGATACCATAGTCCAGGATTCGCCGCAATTTGGATTCGCGCGCGGCGGCGGCCGCCGCCGCCGGCACCGGTGCGGGCGACGGGATCGATTTCGTCGCCAGGTCGGCGAACTGCCCACCCATCAAGCCGGTCACGAAGGCACTGACGACCTTGAAGACGGCGAACGGCCAGCCGAGAAAGGAGGCGCTCACCAGGATCGAGTCGACACCGGTCTGCGGCGTGCTGATCATGAAACCGACGGCGGCACCCCGGCTGGCACCCTCGCGCCGGATGGCCAGTGCGGCAGGAATAACGCTGCACGAGCAAAGCGGCATCGGCACGCCGAGCATGACCGCCTTGACGACGCTGCCGGTCGAGGCACGCCCGAGATGGCGGCGGATCAAGTCCGGCGGCAGAAACACATGCAGCAACCCCGCGGCCAGCGTGCCCAGCAGCAGCCACGGCGCCAGCGACAGCATGACATCCCAGGCATTGTGAAGATAGGTCACGTTTTGATATGGTAACCGCGGTGGAACAACACGCAACAAGCGATAAACGGGACTATCGCGGCAAACAGGACGGTCACTATCGCCACCGGCAGGGAAATGTCGCTGATCCCGAGAAAGGCATATCGCAGGCCGTTGACGAAATACAGAATCGGATTGGCCATGGCGATCTTCTGCCAGATGACGGGCAGCATGCCCACCGAGAAGAAGACGCCGCCAAGATAGGTCAGCGGCGTCAGCACATACGTCTGAAACAAGGACAGCCGGTCGAAATCCTCGGCCCACAAGCCCGACAAAAAGCCGAAGCTCGCGAAGGCGAGCGACACGACGACAATGAAAAACAGCGCGGTCGGCAGATGCAGAATCTGCACACCGGCCATCACGACGGCAACGATCGAAACTATGACCCCGGTACAGATGCCGCGGGCGACCCCGCCCAGGATGATGCCGAGCACGATCTCGAACGACGACATTGACGAAACCAGCAGTTCCTGGATGTTGCCGTGGAACCGGGCGATGTACAAGGACGACGAGGTATTCTGATAGGCGCCGCCGATGACGCTCATCATCACCAGGCCGGGTACCAGGAACTCCATGTAACTGACATTCTGCACCTCGGTGATGCGCGAGCCCAGGGAATACCCGAAAATCAGGATGTACAGCACGGTCGTGATCAGCGGCGGCACCAGCGTCTGGTTCCAGACCCGCAGAAACCGGTGGCACTCGCGCATCACGAGGGTCTTGAAGCCGACGAAGTTGCCGCGCCTCAGTTTCGGGGCGTAAATGTGTTCGTCACTGCTGCTCATTGTTTGGTGAGGCTTACGAAAACTTGCTCAAGCTGGTTGCCGGCCGGCCGGATATTGTCGATGCGTACACCTGTGGCAATCAGGCGTTCGAGGATGCTGTGGTACGACGTCTGCCGCCGGTCGAAGGTCACGGTGAATTCGTTGCTGCCCGCGGTCGCCTCGACCTGCAGGTCGTCGAAATTCTCGAGCATACCGTTGGTGGACGGTACGGCCAGGGTGATGTGCACCGCTTCTGTGGTCAGCCGCGCCACCAGGTTGCGGGTCGTGTCGACGGCGACGATACAACCTTCGTTGATGATCGCGATGCGGTCGCAGAGAGCCTCGGCTTCCTCGATGTAATGGGTCGTCAGCAGGATCGTCGTGCCCTCGGCGTTGAGCCGGCGGAGGTACTGCCAAAGCGAACGGCGCAGGTCGACATCGACGCCGGCGGTGGGTTCGTCGAGGATCAGAATCTTCGGCCGGTGCATCAGGGCGCGGGTGATGATCGCGCGGCGCTTCATGCCGCCGGACAGATTGCGTAACTGGGTGTCGGCCTTGTCAGTCAGGTCGAACTCGGCAAGCAGCTCGTCCGCACGGGCTTCGCAGATGCTCCTGGACAGGCCGAAAAAACCGCCCTGGAAAACCAGCATGTGCCTGAGGCGAACAAAGACGTCGAAGTTGAATTCCTGCGGCACCAGGCCGACGAGACGCCGGCAGTCGCGGTAGTCGTCGACGATGTCGTGCCCGAAGATGGCAACATCGCCGGCGGTCTTGTTGCACAGGCCGGTGAGGATATTGATGGTGGTCGTCTTGCCCGCGCCGTTGGGCCCGAGCAGGCCGTAGAAGTCACCGGGCTGAATCTCGAGGGCGATGCCGTCGAGCGCCGTGACGTCGGGGTAACGCTTGTCGAGCTTGCTGATTTGTACGGCGGGCGTCATGGCAGGTATGCGGTGTTCAGGTGCAAAACAGGAACATACGACGGCGCCCCGCCGCCTGCAATAATAGTTCCACGATGTCTCCGCGCGCCGGTGGCTTGGGCCAAGCTCGCGCAGGGGCGTGTCGCTCATCTTCCCAAGGCATCTCCAAGTCAGGGAAAGAGGTATCCCCGAGGTGCGGCTCAGACTCGAATCATTGGGGATTACTTTGGACGGGTGGTGATGATTTTGAGAACGCCGTCCGGGTCTTTGCCGTAGAGCAGGGACGTTGAGTTTGTTGCATTAGGATCGCCGGTGTCGAACTCATACGACAACGCGGGCGATGGGATTGAGATTGGTGACATATGTCACACCTCTCAGTGTGAACTGGGTTATCTCGTCACCGTTCAGCGGCTCGATACGGATTTCCTTCACCGTCAACTCGAGATCGGCGGCAACCTGATCACGCACTGGCGCCAGGTCTTCCTCTGTATTGCCGTCCCAACACCAACATGCCATGATCCGGTCCAGGTCTTTGCTACTGTAGGCAGCCCGGAACTGCTCAAGAAACGCCTCCTCGGTAGTTGGACCGGTTGCCGGAGTAACGTTTCCGCTTGTCGACATCTTGCCACAGCCTGTGACAAAAAGCAGCAGCACGGCGATGGAAGCGAGAAGTAACTGGGTGACATCCCTGCCCATGGTGGAACCTCTTGTTGTTCGTGACCGCTCAGGTGGCGCTGGCGCCGCGAGCCATCACCAGTTTGCCGGAGCGGACGATTTCGACGATGCCATGCTTTTCGAGCATCAACTCGAGCGCGTCAAGCTTGTCGGAGTTGCCGGTAGCCTCCAGCAACACCGTCGTATCGCTGATGTCGACGGACTGACACTTGAAATGCTCGGAGATCTGCAGTACTTCGGTGCGGCGCTCGGCCGTGCAGTCCACCTTGATCAGGGCCAGTTCGCGCTGCACAACGACGTCGCCCGTATGATCGGTCGCATGGATGACATCGACCAGCTTGTTGAGCTGCCCCAGGATCAGCACCAGCGTATCGGGATCGCCGGAAGCCGTTATGCTCATTCGCGAGAATTGACGATTGTGCGCCGGCGACACGACCAGACTGTCGATGTTGTAGCCGCGCCGCGCAAACACCAGGGAGATACGGATCAAGACGCCGGGCTTGTTGTTGACCAGCAGACTGATGGAATGTAAATCTTCACGACTCATTCGATGAATTCCTTTTTGCGAGAACAACGCCGACGCGCCGCCGGGGCTGCGGTGTTTGGTGACCGGGACAGAGGATCAGGTGCTGCCGCGCGGCTGCGCCATCTTGGTGCGGGGATTCTCCAGCAGCATCGAAGAATACGGCTCGCCTGACGGGATCATCGGGAAGACGTTGTCCTCCTTCTCGACCTCGGCATCGATGACGCACGGGCCGTCGTTGTAGTCGAGCGCCTGCTGCAGCACGCGCTTGATGTCGGCGTTGCGCTTGATGCGCAAACCCTTGCCGCCGCAAGCCTCGGCCAGCTTGACAAAATCAGGGTTGCCTTCCAGCTTGACGCCGGACAGGCGGTTGTCAAAGAAAATATTCTGCCACTGCCGGACCATGCCGAGGTAGGAATTGTTGATGATCAGGACCTTGACCGGCAGCTTGTTAACCGCCGCGGTCGGCAGCTCGGCCATGGTCCTCTGGAAACCACCGTCTCCGACAACGGCAATGACCGTCTTGCCCGGAAACGCCAGTTGCGCACCGATCGCGGCAGGGAAACCGAACCCCATGGTGCCGGCACCACCGCTGCTGATCCAGTGGTTGCGCTCGGTGGTGCGACAGAACTGCGCCGCCCACATCTGATGCTGGCCGACGTCGGTCGTAAACACCGCGTCGCCGCCGACCAGCTGGTCGAGCTCGTACAGCACGCTCTGCGCTTTGAGGCCGCCCTTCTTCTTGAAGGTCAACGGGAACTGGCGCTTGAACTTGGCGACCTCCGCGAGCCATGCCTTGGTGTCGCCGGGCTGCAGCATGGTGTTGAGCTCTTCAACGACCAGGCGGGCGTCGCCGTGAATGCAGTAGTCCACCGTGATCAGCTTGTTGAACTCGGTAGCATCGATGTCGATATGGATCTTGACCGCGCCGTCACAGAATTCGTCCGCCTTGCCGATGATGCGGTCGTCCCAGCGCGAACCTATCGACATGATCAGGTCGCAGTTCATCACCGCCTTGTTGGCATAGACGGTGCCGTGCATGCCAAGCATCCCCAGGCTGAGATCGTGCGTTTCGGGAAAGGCCCCCTTGCCCAGCAGGGTCGTCGTCACCGGAATCTGCATACGCTCTGCCAGGTGACGAACCGCCTTGCCGGCGTCCGATATCAGAGCGCCGTGGCCGACCAGCAGCAACGGACGCTTGGCCTCGTGCAGGCACTGGGCCACCGTCGCGATCTGGTCGGAGTCGCCGTGGGTCGGGATGGTGTAGCCGGGCAGGTGCATTTCGCCGCCGGAATCGAGCGTCACCGGCGCCAGTGCAATGTCCTTGGGCATGTCGATCAGCACCGGACCCGGCCTGCCGGTCTCCGCCAGAAAGAAAGCTTCGCGCATGATCCGCGGCGTGTCGTTCGCATCCCTTATAAGGTAGGAGTGCTTGACCACCGGATAGGAGACGCCGGAGACGTCCGCCTCCTGGAAAGCGTCGAGACCAAGGTTGCCGACGACTGTCTGCCCGCAGATCACCACCAGCGGCGCCGACTCCATCTGTGCCGTCATGATCCCGGTGATCGCGTTGGTCGCGCCGGGGCCGGAGGTGACGAAAACGACACCGGGCTTGCCGCTGGCGCGGGCGTAGCCATCGGCCATGTGGGTGGCCCCCTGTTCGTGGCGCACGAGGATCAGCTTGAGCGAAGAATCCAGCAAAGCATCGAAAATCGGCATATTCGCACCACCGGGATATCCAAATACGTACTCCACGCCCTGTTGTTGGAGGCCGTCGATGATTGCTTGAGCGCCAGTTCGTGTCGCAGCGTTCATTTTACCACCCCATTTTCTTGGTCGCAACGGTCTAAGTCCGGAAAAACCCGGTTAATCGGAAAGCGATCGCTTCACTACGATGCTTGAATTGGGAAAATAGCGCTCTTTTTTCTACAAATCAACCTTCCTCAAGAATTTTTTCAGGGAAAACGGCACTTTTTATTATAAATACGTGTTTTTTCTTATGGCAAGCGGCTTAAAAATGCAAAAAAAACATGAACTGGAACCTTTTGCGATAAATTATTAAAGAAATTGATCGCAGATTGCTACCGGTGGCTCTGGAAGTATAGTATCTCTCGCGGCTCAGATAAAAACCGACTGCAAAATGAACTTCGACGAAACCAGCAAGTCATATCTCATCTCGAGCCTCCCGAGCCATGAACGGCCGCGAGAGCGCTTGCTCGAATCCGGGCCCGAGGTCCTCAAGGACGCCGAGCTGCTGGCCATCGTCCTGCGAACCGGACCGACCGGCAAATCAACCCTCGACCTGGCGCGGGAACTGCTCCAACATTTCGACAACAGCCTGTTGCTCCTGGCCCAGGCAAGCCCGGCCGAACTCGAACAGGTCCATGGCATCGGGCCGGCAAAGGCGGCCGACCTGAAAGCGACCTTTGCCCTGGCTGAACGCCTGGCCAAGTACCGGCAGGGCGACAAACCGAAAATCACCACACCCGAGCAGGCCGCCGGACATATGCGGGAGAAATTTCGCCAAAAACGACAGGAGGAGATCTGGGTCATCCTGCTCGACGCCCGCAACCAGTTAATCCGCTCGGAGATGATCACCATCGGCCTGCTCGACCGCAGCCAGGCGCATGCGCGTGAAATTTTTCGGGCGGCGATCCAGTACAGCGCCGCTAAACTCATCCTGGCTCATAACCACCCGTCCGGTGACCCGACGCCGTCGCCCAACGACATCAGTTCGACCCGCGACCTGGTCAAGACCGGCGAGATCATCGGCATCCCGGTGATCGACCATGTCGTGGTTGGTCTCCCGCAGGACGGGCGATGCGATTACTACAGCTTTCGTGAACACGAACTGGTCGACTAAGCCCCTCCAACACCGGAGCATGATATGAACGGCAAGCAGAAATTTGTCGCTGGCGTCCTCGTCACCGTGCTGGCGCTCAACCTGGTGATCGGCTTTCGCGTCTATTGTGCCATCGCCCGCGAGACCGATGAGGAAGAGGGCCTGCACCGCCTGCGCCAATTCGTCATCGTCATGCAGCTCATCCAGGAGCATTATGTCGACAAGACCGACGTCGCCTACGAAAAGCTGGTTTACGGCGCCATGAACGGCATGACCGGCGCGCTCGACCGCTTCAGTTCGTTCATTCCGCCGGCTGAATATGACGATATGCGCGAGGAGACCGAAGGCGAATTCGGCGGTATCGGCGTCTTCATCTCGGTTCGCGACAACAGGCCTACCGTGATCGCACCGATGCCGGATTCCCCGGGCATGAAAGCCGGTTTGCAGGCCAAAGATCAGATCATCGAAGTCGACGGCGCCCTGACTACCGACCTGCCGCTCCCCGATGCCATCCGCATGATCAAGGGCGAGCCCGGCACCTCCGTATCATTGACG
>JASLZG010000266.1 GCA_030754995.1 Lentisphaeria bacterium
ACGGGGGCCAGGGTGGTCAGGAAGATTGTCAACATAGAAACAAAGGTTCGCATAATCAGGAATGCCTCCCGAGTTGTCAAGGTTGTCGAAGGAAGAAAGTTGCAATAAGCGACCGGATTTCGTCCATTCGCACAAGCTTGTCAAGTTTACCAGACGCAATGCGACCTGTCAACATCGCTTGCCTGGTCCAGTTGCACACCGGCCAGCGGTGCAAGGGCGCCGGCGGTGTGGTCCCGGTGCCGGTCGGTCGGCCCGGCGTTCGGCCCCGGCGGGACTGTCCCTGCGTCGGCGCACAAGCAGGTCGAGGCCGAGGCGTAATTCATGCAATTCCTGTTTCCCGGCGAACTTAAACTGGCGTTCGAGGGGTGAGGGGTTGAAAAATGGAAAAATTGGGAAAACCTTTTTGTTGACCTTTCACCCCTTTCAGCGCCTCAACCATTTCAACCTGTCAGAAACGCCATCACATGAATTCAGAGCAATTCGAGGCAACTGTCCATCGTTACCCCATTGACCCGGCTGAACGCACGCGGCTGATCGACTTGCTGCAACAGGTCTTCCCACGTACCGACGTCGACTGGCTGCAGTCGATGCGCGGTCAATACGCCGACGTGCTGACTACGTGTCAGGTTGTCGGGACAGTCGACGGCACCCCGGTGGGCAATGCTTCCGTAGCCTTCGCCGTGGACAGCCCCGAGGTCTGCGTCATTGAAGACGTGATCACCGTGCCGGCGGCGCGTCGCCGCGGCATCGCCCGCACACTTACCGAGCGGGCGGTGCAAATCGCCTTCGACGCCGGGTGCCGTGTCGCCTACCTGGGCAATGCTCCCATTGCGTCGAGTGTGTACGAACAGATCGGGTTCACGCGTCTGGCGGGCGCCTGCATGCGTCGTCCCGGCCCTGGCGGTGAGGATTACGAAGGCGTCGCCTTCGCGCCTGGTCAGCGGACGGTTGTACGCGAAACGAGCTGGGGCGACCTGCCCGCCGTCGCCTGCCTGATGGCGCAGCCCCTCGGCCCGGCACTGGCGCACTACGACCAGGGCCTGGTCAGCCCGCTTGCCGCCGCGCCGCAGCGGGCGGTGTCCAACTTTACGTTGGTGAAGTATGCCGTCGAGAGCGCCGGCGGCAATATGTGGTCACTGGTGTCGGCCGATTCGCCGCATCGGGTGCTTGGCTTCGTCTCGGTCATGCCGGGGCCAGGGCCGCTGCGTGAACATACCGGGCGTTGCGAGGTGACCTGCCACGATCAGTACGCCGCCGACGCATCAGCAATATTGGAGACGGCAATTGGCTGGGCAGGCGAACAGGGCATGGCGTTGCTGGAGGCGTTCGTGGCCGAGACCGACAGCACCAAACGCCAATGGTTCGAGGCGGCCGGATTTGTTGAGGTGGCGCGGCTGCCGGGCGTGTTGAGTATCCGCGACCGGCGTGTCGACGCGATTGTCCTGCACCGCGGGTGAGGGGGGGGCTCCACCTCAATAGACGAAATACTGCTGGTTGCCCGTATGATTGATCCAGTAGCCGTCGCAGCTTCGGTATGGGCCCCACGAGGCACTGCCGGACCAGCCGACGCCGGTGGTGAGGTTGTTCGCATGCCGGTGAAGTTCGACGTGACCGTCGGCATAGCCGACGTTCATCTCCGTGATCCTTTCCTCGTAGTGATACCAGGTGTCATCTTCCGCGTGGGCCCACGTGACGGCGCTGCCGTTGACATGGTACACGGAGTCGGTAAGGACCACGTCGGGACTGCCGCGTCCGTCTATCTGGTCAATCGGGCCGCCGTCCGGATGCCCGCTGTCATCCCAAAAGTTGGATGGCGGCGAGACCGGTTCCCAGTAGGCGAATCGTGAGTAGCCCATGTAATAGAACTCCCACGTACCGTTGCAGTACAGTTGGTCGACATACTTCTGCCCGGCGTATTCTGCGGTGGCGTCGTTCGGTACGTAGCCCGCCGTCTTGTGCAGTTGCCAGGGGCAGAACATGATTTCCCAGGAACCGCCCGCCTCTTCCTGGATGAAATCGTCGAGCCATTTCTGTTCATCCTCCGGATGTCCGGACTTCCAGAGCAGCCCTGCGGCGGTGGAGGTAGAGTTGTTGTTCAACGCGTGGTAGTTGCCGTCGTTGCTCATGGCCCAGTTGGTAAAACCCTCGATGTTTTGCCGGATGTTACTCAGGCATACGACGAGCTTGGCACGGCGCCTGGCGCCCGTCAGCGCCGGCAGCAGCAGGCTCGCCAGAACGGCAATGATGGCAATCACCACGAGCAGTTTGATCAAGGTGAACTTTGATCGAATAATCCTCGGCCGGTCAAAGAGCAGCTTGACCAGGGCCCATCGGCTTGTGGCATTTCCTGGCAGTTTTTTCATCGCCCCGCCTTCCATTGGATTGCCTTGCCGGTGTACGGTGTGAGAGTGTGTGAAAGGTGTCTGCGAAGTGCTATAAGCTACCGGCTGGCGCACTGCACGCACAGCGTACTGTCGGGCAGGTAGGTTAGTCGCGCCGGCGCGATTGGCTGCAAGCACATCACGCCGGTGCCGAAGTCCGGCTGATCGACGCGCGCCAGCGCCGATTCCAGCTGCTCCAGCCGTTCCCGGGCCCGTCCGAGCGAGCCCTCGTTGATCGCCTGATTGTTGATCGCGTCCATGCGGCTGACCCGGCCAATGGCGTTGTCCGGCGCCACCGGGCTGGCGGATTCACCCAGTGCCTCAATCTCTGCCCGCACTTCGGCGATCTGCTGATCAATTCCTCGGCGCAGTTCCTGACGTTCGGCTGGATTCATTGTGGTCTGTCGGTTTGCACGGTTTCGCGGCAGTCTCGGCGGCATGCGGAACAGGCCGTGCCGTGACGGTATACAATACACTTCACCAACGGGGAACGCACGGGTTCCTGACGTCCCCGCGAACGACTGTCTGGCTCGTTTCAGATGGCGCCGAAGCTGCCGGTGACGTCCGCGGCCAACTGTTCCCGTTAATAGATCGAATAGGTCAGCGCCAGCTCCGCTAATTCGAACGGATCCAGTTGGCGGTCTGGTTGCCGGTTTGACACACCAAGGGATAACAGTACGGTAATAACAGCTGTGATCGTGTTACAGTTTTGCTGATCGGCCAGCGTTTTTAACTGGCCGGCAAGGGCGAGAACCTTGACACAAGGGCGGTGCGGAATGACACGTGCAGGCAGTATTCATCATTGCGCCCCCTCCCCCCCTCGCTCTAACTGCCGTCAATGTTTCACGCTGATCGAATCCGGAACTCCGACCGGAGCGACAGGTCGGCAGAAAGGTCGAGGACTGATTGAAAGGCGGCCCGTCCCGTTCACACTGATCGAGCTGCTCGTGGTGATCACCATCATCGCGATCCTGGCTTCGATGCTGCTGCCGGCGCTCAACGCCGCCAAGGCTAAGGGACAGCAGGCGGTTTGTGGAAACAATCTCAAACAGCTTGGTACGCAGATTATCTATTACATTGACGACTGGGATTCATTCTACCCGCAATTAAACAATTATGATGTTCGGTATCATGTCTTCTTTTGGTCGTGGAATCTACATCAACTGGACTACATCGACATGCTTGGGGACACCTGGCGCTGTCCATCAAGGTTCCCGTACACCGAGCCGGCCTGGTTCGCCAACGACCACATCACTGCAGCCTGGATGTCACACTACGGACCGGATATCTTCGGACCGATGAATCGCGAACAGGACATCGGGCAAGCGATCCATTTCCCGGATCCGCCTAATGATGCCGGGCGAGCACCTTCAGCCAGACTATCGCAAATCGATAACCCAGATAAAACACTCGTGCTGGGAGAGCTGGCGAACGTGACGAACGGTGATGCCCCCAAGGTTCACCACGCATTCTATGGCGGGAATTTCCATGGTCAGTTTATCGAGATTCATGCGAACGCGTCTCATGTGCTGTTTGTCGATAATCATGTCAAGAGTTTCCAGTCGACCCTGCTGGAGACAACCCGGCTCACGAATTCCGGCGCATTCTACGGCGACTTGTATTGAGGCTGCTACGCCTGGTCCGCCCGAAACAGGCATTCCACCCTTTCGATCGTAATATCTCCGTCGACTTTTTCTGCCGGCTGAATCAGTTTCACACCGAGATAGTTGTCGCCAAAAACGAACGGCGGGTCTGAGGGGGCGATGGTGCAGAACGGCGCTCGATCGTCGTGCCGGTTCCATTGCATGTGTTCCGCCGGAATCGCCGTTCCGTTGATGTCGATCGCCAGCACATCGCCTTCGCTGAGTCCTTTCGGATAGAACGTCAATCCGCTCCCATCATCACTCACCGGAAGCGTGGGATGCACCGGGAAATCCTCGCAGATCCGGCATCGAAACTCGCCGCGTTGATTCGGCTCATGCCGTGACAGCACAATCGTTTCCTTATGTTAGGTTTTGATATCCTCGAGCCAGAGCGGCATGAAAACGTAATGCCGATCGCCGCCGGCAGAGACAGTCTCGGGGCTGCACAATTCTTTCAGATAATTCAAGGCAGCCGGATCCGGCGAGTATCCATTCCGGGTTTTCCCCGGCCAGTTTCTTGAAGAATTCCGGGTGATGACCATGCCGGTCGTTCATTCGCCAGCCCGCGAGGAACGTCATGCCATGCCTGTGGCACTCATCGATGAGAACTTCGACCGGCATCACGCCGTCATCCATCATAGGTGCCAGCCGCTGGTGATGGGGGCGCACGTCGTAGGGGCATTTGTCCGTGCGCTAGAAGTGGGTCATGGCCTGGGAGAACACTCCCTGCACCAGCGTATCGATCTCGCCTTCCGTGGCGTAAAGGCGAACGATTCGTCGCAGCTCATCAGGGTGCGTTTCTGGTTCGCGGAAAAGCCAAATGCTGTTCGACGGATCGCTGTTGAAGACCAGGCGGCGAGTCCCGCGGGGTTTCAACGTGCCTAAGGGGATTGAACTATTTGTAGTCAATTACTCAGTCTCAGAATCCACCCGACTATGGTCGACCGCAGCGCTTGCAGGTCGCCGTCGAGATCCATTGTCGCCACCCATTCCGCGGCTTCCTTCGCCAGAAGGGCTTTACCATCTGCGGCTTTGGCTTGCTCGATCGCTTTCAGGAGTGTGGTCAGGTAGCGCACGTCGTCCACCCCTTCACGAAAGCCTTCCCATTGGATCGTGTCTATCACACCGTCCACTGTCGGGTACGCGAAGACGTGATCCCGGAAGTCGCCGTCGGTGTCGTCATAGAAGTCGCCGAAATTATGCTGATAGGCGTAGTTCATGGTGCCGTCATAGCCGGACTTCCATAATGCGAGGCCAAAATTGCGGCGATAGATTTCGGGTTGCTCCATGCCCACCTGAGGGTGGTTGTAACTGAAGATACGATGTCCGGCCTGATGCCATTTCTCACGTTCGCCCGGGTCCGGTGTGCCGGCATAGACTGCCAGGTCAAGGAGGTCGCCGATCGAAGTGAACGCGATGCCCCCGCAGGCGACGAACAACCTGGCCCCCGCCTCGTGCGTGACCTTGAACGCCCTTCGCTCGGCTTTGAGGCGCTCGCCGTCGGCTTCGTCAAGGCCATAGACATATAATTCTTTGATACCGTGCGCACGGACTTGCGCAAGCCCCGTGCGCACTTTCTCCTTCCACGCTGTCAATGCCTCGGGCGTCATGGGGGGACCGCGGCCCATGGTGATCCCGAGCGAGTACAGCGGGTCGATGCTCAGGCCCGCTTGCCTTCGCATTTCGATCGCACGGTCGAACAGCGCCTTGTCATCGAATCGCTGATACATAGTGGGATGGGAGATCCCGTGAGCTTTCAAATTGCGCATCTCGGCGAGATACTGTTCGGCCGACTTTGGATCCGCGTCGATGCTGCCGGCGGCGTCCGCGGCCAATTGTCCCCGATAATATATCGAATAGATCAGTGCCGGCTCCGCCAATTTGAACGGCAGTACGCGTATCGTGAGTGGCAAGACCAGCTCAGGTGCATTGCCGGGCTTCAGGGTCAGTGTCGCCACGTAAGTGCTTGCTTTGGCATCTTCCGGCACGTGGACGGTGATCCAGAATTGCTGCGCGGTTTCGGCTGGTATCGAGATGGGCTGCAGGCCGACCGCGTCGCGCGGGGCTTTTGGGGCCTTCAGTGTGTTGCGTTTCTCCGTGAGATCGACGCTCACGAATCCGGGGTCCTTGAGCAGCAGCTCCGGCGTCAATGTCGGTTTCCGGACATCGCCGGACGCCAGCTCGACACCGTCCTGCCACCAGCATTTGACGATACGCACGTCGATCTGCGAAGATGGGAATGTTGACTCACCCGATCGGGCATCGCTGCAGTTCGCAGTTACATCGTGCAGATCTTCGAATGCGTAGAGGGAAACACTTACGGGTTCGTACTCGCCCGCACAGGCGGTCACCGAAAGCGCGGTTCCGGCAATACCGGGTACTGGGAACTTCTCGGGCAGGACGTGGTTGTTGCTGATGGGACCGGCGATCCACGGAATGTATGGGGATGCCGGGTGCGCGGCTGCGTAGTCCGCAAGAGATCTGCAGGTGGGTTGGATTGCTTCGAGTTTCGCCAGCAGTTGCTTTGCGGAATTCGCGCCTGCGCGTGTGAGATTGTCCTGCAGTTCTGGAAGTTCTTTGTCGAGCTGCGCGCGCACTTCGTCCCGTTGGCGGGTGAGGCGGGCGTAGTAGTGCGCCGGCTTCGGGAGAGGGCTCGAATCCTCGTATTCCTTCTCGACGATCCGCTCATGCGGCTCGTCGAGTATGATGTCCTCGCCGTTCCTGACGATCTCCA
>JASLZG010000267.1:0-6199 GCA_030754995.1 Lentisphaeria bacterium
AAACTGCCGCAGGTAGCGCTCGGCGTAGACGCGCCACATCGGGTGATCGAAATTATGGGTCATCGATCCCTGCGGCGCCCACTCTCCGGCACGGTCCTGCTGCACGCTGCCGTCGCGCCAGACCGCACGCATGTCCGGGTGCTCGCGCAGCATCCAGGCGGGACAGGCCATGTGCGTGCCCAGCGGCGCATCGGCCCAGACCTTAAGGCCGTGCCTGGCGGCGGTGTCGAAGAACTGGTCCAGGTCGTCGAACTCGTACTGGTTCGGCATCGTCTCGACCCAGTTCCACTGGTACCAGGTGCGGACAATGCTCATGCCGGCAGCCTTGATGCGGCGCAAGTCCTCGTCCCAGAACTGCGGCGGCGGCATAGGCGGGCGGTAGTATTCGATACCGACAGGAAACGGCTTGTCGAAGGTACCGGAAAGGTCTTTGTCGTGACTGCGCAACTGCATCCACTGGTCGTCGGAGTGAGTAGTCATGGTAGTTATAAAGGTTACAGGTTACAGGTAAGAAAAAGCGGCGGGTGGTAAGTGGCTAGTGGCAGCGAATCGATCTGACTGACACCTGAAACCTCAAACCCTCCCATCTTTACGCTCTGGAATTGGTTGCTGTCTGCCTGGCTTCGAAGGCGCGCCAGTATATCCGCGTCGAGGACCGTATGCAGGCTGCGTTCGCGGTGACGCAAACAGTCATGCATCTTGTTGAATTTCTTTCTGGTGTCCGGCGCCGCCTGCAGGTACGCTTCGCAAAGAGTGCGGCAATGGACAAATGCAGCGCAGCGGATGGGGAAAGGGAGAATATACGAATGAAGTATCTTCTGATTCCGTTTATTGCAGTGGATCAACATGATCGGTACCGTACGCCATGAAAATTGACCATCTCGACGTCATCAATCTGCGCCATCGATACCCGGATGGTGCCGGTTTCCGGGGCGCCGGCGGTCAGTGCAACGCCCGCGTGACATCGCTCGTACTGGTTCACACGGATGGTCCGCATATCGGCATCGGCAGCGCGTACTCGCACCCGGGCCTGGTGCAACTGATCGTCAAGCAGCAGCTCGAGCCGATGATCCTGGGCCGTGACGCGACCGAGGTCCAGGCCCTCTGGGACCTGATGTACGGCCTGACCCGGTGGTACGGGCGCAAGGGCGCTGCGGTCTCCGCACTCGGGGGGATCGACACGGCGCTCTGGGATCTGCGCGGCAAAGCAGCCGGCAAGCCGCTATACGCCTTGTGGGGCGGCGAGCGAGTGTCATGCCCGGCGTACGCCAGCGGGTTGCCGTGGGGCGATGTCGATGAGCTGGTGACCCAGGCCAAGCAGCATATCGCGAACGGTTTCCGCCGCATGAAAATGCGCCTCGGCTGCAGCGAAGCCTATGACGTCGAGGCAGTCACCAAGGTACGCGCGGCGATCGGCCCGGACATCGATCTCATGGTCGACGCCTCGATGCGCTACACCCTTGACATCGCCCGGCGCATGGGCAAGTTCCTGGCCGGGCACAACGCCTTCTGGTTCGAGGAACCGTTCGCGCCGGAACAGGTCGAGCTGTACGCCGAGCTGCGCGGCACGGTCGACGTACCGATCGCTGCCGGTGAGAACGAGTTCGGGGTCCAGGGCTTCGATGAACTGATCCGCTGCGGCGCCGTCGATATCGTGCAGCCGGATGCCAGCCGCTGCGGTGGCATCAGCGAAGTCCGGCGCGTCGCCGAACGTGCCGCAAAAGCCGGATTGAAGGTGGCGCCGCACACCTGGAGCGACGCCGTCGCGCTGGTCGCCAACGCTCATGTCGTGGCAGCCATCGACAACGGACTGACGGTCGAAATGGATCGGACCGGCAATCCATTTATCGACGACCTGCTGCGCGCGCCCCTGCGGGTCGTAGACGGCGAAATGCAACTGGGCGAGGCGCCCGGTCTCGGCATCGAGCTGGATCACGGCGTGATTGACCAGTATCGCATGGAGGATCCGCTGCACATGCCCGACGGGCACTATTCCGATATGATCTTCGGCCCGCAACATCTGGATCCGGTCGGGCCGTATGAGGAGATTTGAACCGGATTGAAAAATCCACAAACAGCGGAGCTGTGGGTCAGAAAGGTTAAACGGGAATCCAGATGTCCCGTTCGCCACCCCCTTTGACTTTCCAACCTTTCCACCGCCTATTCACATGCGCCTGGCTGTCGGTTCAATTTTCATCGAGTGCAACCAGTTCGGCGGTACGCCGGCGGACCTGGTGCGGTTCGAGCAGTATGAGCTGCTGCGCGGCGAGGCGATGCTGGGCGTTGGCGAGGGTGTTGTCGGCGGCATGCTTGAAGTGCTGCGCGCCGGTGCCGCCGAAATTCATCCGCTGCTGGTTGCCAGCACGTGCTCAAGCGGCCCGGTGACCCGCGCGTGTTACGACCGGCTCACGACAGAACTGTTCGAGGCGCTTGCTCCCGAAGATGTCGACGGCGTGCTGCTGGCGCTGCATGGTTCCGGCGTCGTCGCACCGGCTACCGACCTGGAAGGTGATCTGCTGGCAGCGTTACGACGGCACATCGGGCCGGAACTGCCACTGGTTGCAACCCTGGACCTGCACGCCCACGTCAGTGAGGCGATGGTACATAATGCCGATGCGCTGGTGGCGTGGGAGACGTACCCGCACAAAGACGCTTTCACGACGGGGCAGCGCGGGGCGCGCCTGCTGATGGGCATCGTCGACGGGCAGTGGCAGCCGGCGATGGCGATGGCGAAGATGCCGGTACTGGCCGGCGGCTGCCGCGGCCAGACGCAGGGCGACGGCGCCTTTGCGGATCTGATGCGCCGGACCAAGTCGTTCGAGCAGCGCGCCGGCGTGTTGTCGACGAGCCTGTTCATGGTCCATGCGCATCTGGACTTTGCCGGCCTGGGCAGCGGCGCGTTGGTGATCACCGACAATGACATGGACCTCGCCGTCGAGTTGGCAACGGATATTGCCAAGCGCTACTGGCAAAGCCGCGAGGCGCTCGAGCAACCGGTCCTGAGTCCGGCCACGGCGATCTGCCAGGGCCTGGAGATCGACGGCGGGCCGGTGCTGCTGATCGAAACCGCTGACTGCGCCGGGGGCGGCGCCGCTGGCGACAGCGTTGCGTCGATCCGGGCCCTGATCGACGCTGATCTGGATGCAACGTCGCTGGCGATGGTGGTGGATCCGGAGGCCGCCGCGGCCTGTCACTCCGCGGATGCGGGTGCCCAGCTGCGCCTGAGCCTGGGGCACAAGCTCGACCCGCAGTGGGGCAAGCCGATCGAGGTGACCGGGATAGTCCAAAGAATCAGCAACGGCAATTTTCGCTACGACGGCGGTATCTGGGCGGGCATTGAAGCGACGATGGGACCGGCCGCGGTGTTTGCTGCCGGCGAGGTGAAGATCCTCATCGGCACGCACGCGACGTATGACTGGGCCGACGAGCAGTACCGGTCGATGCAGCTCGAACCGGGCGGTGCGAAGTTCGTTGTCGTGAAGAACCCGATGAACTACCGGTTCGGCTATGCGGGCATCACAAAAGCAGCTTTCATTCTCGATACGCCAGGCCCGACACCGGCAAGCGTCCGCCACCTGCAATACAAGCACATGCAGCGACCGTATTTCCCGGTGGACACAGAGATACCGGGCCTGAAGCCGACAGTGCTGCGCTCGCGCGCTTAAACCCTGAACAAAACCCTTCATCCTTCTGCACCATCCAAAAATAGATTAAGGTGAGACGATTAAGTTTAGGAGGTTACGGTAAATTCCTATGAGCGAACTTCCCGACAATGTCATTCTTATCACGGGTGCATCCGGCGGTATCGGCCGGGCCTGTGTCGAAGCGTTCACGACCGCGGGGGCACGGGTAGTGATGACCGACATCGATCCGGCCGGCCGCGAGCTAGCCGCAGAGTTGGGCGAAGCGCGGTGCCGCTTCGTCGAAGCGGATGTCGCTGACGAAGAACATGTGCAGCGGATCATTGGCACCGCGGTGGAAGTTTTCGGTGGTCTGGATGTGCTGGTGAACAACGCCGCCTGCTGCAGCGTCGACGAGCCTGTACACACGACCTCGCAGGCGGATTTCGACCGGTTGATCAGCGTCAACGTCAAGGGGCCGTTCATGCTCTGCAAGCATGCGTATCCGCACTTGTGCGAGCGCAGCGGCTGCATCGTCAATGTGTCATCGATGGCGGGCGTGCAGGGCGAGCGACATCACGCTGTGTATGCCGCAACCAAGGGTGCCCTGAACTCCATGACAAAGTCGATGGCAGTGGACTATGGCGCTGACGGCATCCGCTGCAACGCGGTGTGTCCGTCGAGCGTGCTGACCCCGAACCTCGATCAACTGATCGCCGAGCTGCCGAACAGTGAAGAGGTGATCGAGTTTCGCAACGCCATCAACCTGCTGGGGTACACCGCGACCCCGGACCAGGTCGCATCGGTCGTGGTCTTCCTGGCGGCACCGGCTGCAGCGTTCATGACCGGTGCCATCGTGCCGGTATCCGGGGGAAGTGAGTGCGGGTATGGTGTGCGATAACATGACTGCCGGCTGTAAATTATCAACGGGGGGAAAACGCCCCGGAGACATCGAAGAGATCTTTCCCATATCGGTGGGACAGCGGCCAACCTGCATCGTTCCATCAACGACTAATCACAATCCCCTGGTACTATGATCGACGCACACTCCCATGTATTTCCTGACGTTAACGGCCAAGTCGGCAACGGCCGGACACGCGGTATCGGGCACGGCCGCGCCAGCATCGGCGGTGACGTCCAGCAAGTCATTCCGGACTACGGCGAGACGACCGATTTTACCGCAGCCATGTCGGTCGCGGAGCTGGACGCGGCCGGCATCGAACGGACGGTGCTGCTGCAGGGACCGTTCTGGGGCGAATGCAACGACTTCGCCGCCGCCGCAGTACGCCAGCATCCCGACCGGTTCATTGCGCAGGCATATTTTGATCCCTGGACGGACGGCTGGCAGACGCGTCTGGACGGGATCCTCGAGACCCCGGAGTACCGCGGCGTCAAGATCGAGTTCAGCGTCCCGACCGGTTTGAGCGGCGTCCATCCCGGCGCCCGGCTCGATGATCCCAAGCTGGATCCGGCGTGGGCGCTGCTGCAGCGCCAGAACCGCGTGTTGACGCTCGACCTTGGCGGTGTCGGGTCGGCTTCCTACCAGACCGATGCAGTAGCGCATATCGCTACCGGCCATCCGGACCTGGCAGTGGTCATCTGCCACCTGGGCCAGGCCGGGCCGGCGCTCGCCACAGACGCCGCTTTAAGGCAACTATGGCAGGCACAGATCGAGCTGGGAAAACTGCCCAACGTCTGGTTTGATACAGCGTCGCTGCCATCCTACTTCCGCGACGAAGGCGATCCGTTCCCGAGTTGCCGCGACTATATCGAGCGTGCCATCGACATCGTCGGGCCCGAGAAGATCATGTGGGGCAGCGACATACCCGGAAACCTGCGGGTATGCTCCTACGTCCGCCTGACCCGGCTGGGTCGCAACCACACCGATTTCCTGCCGGCCGCGGAACAGGCACTGGTGCTGAAAGAAAACGCACAGCGGGTGTATGGCAAGTAAGGCGGCAAGAGGGGACAGTCAAATGATTGGCGAACTTCCCGGCCCGAGTCCCTTGAGGGTTCAGCGCAGCGTGACGCCCAAGCCGGGCGGGGCAGATTTCCTGCCGGAACGGTAAAACAATACAGGAGACAATCATGCGAACCCTTCACACACGAGCCATGGGAATCCTTGCGACGGCCATCGCACTTGCTGGCTGCCAGACGCCGCCGGTCGAGCAAGAACTCAACGTGCTGGTCGACCCCATCGACGCCGGCCGGCTCGGGTACAGCGTGCACATTGTCACGCCTGCGATCACGAATCACATGATCCTCCAGGACGGCCCGCTGCCGCCGGTGTGCAAAGCCGGCAGGACACTCGAGATCGCGGCGTGTCGCGGTGAGTATGAGCCGGCATCCTTTGTCGTCAGCACGGCAGACACACTCGAGGATGTGCGTATCGAAGTCGGCGCCATCACCGGGCCCGGCGAATCGTGGCCGCGGGAGGCCGTCGACGTTCGCATCGTCAAGGAGATTTGGCTCAGCGTGACCGGCATCAGCGGCGTGGTGCCCTCGCTGTTGGTGTATGACGATGGCTTCGTGACGGCTACAGCGGCACCGGCCCAAGTGGATAGAACGACGAATCAGGT
>JASLZG010000267.1:6209-6749 GCA_030754995.1 Lentisphaeria bacterium
GGCTTTGAGATCGACATCGCCCCCGAGCCCGGCAGGAACACCTTCAATCAGCACATGCGCGATGCCGACGAGTTGCAGCCGGTCACCATCGACAAGCGCAAGCAGTTCTGGGTCACGGTGCACGTGCCGGACTACGCCTATGCCGGCGACTACCGGGCAACGCTGCGCGTTGTCCCGGCCAACGCCGAGCCGGTCGAATTGTCGCTGCGCATACAGGTTCATCCGTTCACACTGCAGCCGCCGATGCTCGAGTACTCGATCTACTATCCCGTAGTGATCGTTGATGACCCTGCCCGGGACTGGCGCCACGAGGGCGGCTGGTCGAACATGGGCTACGTAACGGAAGCGCAGTACATCGCTGAATGCAAAAATATGGTGGCGCATGGCGTGACCAATCCGAACCTGTATGTCGGGGTCGGCGTCAAGCCGGACGGGACGCTTGATTATGAACGTCTCGAAAAGGTCCTGCGGGTGCGGGAAAAGGCGGGAATCGATCGGGGCGCGACCGTGTTCGCCATGAACTCAGCTGCCGAGCCGGTA
>JASLZG010000268.1 GCA_030754995.1 Lentisphaeria bacterium
GATCGGTGAGAGCTACACGATGTATATTGTCGATAATAACGTCAACGTGCCCGGCCCATACATTGGCGTCATAAACGGTGACGAGACTTGGGGTACCCTGCACCCCACCATGTTCGGAGGTCCAGGCAACTGGCCCGACAACGACTTCCGCGAAGCCCTGCTCGAGATTATACCGACGGAAGTCAGCTACTGTCCTTTATCCAAAAAATCTCTATGGCCCCAGAGTTCCGTCATGCCAAACACGGGTTCTTTGAACAGCAAATACTCGGGGAAATTTTCCGTCAATAGCGGCGGCGGACATGGCATTCATTCATACCTGTGTCAATTCCTCTTCAGCCCGACCATCAACACATCTTCTGGAATGCCGCAGAGTTACGTCTGGGGGGAGACCGGCCAACCGGATGCCGAGGCGCCACGGCTGCATCTTATGAACCCCTACTCGGTGATTGTCGCCGATAATTGGATAAGCCATGCCGATGGCTGGGTCTGGGCTGACAACCCCGTTTATTCCTTCGAGCTCCAGAGTGGCGAGGCCGGATGCAAACTCTTCGGCGACGGCCATGCGGTCTATCCGGGAACGGTTTTTACTGAATCGGTCAGGGGCACGAACACCTGGTGGTACTGACCTGGTAGAACGGCCCCGTATTTAAGATCATTATTATCTTGTTTTCTGTTTCTTGGGACAGATGGTTTGTCATCAGGAGCTTGCCCCTGGAACCTTCACTCCCGGGGTTGCGCGCCTCGAGAATGTACCGCGCCGTGTTCGGAATTAGCCTCCAGGTTTCGATCTGCAGATACTGCCGTTTGTTCAGTCCCATTTTCTGCCGGTTCTTTACCGTCGCGGCCGATGCGGTTAGCTTTCAGCATGGCGAAAAGTGACCATTCTGCCTGGGTACACCGCGGTTTTGCGGCGTTTGCAAAGGGCTCGTTCGGCAGTGGCGGCGACAATCTCTATGTGAATGCCCATGGCGTCATCGAGACGATTCATCGGTTCGGCTTCAACCGCGACGGTCATGTCGACATTGTCTTTCCGAACACCCACGGCTACATCGAGCGCGGTCCGACGTGGATCTACACGCAGCCATCGACTGTCGAGCATCCGGCATCCGGCAGCGGCAGCGCCTGGGCGCGGCAGGAGCTGCCGAATGACAGCGGCTGCATGAGCCGGGCCGTCGACCTCGACGGTGACGGGCACCTCGAGTTGATCGTCGTCAACGGCGAGAACGGTGTGACCTCCGAGCTCGACAGCTACATCTACTGGGGCGGCCCCGGCGGGCTGACCGGTGAACGAATGGAGATTCCCACGGCCGGCGCCTACGATGTCGCGACGGTCGACCTGACCGGCAACGGTCTGCTCGACATCATCCTGCCCTCGGCCTGGGTCGATCATCACAACGCCGGCAAGCCGCTGCCGATCCAGGTGCTTGAACAGGTCGAGCCCCGGAAATTCGTCGACGCTACGCAGCGCCATGGCCTCACCGGTATTGCAGGCGTCTCAATTGTCTGTGAAGACGTGACCGGCAACGGCTGGCCGGATCTCGTTGTTGCGAATTACCGAACTGGTTTCGAGTACGACACCGATTCGTATATTTATGTTGGCAAGGAAGGCGGCTTCGAAACGCCACCGCTGCGGCTGCCGACGCACTATGCATTGCAGGTCGTGCTCGGTGACCTCGACGCCGATGGCCGCAAGGAGATCATCTTCACCGGCGGCAACCAGATTCACATTTTTTGGAATCGCGAAGGCCGCTTCAGCCCCGGGCACCGGACGATCCTGGAAACGGAGGGCCTCACCACGATGTCCTCCATCGGGGCCGCCCGGATTTGCGTTGCCGACGTCACCGGCGACGGCCGCTGCGAACTGCTGATCGCCACCGTCGACGGCATCGAGATTCGCAGCCAGGATGACCTGGCGAAGGTTGCGCAGTTTCTCCCGTTGCAGTTCGCCAACTGGGTGGAGGTGGCGGACCTCGACGGTGACGGCCGCCTCGATGTGATCGCCTCGAAGCACGCCAACGTGCAGGCCTATGAAACCGAATCGGCGATCTTCTGGAACGGCCCGGACGGGTTTTCGTCCGAGCGCGTCACGTGGCTGGAAACGACCGGGGCAGTTGGCGCCGCGGCCGGCGACCTCGACGGCGACGGTCGGCCCGAGGTCATTTTCAGCAACACGTTGCGTGGCCCGTCCCAGACCGCTCCCGACTTTCCCGTCTACGTCTATCTCGGCAACGCTGCGGGCGAGTACAGCACCGACCGCCGCCTGGGCCTGCCGACCGGGGGCGGCAGCAACACCTATGTGATCGGCGACTTCGATCTCGACGGCTATGCCGATCTCGCCTTTGTCACCATGGAAGGGCTGCGGATTTTTCACGGCGGCCCGGAAGGGGTGTCACCGGACCGGTACACGATTGTGCAGAGCCCCTGTGAGTTGCCCCACTATGTGCTGATGGGAGACTTCAACCACAACGGCTGGATCGATCTGCTGAGCATCGGGTACACCTACGACGACAAACCGGAGACGCGGGCCAAATCAACGGTGATCTTTCATGGCGGCCCGGAGGGCTATTCTGCCGAGCGCTCGACCCTCTTGCCGACCTTCACGGCCAACGGCCAGGTCGGCGACTTCAACCAGGACGGCTGGCTCGACGTCATCACCTACAACAAGAACGGGTACCTCGAAATCTATCTGGGCGGGCCGGACGGGTTTTCCGGGCAACGACAGTGGCGGATACCGTTCGAAGGTTCCCCACCGGACGGCGCCAGCGGCATCACCTGTGCCGACCTCAACGGCAATGGCTGGCTCGACGTGATCTTCGGCGTCATGGGCCATTACGGCCGTGAGCAATCCGGTTTTTATATTCTCTACGGCGGGCCGGACGGTTACACCCCGGAGCGCACCGACTTCCACCCGACGGAGGCGTCGCCGATCCTGATATCGGTGGCTGATCTGAACAACAACGGCCACCTCGACCTGCTGGTGCCGGCGTACTCGACGGCGTTTTCGCGGGAGCTTCCGGCGCATGTGTACCGGGGTAGTGAGGACGGCTTTGATTTCGACAATCCGCTGCGGATCCCGTGCGACTCGTCGTGCGCCTTTCAGGCGGTCGACATCAGCGGCAACGGCTACCTCGATCTGCTGGCGGTGTGTCACCGCAACGATCTCGGGCATCAGGTGGAGTCGGTGCTGTTTGCCAACGGCCCGGATGGCCTGTGCCTGGACAGTCCGCAGCGCTTGCCGGCGCTCGGCCCGCACCTGGCGTCGCCGCGCGATTTCGGCAACGCCTTCACGCGCGAGCCGCACGAACACTACATATCACCGGCGTACGACACCCAGGGCCGGCAGACGACGCGCCTGAGCTGGACGGCGGTGACCCCACCGAAGACGCAGCTCAAGTTCGAGCTGCGCTGGGCCGGGAGTGAGGCGGCACTGGCTGCAGCGCCATGGAGCGGGATGTACGAGCAGTCGGGCGCGGCGATCACGCCGCCGGCAGAGTCCGGGCAGTGGTTGCAGTACCGGGCGTCGTTCGTATCGCTGAACGGCGCCAGCTCGGCGCAGCTGGAAGAGGTAAGGATCGAATTCGGGTAGCGGGGCGCCCCCACGGTTTGACCTCGTGGAAAGCGATGTTCGGGCCGGCTGCCGGGGCAATGCTGCCGACTTGCCGCGCACCCCGCTTTATTCCGGCACGTCGATCAGGTACTCGATTTCCGCCGCGTCTCGCAGGGCTTTCATGTGGTCTTCACGGGCTTCTTCCAGCGTGATGTCTGCCGTTTTTTTGTCCATGTCATTCTCCGCCTCGAGGTCGGGCTCTGCGGGAGCTTCCGCACTTGGCACATTGCGGGCATGAGCTTTTTCCGGATTAAAGTCGTCGGGGCCCATGCCGTTGCGCGTGTAGTATACGTCGGCCAGGATTCTGGCACGTTTTTTCCTTGCAGCTTTGAACAGCTGGTCGCGAGAGCTCGCGAATCTGGGCGCCTTGTCGACCCCTTCTTTGCGTCCCTCGGCTGCCAGGACCATGTTTGCGATAGCCCGAAAGGCCGGGTTGTTCCGATCCTGTTCTTCGTTCAACGTGTCGAGGATTTTCTCCAGGCCGGGAACATCACCCAGGACCAGGGTCTGGCCGTTGGCCTCGATCTTGGCCGCGGCAACAAGCCTATGCGCGACTTTTGCATCGGCTGCGAGGGCTTCGGGTTCAATACCCTGCCGTTTTGCTTCGTGGTCGATCACGAGCTGCCAGACTTTCGGCAGCAGGACCGACTGTGGCGGCTTGGCGAAGCTGCCTTTCACTGCCAGTTCAATAACCGCCGGCGCAATGCCCTCGACTGTCCCCGAAGGGTGACGCAGGACATACTGGAATCCCGACAGGAGCTCAGTCACCCATTGTTGATTGGCGTTTTCATGCGTCCGCACGTAGAAATTGGCGAGCCGGCTTGTCAATTTTTGGGCCTTTTGCGACTCCAGTTCTCGAATCCGAATTGTGAACTCCGGGTCCTTGTCGATACCGCCGGCTACCGCCTGCTGCCTGATCAACTCCAGGTCTATGGTTTCGCGCAGTGTCGGCATGATAATCTTGATCGGGTCGAACCCCATGTCCGGTGGAATCCGTGACATAAATTCAGGCGTAGCATCCACGGTCAGGATCGGCACGCCGTTGACCCGTGCCAGGACATCCCCGAGATCCTGCAGGGTGGGCTTTTTACCGGTCCCGCCGTTGTCCTGCGCGCCGGTTGCGGGTATCAAGGCTGCAGCCACAACGGTGGCAAAGCCTGCCAGACATATTTTACGTGTTGTCAACATCATCGTTTTCTTCTTTCCTCATTCGTCGGCCTGCCTGCAAATATAACTTATTAACGCAGACGCTGTGCACCAAGGGATTGGTTCTGCTTCGGAACCGGGGAGGTTGGGTCTTGAACGGATGCAGGGCGGGGCGTCGGGCCCGCCTCCGCAGCTGGCCGAACCACGGGGTCGCGGGTACGCAATACGGGACACACACACCGTGGAAGGCGCGAAGTGGCTGTCTTTGTAGCAGTGCTCTACAATCTGGGTCGCAGAACTCCGTTCCATCTTCACTCAGGCATGTCGATCAGGTATTCGATTTCCGCGGCGGCTCGCAGCTCCGCCAAATGCGGGCCCCTGATCGACTCCATTCTTTTCGTCTCAAGACGCTTGTGGATGGAAATGATCACCCGCTGTTTGTTCGATGGCTCCGGTATTCTGAATTGCTTCCTGTACCAATTGTAGTCATCCTCGGCCTCTGCATCAGTAACCTCGATGGCGTCGGCCCCCATGCCCTGTTGCGCGTAATAGACTTCGCCCAGGATGTCGGCCCGTCTGGCATTGAGCCTTTGGTCCACCTGCCTTTGTCGCTCGAGGTATCCGGGGTCTTCGTCGATGCCGTTTTCACGCGCGTCGGCGGCGACAACCAAATCCGACAGCACCTTGAACACAATAGCCGGCATCGGCTTTGATGCGGCCAGGTCGGCGGCCAGGCGCTCGAACTGCGGAATGTCACCCAGCGTAACTTTTTCGCCGCCTGCTTCAACCACGGATCCGGAGAGCATCAACGTGAGCAGCTCCGTGTTTGTTTCGATCGCATCGGCATCGATCCCGCGCTTCTCCACTTCGCGGTTGACTACCATGTCCTTTATCGCCGGCAGCAGGACGGCTGTTCGGCCGGCGGTTACCGCCTCCTCGATGAGCGCTCCGGGAATTTCTTTGCCATCGACGGTGAACTGAACCTTCGCGAGACGTTTCTTCAGCCACTCGCCTACCAGCCCCCTCTTATCCTGCTTCGCCTGAATTATGCGAGTCTTAGCCATCGTCCGGCGCACTTGAACGGGGAGCTGGGTAAATTTGTCCGGGTTTTCCGCGAGATACGCATCGATCTCTGCCGCAGTTGGGTTTTCGAATTTTACCTGCTCGTTCAGTTCCGGGATCGTCTGCATGTAAAGACGGACGAGCAGGCGCCGGCTCTGCATGGCCAGCGGGAACTCTGCCACGGCAATCTGATTGAGGTATTCGGGATTTTTGTCCAGGCCCAGCTCGGCAGCCTCCTGAGAGATCAGCTCACGGTCGACGGCAAGCTTCAGCCGGGGAGCGACCATTGTCAGCGGGAACTCCCTGTCTGGCGCGAACATCGGAAAGACCGCCGTGGCCGGGACCGGCTTGCCGTTGACTCGTGCCAGCACCTCCCCAAGCTGATTTAGCGAGGTCATTTCCGCCTGCGAAGGCTCTGGCGTTTTGAACTGAGCCTTTGCGTTGATTGTCCAGCCGAGTGCGATGATCGCGATAGCTGCAGTCATCCATCTCTGTTTCCTCACTGTTTGCTCCCGGTTGCTGAGTTTGTCTGAACTTGGATTGTCCGAACCTTGGGTCATTCAATTCGGAGGGATGACCATAGTCGCAATTATAGCACCACAAACCTCTATTTCTCACGTCGCTGAAGTTTTCTTCACGCTGCGTTGGAGAAGCAGACCGGGACGCCATGGCCGCTCCAATGCGTATCGAACAGCGGTGCAGTACCGTTATTACTCTACCAAACCGCGGGGGTTCGCTGAAAAATCGCCGGTCGCGGAATGGATTTAAAAAAACAAAACATCCAATAAATCCCTGAAACCCATAGCAGGCATGGGTTTTGGCGTTTTATATGGCCGATTTTCCCAGAAAAAAAAGTTCGGAAACACGAAAAAAATGCTTGGAATTGCCCAGCGGATTTCATATAACCTTAAATGTGCTTGGGGTGAGGAGTA
>JASLZG010000269.1 GCA_030754995.1 Lentisphaeria bacterium
TCGAGAGATTTCTTTTTGTGATGAGCGGTACAGGCGAGATCCGCGGCGAAACTCGAAATGCCTTCCGCGTCCAGATCGAATCCGGGCATCGGCCGCAGGCATTTGAGAAGTGGGTTCTTGCGGTCGTCAAAGAGTTGTTTAGGCGTGAAGCGCATGGCATCTGAGTTGTGTGGCGTTGCTCCCAAGATAGCACGCGGCAATTGAAACTCTTAATCCGGCCTCTCAATCTTTCCTTTTAACCCGCTTCCCGGAGCCCTGAAATGACTCAGCTCAATCTGGCTCAAGATATTCGACGAGTCACTGTCGCTGAGCAACAGCAGTACGTCGACTGGGGCTGCGTCACCAACCTGCCGCTGTTCGATGCGGTTGTCGTCGAACATCTGCAGCAGCGTTTTCGCGAGTTTTTCGACTTGCTCCCGGATGGCGTCGACATCACCCGCCTGAACCAGTGGCACAAGGCCAATCGATGGGTGTACGAGTTGTCGCAGTCGCTGGCGATTCTCGACTATGTCGAAGGCCTGATCGGCCCCGATTTCTTCCTGATGGCCTCCTCTTTCTTCTGCAAGTACCCCGGCAACAGAACGGGACTCTCCTGGCATCAGGATGCTCAGTTCTGGCCGCTCTACCCGCACCGGGCCGTGACCGTGTAGCTGGCGATCTTCGATACGGACGAACAGAACGGCGCGATGCGCGTCGTGAACGGCAGACGAAAATGAACCAGTCTATGCCGATTCTGTGCGCTCCAACAGGGCGTCAATTTCCGTCATCTCATCGTCGTTCAGCGGCCCGAATGACATGGCCCCGGCGTTGTCTTCGACTTGGGCCACGGTCTTAAAGCCCGGAATGGGAATCATGACAGGGCTTTTTGCCCAAAGCCAGCAGAGTGAGCCTTGTGCAGGGGTGCGGCCGCGGCTTGAGAGTACGTCGCGGATTGCTTCCATCTTAGCCAGCAGCTCCGCCTGCGAGGTCTCTTTCATGTTCCAACTGTGGCGTATGTCGTCGGGAGGAAAGGTGGTCTCTGCAGTGAATTTTCCGGTCAACAGCCCTTTTTGCAGCGGCCCGCGAACGATGCCGGCCAGGTCGTGCTTTTCGCAGAGGGCCAGGGCCGCTTCGGCGCCGCCGAACACACTGAAGTGCAACTGGATTGCAGTGCACCGGGCGCCTTCAGCGAAGATAGTCGCACACTCAGGCAAATTGGTGCTCCACCCATAGGCCCGGATCTTGCCTGCGTCCACGAGTCCTTCCAGGACCTCTCGGATGTCTACTGCCTCGAGGGGATCACAACGCTTTATATGGAACTGGTAAAGGTCGATCACGGTCGTTTTCATTCGGCGCAGGCTGGCTTCGCAATCAGAGCGAATCGAATCGGGATCATAGCGTTCGGGGCCGACGGTGCGGGCCGCTTCATCGAAGCTCAGTCCGAACTTCGTGGCGATGACCACTTCGTCACGCCGCCCTTCAAAGGCTTTCCCTATCAGCTTCTCGCTGTGCCCGGCGCCGTAGGAGTTCGAAGTGTCGAAAAAATTGATGCCGAGATCAAGCCCGCGGCGCAACGCCCTGATTGACTCGCAGTCGTCCGTTCCGGTCGTCCCAAAGGGGCGGTGATCCTGCCAGACCAGCCCGCCGATCGCCCAGCAGCCCAATCCGAGGCCGCTGACTTCAATTCCGCTCCGTCCGAGAGTTCGTTTCATATGGGGTTTCTTTGCAGGCTTCGCCGCACGTCGCGCAGATTCTTGGTGATACGGGCAAAAAAATCAGCAGAATAACTGAATGAAACGATAACAAAAAATTGGCGGAGAGGGGGGGATTCGAACCCCCGGTACCCCGTTAGAGGTACGACGGTTTAGCAAACCGTTGCCTTCAGCCGCTCAGCCACCTCTCCAAAGGGGTATGAAATTGCTAAATCCGGGCCGAAGCCAGTTTGTTGATGCCCCCTACTATATGCCGCTCAGCATACCCTGCCAGTATCCGTTGTCGCCGATCTTTTCGACCTGGACAGAACAGATCCTGCGTCGGTTCATGTCAATCCGCACAGTAGCGAAGAACCGTTCTTCCCGGGAAATCGGCGTTGCCGCCATCTTGCATCGGCGGTGATCGCGGATAGCGTTCCCCCCTACGTCCCTGCTGCGTGTGGGAAGTGAGGTGAGAATCCTCCGCTGTCGCGCAACTGTGTGCCGCCCGGGCAAGCCAGAACACTGGCGCAGCAGGATAGCCATTCAGACAATGGATTCCGCGAAAGGATCTGGGAATGACTGAAGAGTTCGACAACGGCCGGCGCCGAACCGGCCTGGTGCTGGTCACTGCAGTGATGCTCGGGGCGTTTCTGTTCTCGACCGCCGGGTACCGGCTGCTGCGGGACAGGATGAAGAAGCCGCCGCCGCCTGCCACGGCCGACAGCGCCGCCTTTAGCCGCATCGTCTCGCTGGCCCCCAGCACCACCGAAACGCTGTACGCCCTCGGCCTCGGAGACCGCGTCGTCGGGGTCACGGATTTCTGCAACTACCCGCCGGAAGCCCGTGACAAGACGCGCGTCGGCGCTTTGCTGCGGCCCGGCTATGAGCGCATAATCGAATTGAAACCCGACCTCGTGCTGGCCTTGCCGGAGTACATCAAGGGCAAAGATGACCTGCTGCGACTCGGGCTCAACATCGAGATGGTCAACAACAAGAGCGTTGCCGACATCTTCGATTGCATCAGCAGTGTCGGGCGGCTTTGCAATGTTGCGGAGTCCGCCGGCGCGCTGCGCGGTCGGGTCGTCAAACGGCTGAGCGCGATTCGTCAAAAGTCCGCGGCTGCCGAGAGCCGCCCACGCGTGCTCGCGGCGATCGGCCGGACCATCGGTCAGCGCGGGCTGTCCGAGGTGTACGTCTGCGGTGCGGGCTCGTTTCACGACGAGCTCATCGGCCTGGCCGGCGGCGTCAACGCCGTGGAGGTCGACGACTATCCGATGCTCTCGGCGGAGGGCATCATGCGGATCGATCCCGACGTCATCATTGATCTCATCCCGGAGCCTGGCGACGCCGCTGCCGCCGTGACCTACGGCGCTGACTGGAAGGCATTGCCGTCGCTGTCGGCCGTTCGCAACAATCGTGTCTATGTCCTCGGCGGCGACCATGTACTGATTCCCGGGCCGCGCTTTGTGCAGGTCGTCGAGGAGCTGGCGGAGCTGCTGCACGTGGCCGGGGAGGGCGCCGATGAGTGAAGCGGCGCTCGATGTTCACCAACTCTGTTTTCGTCGTGGCAGGCACGACGTCCTGCACGACGTCACGCTGTCGGTTGCGGCCGGGGATTTCGTCAGCATCGTCGGTCCCAACGGCGTTGGCAAGACGACCTTGCTGAAATGTCTCATGCGCATCCTGACGCCGTCTGCCGGGCGCGTAACGGTCCTTGGCAAAGAGCTTCCGGCGTATCGCCAGCGCGAGCTGGCCCGGCACATGAGCTACCTGCCGCAGTCCGATCATCGGGTGCCGCCGTTCACCGTTTACGAATACGTGATGCTGGGGCGCTACCCGCACCTCAGTCCGTTCTCGACGGTCAGCGCCGACGACGAGGCCGCCGTGCAGACGGTGATGGGCCGCCTCGGCGTGAGCCCCTGGAAGGATCGCGACCTGCACAGCCTGAGCGGCGGTGAGCGCCAGAAGGTGTTGATCGCCGCGGCCCTGGCGCAGGGCGCGGAAATCCTGTTGCTCGACGAGCCGGCATCTTTTCTCGACCCGAAACATCAGCAGGAAATCTTCCGGACCCTTGGCCAGTTGAACGCTGATGGCGTGACGATTGTCATGGTGACGCACGACATCAACAGTGCCGCCCTGCACAGCCGCTCGATCGTTGCCCTGCAGCATGGCACCGTCGAGTTTGCCGGCGCCAGCGAGGCGTTCATGCAGGCGGACGTGCTGCTGCGGGTCTTTGACATCGACGCGAAGTTCGTCGACCACCCGCAGACCGGCCGGCGGTTGCTGATCCCCGAGGGGCAGGTGTGAAGCGCCGCCGCACCATTCGGGTGCTGTTAATCGTCGGGCTGTCGGTGGTGGCCATCGTGGTCGCGCCGCTGATCGGCTATCGGATGATCAATCCGCTTGACGTCCTGGGCGGCGGCCTGACGGAGTTGGAGACGCAGATCTTCTGGGATATCCGTGTGCCGCGGGTCTGCCTGGGCGCCCTGGCTGGTGCCGGCCTCGCCTTGAGTGGCATGGTGTTTCAGGCGATGTTCCGCAACGTGCTGGCGACGCCGTACACGCTTGGCGTCTCGAGCGGCGCCTCGCTCGGTGCCGCCTTGTACGTGGTGGTCGGGCTGCAGTTCAGTGTTGCCGGCATTGCCGGGGTGTCACTGTGTGCCTTTGGCGGCGCGGCCCTGGCGGTCCTGCTGGTCTACGGTATCACGCTCATGCGTCCGGGATTCTCGGCGGCCTCGACGCTGCTCGCCGGTGTGGCCGTCAGTTTTTTCTTCTCGAGCCTGATTCTGTTCGCCCAGTACCTGAGCGATTTCGCCGGGACCTACCGCATCGTGCGGTGGTTGATGGGCGGCTTCGACCTGGTCGGGCATCAATCGGTCCTGAGTGTGCTGCCGTTCGTCGTCAGCGGTATTGCCATCGTCGCCTTTCTCCTGCACGAACTCAATCTTCTGACGGTCGGCGACGATATTGCTGCCAGCCGCGGCGTCGACTGTGTGAAAACCAGGCGCCTGTTGTTTTTTGCCACCTCGTTGATGGTGGGCGGCATCGTCGCGGTGTGCGGGCCGATCGGCTTCATCGGGATGATGGCGCCGCATATCTGCCGGCTGCTGATCGGTCACGATCACCTGCGGCTGATGCCGGTGACACTGGCGTTCGGTGCGGCGTTCCTGGTGCTTTGCGACGGCTTCGCACGGGCGGTGACCGGGAGTTACGCCGAGATCCCCGTCGGCGTCATCACGGCGTTGCTGGGCGGCCCGTTTTTCCTGTGGTTGCTGGTGTCGGATACCGGCGGCGGCCGGCTGATGGAAGATTGATGCCCGATCCGCGGCGGAAACGCCACCTGCCGGAGTGACCAGCACCGGATGAGCTGGCACCTTTTCCCCGCCCGCAAAAAACAATCTATGCAAGTATAGTACGCGCGTTACTGAATCGTTCCGCCTGATATTCGTTCCCCGGTCCAAACCTCAGGTACCCATGCGTTGTTCCGTCTGCAGGATTTTGCCGACCATTTTTTTGGTCATTAATTTAGGTCGTGCCGAGGTCGCCTTCCGTGACGTGCGTTTCTACCAGCGGACCGGTGATCAGAGCCGCGTGACAGTTCGGCTGCATGTCCCGCCAACCACACGGCAACCGGTGACCCTCGGCGCTGACCCGGGCTTCTGGGCCGACGCCCTCAAAACAGACCTGTTCGTCACCCCCGGCGCCTCGGCCGCCGACAGTCGGACGCAGGCTTTCCTGTCAATGAGTGAAGACACGCTGTACCTCGCCGTTGACTGTTACGAAGCGGATTGGGACAAACTGGTGACTGCCGCCCAGCCGGCCGAAGGCGATTCGAAACGCGCCTGGGCGGATGACTCCCTCGAAATATTCATCGACGGCAACCTCGATCAGAAGAGCTACCACTGGGTGGTGATCACCGCCGCCGGCGCCAGGGAGGATGCCAGCGCCTTTGCGCCGGAACGGCTCAAGTACCAGTGGAACGGCACCTATGCCGTCGACGTTCGCCGGCATGCGGACAAATGGCGTGTCGAGATGGCAATTCCACTCGCCGAGGTCGGCATTGACACTGCTGACCCGGCAGCGTTCGGTTTCAACGTCGTGCGCAACAAGCTGACACCGGCTGCCGGCATCAGCCAGCTCGCGCCGACGCACGGCCCGAACCATGCACCCGGCCACTTTGCCCAGCTCATTCCGCCGGGCGCGACCGCCGCAAAGCCGGTGGAAGCGCTGCTCAAGGGCGATGGACTCGGGAAACTGCTCCTGTTCAAGGATGAATATCCCGGGGACGACGTGATCGCCACCGGCCACGCGGCTTTTAACCTGGCACCCGCGGACATGGCCGATTGCACCGTCTTGTTCGAGCTCGTGCAGGTGGAAAAGGTCCTCGCCGCGACGAGGGTCCGGCATCCGCAGTTCAACCATGTGTTTTTCGACATCGACATCGGCGACCTGGCAGCGGGTGATTACGAGGTGCGGGCAACAGCCAGCCGGGGCAATGCCTCCCTCGGCCGGCTCACCGCCAACCTCGTCCGGCACACCGGGCATCCCGCAACGGTGGCGCAACGGCACGTCGACATCATCATCGACGACGCCGTTGACTTTCACAAACAATCCGTTCCGCTGACCGTCGGCATCCCGATGCCCCGGGGCATGCTCACGGGCCCGGCCAACCTTCGCGTTGTCGATCTCGACGGCGTGCCCGTGCCGCACCAGGCGCGGGTGATGACGCGCTGGTCCAAGGGCGGTAGCGTCAAGTGGCTCGGCCTCGACTTCATCGGTCAATCCAGGCAGGGCCGGCACCCGGCCTACCGCCTCGAGTTTGGCGACGCGGTACCGCCTGCCCCCGTCGGCACGATGCTGGTCGATCGTGGCGGGTTGCTGCAGATCGACAACGGGGTGCTGCGGATAACCATCGACAAACAGTCCGGCACGTTGATTCAGTCGGTGCAATGCGCCGATCGCGAAGCAGCTCACGACATCGACGGCCGGATCATCGACAATCATGACGCCGAGTTCCGCTTGTCGCCTGCCCGTCCGGCCATCGAAATCGAGGAAGACGG
>JASLZG010000026.1 GCA_030754995.1 Lentisphaeria bacterium
GGCGTCTGTTCGTGCAGGACACCGTATATCTTTTCCATGAGTTCGTTCCCGGCAAACGGTTTCGGTGGAAATTTCGGCCGTTCCCGATGCGGGCGCGACGTTGTGTCACTCGAACAACCGGGCATTGACAGCACCTGAATATCCCATTTGGGCGGGCTAAGGTGGCGGGCTCTGAACCGCTTCGGCGACTGCCTCAATGGTTGATACCATGCGATCCCACGAGTACAGGTGGCGGGCTGTCTCGATACCGCGGCGGAACGTCGCCGGGTCCGCCGCGTAATACCCCTGAATCGCCGTCGCCAGTGCATCGCTGCTTCGCGGCGATACCAGGAAGCCCGTGGCACCGTCGTCGACAACCTCCGGCAGGCCGCCGACACGCGTGGCGATGACCGGAACATCGAAGCTGTAGGCGATCTGGATCACCCCGCTCTGGGTGGCCGTCACGTAGGGTGCCACCAGCAGGTCGGCCGCCGCGAAATAGTTCGGCACCTCCTCGTTGGCGACATAACGGTCGACCAGTGTCAGGCGATTCTCCGATACCAGCCTGGCGAGAGCCGGATAGTCGGACGCCGGCTCGTAGAATTCGCCGACGACCAGTAAGTGATAGGCATCCGTCACCGGCAGTTTCTCGATCGCTTCGAGCAGGTATTGCAATCCCTTGTACGCTCTGATAAAACCGAAGAACAGCAGGACACGCTTGCCTGTCAGGCCCAGTTCTTCGCGAGCCGCCGCCTGTGTCGGAGCGCTATCGGCGTCGAATTCGTCATATGCCGGATGGGGATTCTTCCGAACATCGGCGTCCGGCCGGAAGAGTTGCAGATGGTCGGCGTCTTCCTGGGAATGGGCGATGAAAGCGGCCGCCGTGTTGTAGGCGTAACGCAGTAGCAGGTTATCGATCCACGATCGCTCGTGCGGCAGTGCGTTATGACACAGAAAACAAACGGGGATGCGGGCGAACCGCCGGCACAGCCGGGCCACGCTGCCAAAAGCCGGCGCCAGGAACGGATGCCACCAGGAGATCAACAGCAGGTCCGGCTGGAACTCACGGATGCGGCGATACGTTCCAAACCACGAAAGGGGATTGAGGGAATCGAGGCAAGGCTGGTGATCGATTTCGATCGGCCGGTCGGAGTTGTCCAGTTGCGTCGAGCCCGGAAACAGCAGCCCGGGATACTGGCGCTTGAGGGCAAACAGCTGGGTCGTGTGCCTGGCCCCCAGGGCCCGGCATAGCACCGTGGTGTAATGCGCGATGCCGCCGCGGAATGGATGGGTGAGCCCGATGACGGCAATTCGCAGAGGGCGCGCGGGTGCCGACATCAGGAACGTTTCCTGATCTTCTTGACGGAATACCCGTTGCCGCTGGACGCGTTCATGGTGATCAGCAGCTCGGCGAGCAGGCCGATCGAGAAAAACTGTGCACCCATAATCAGCAACAACAGTCCCAGGGTCAGCATCGGGCGGTTGTGAATGTTCCAGGTGGGGTCGGCCAGAACGTCGAAATTGTAGAGCACGTGCGCCCCGAGCAGGAACGACAGGATGGCAAAGCCCGTCGAGCAGAAAATCAGACCGGCGAGGCCCAGCAAATGCAGCGGGCGTTTGGCGAATCGCGTGATGAACAGCACCGTCAGCAGATCGAGCATGCCGCGCATATACCGTTCAAGGCCGTACTTCGACTCGCCGTAGGTGCGCGGCATATTCTTTATTTTTATCTCGGCGACGGTGAAGCCGCGCGATACCGCCAGCACCGGGATGTAGCGGTGCAGCTCGCCGTACACGTCGATTTCATCCAGCACCTCGCGGCGATAGGCCTTGAACGGGCAGTTGAAATCGTGCAGCGAAATACCTGTGACCGCGCGGACCACACGATTGAATAATTTCGACGGCAGGGTCTTGTCCATCGAGCCCTTGCCCTTGTGTTTCCAGCCGCAGACCATGTCGAAACCGCGGTCGATCTGCTCGATGAACAGGGGGATCTCGTCCGGATCATCCTGCAGGTCGGTGTCCATCGTGATCACGATATCGCCGGTCGTGTGCTCGAATCCGGCGTTGTAGGCGGCGGCCTTGCCGAAGTTGCGGCGCAGCTGGATAATTGAAATGCGCCGGTCCTCTGCCTGCAGCGTCCCGAGTACCTGCAGCGACCCGTCTGTGCTGCCGTCGTCGACAAACAGCAGTTCGTAATCATCTGACAACCCGGCCACGGCGGCGGTGATTTTCTCATACAACGCCGGCAGGTTTCCTTCCTCGTTGTACACCGGCAGTACAAACGAGATCACCCGGCGTGCGTTGGTCTGCTCGTTGTCGCCTGTCTGTTCGCTCTCGGCCATGTCAGCCACACCCCGTGGTGCCAAACGTAACTGTAAGCGTACCAAAGGTAAACGTCAGTCGGTTGATTGTAAACCGTGGTCGATCGAATCGTTATAGCGCACAAAGTGTGCCGCCAGCAGGCGGAGGCGAAATCTGGTCATCGATTCCGTACTCTTGATGGTCATCCGTTTGAGTTCGAATCGATCGCCGTAACCCAGGTCGCGATACTTCAGCGCAATGGCGCAGGCACCATGGTAACCGGCCGTTGCCGCGGCCGCCTTGTGGGACGAGTTGTAGCGGCCGCGTGGGTAAGCCAGCCATGCCGGCGGCGCCCCCAGTTCTGCTTCGAGGGTTTCTTGTGACTCGCGCAGTTCACCGGCAACCTCATCGTCGGTAAGCCTGGGCAACTCTCGATGGGTATGCGTGTGCGAGCCGATCTCATAGCCCGCCGCCGCCAGCGCGCGGAGCTGGTCCCAGTCCATCAGCGGCCGGGCCGGCTCGCCGACATCCGCCTCCCAACTGCTTTCGGTCCCCACATATTGTGTTACCACGAACAGCGTCGCAGTGAACCCGCAGGCCTGCAGGATCGGCCGACCGAGCTCCCAGAAATCCAGCGTGCCGTCGTCGAAGGTGATGACGATTGGTTTCTGTGGCAGTGCCCTGTCGCCAAACATCTGCGACAGGGAAACAGATTCGTAGCCGCGCCGGCGCAGGCAGGTCATTTGCCGCTCGAAAAGTTCGGGTGTGATCTCGTACTGCGGCGAACGGCTCTGTGACTGTTCGCTGCCGCGCCGGAACCAGTGATACATCAGGATGGGCGGCTGTCTCATGGCTGTTCCAGCCCGCGCCGCATGCCCACGGCATAGTGATAGTGTGAAACCCAGAGATAAGCCGGCGCCAGCAGCCGCCGCATGCCGTAGCAGTGCCCGAACAGTTGGATGAAAGCCCGCGGCACCCACAGTACCGCCGGCAGCGCCAGCGTTGCCTGCATGATCAGTCGACGGATCTTCTTGCGCAGTGGCAGCTCGCTGAACGGTGCGATCATCACGTCGATGTTCTTGTGGCCTTTAATCATCGGATACTTGTGATACAGCCGGATGATCGACTCGCCCGCCTTCTCCTGGTCCCTGCAGTAGTCCCCGAAGCCCTTGAGATGATAGTGATGACCGACGACCCTCTCGTTGTACAGCGCCTCGATGCCCGCCGCCATCACCCGGATACCCAATTCGTTGTCCTCCGCCCCGTACTGGCGGAACTGCTCGTCGTACTTGCCAAGCTCGAAAAAAGCCTCACGGTCGATCGAGGAATTGCCGTTCATTGGCGGCAGCGGCTTGCCGCCGGGATACTTCTCCGGATGGCGGAATGGTTCGTAGTGGCCGCAGTGGTCCAGGTACCAGATGAACGGGTTCCTGCGAATCTCCTCCGGAAAGGGCAGGGAACCGAGCACCGCGACCGGCTTGTCGGTGCGCTCATGCCACTGCAGCAGCTCGTCGACTGCGTCCGGTTGCGGCACGACATCGTCGTCGAGGAAATAAAGGACACGGCCGGTGGCGCGCTCGGCGCCGGCGTTGCGGGCCGCGGCAAGGCCGGATTGTTGCTGGGCAATACAGGTAAACCCGTGTTCTGCGGTGATCGCCTCGCCGGCCGCCCGGTTTTCCGTCGTCGATCCGTCATCCACCACGATGACTTCGAAAGCGTCACGGTCGATTGTCTGTGCCGACAACGCCGCCAGGGTCCGGCCCAGGGACTGCGGGCGATTATGGGTCGGGACGATGACACTGAGCTTCATTCGCATCTTCTCCGGGTCTTCACGGCAACATCGCAAAGCAGCGGACACGGTCGACGCTGCCGCGGACACACAGCGCCGACTTGAACGATTCGATCTCCGGCAGATTGGCAAGCGTCCAATCAAGGTCGTCGTCTATGCTGTCGATCAATGACGGTCGATCCGGTTCGAGGGAAACAGTAAATGTGCTCGCTGCCGCGGCAATGCCGTCACCCCTGGCCTTGACGTAGGCTTCCTTGCGCGTCCAGCAGCGAAAAAAAGTCGATTGCTGTTCGGCTTCCGGTGTCGCGGCCAACACGCCAACCTCAGCGGCGGAAAAAAAACGCCGGGCAATATCGAGACAGGACACGCTGTCTTTGATAATCTCCAGGTCGACGCCGATTGTCTGCGTTGCAGTGAATGCCAGCAATGTCTCGTGGCGGGAATGGGAAATGTTGAATTGTACCGAACCGCAGGCCAGCGACGGCTTGTCATTTTGATTGTGCACAAACTGCAACTGATTCGGCGCTGTATCCGTGTATCGACTTAGAAGTTGCCGCAGAACACCATGGGAAATCGTGTACCGCCGCTTCAGATGATCGAATTTGAAGCGGTCGGCCCGTGTGGTCTCGTCCTGCGACAGCAGTGTCGCCAGGTCCGCGACCGGCCATCCGGCCGTGTCGGTGTCGACATACCACACATGGGCTTCCCCGGGGCCTAGCGATGCAGCCCGCAACTGCTGGTGGTCCCATGATTTGTCAACGTGTGCCATCGCACGTTAACTTATTGCCGCGACAGTCGGATTTCGAGTAGCACGGGACTTTGCTCGGTGGTCTTGGGATCGTCGTTGGTCATTTTACAGCCTCCCGCCCTATAGGCGCATATTTCGAATGAAACGGCCCGCTGGTTATTTCAATTATTGCCCAACTTCCGTTGAAAGGATGGTGTTCCCAGGCCTGCCAATGTCCCATTCCAACAATCCTGATCATGCCTGACCCCGTCAACCTGCGAGAACCTAATGTCAAGTCAGGTCATCCTTGAAAACGCGCGGGTTTCTACAGCCTGCCTCTTGATGCCAGAAATGGCGCCAGGAACTCGGCGGTGTGCGAGCGGTCGGTCTTTTCGGCCACCTTCTCCGGCGATCCCTGGGCGACGATCTCACCGCCGCCGTCGCCACCTTCAGGCCCCAGGTCGATCAGCCAATCGGCCTCGGCAATAATGTCGAGGTTGTGCTCGACCAGGACAACCGTGTTGCCCGCGTCCACCAGACGATGCAGGACGTGTATCAACTTCTCAACGTCGGCCATGTGCAGGCCGATCGTTGGTTCGTCCAGGACATACAGCGTGTGCCCGGCAGTCCGCCCGCCGGCTTTCGCCAGCTCGGTGACCAGCTTGATGCGCTGTGCCTCGCCACCGCTGAGCGTCGGACTCTGTTGGCCCAGTTTCAGATACCCCAGGCCGACATCCTGCAACAATTGCAGCGCATGATGCACATTGCGGTGTGCCGAGAAAAACTCGACGGCTTCGTCGATGCTCATGTTCAAAACTTCCGCAACAGTCCTGTCCTTGAACCGGATGCTCAACGTCTCGGTCGTGAAGCGATTGCCGCCGCAGGTGTCACACGACACCGTAACATTCGGTAGAAAGCTCATCTCGATCCGCTGCATGCCCTGTCCTGCACAGTCGGGACAGCGTCCTTCGGCGACGTTGAAGGAGAAGCGGCTGTTGGTGTAGCCACGCATGCGAGCGTCCGGCGTTTCCGCGAACAGGCGGCGGATACGGTCCCAGATACCGACATAGGTCGCCGGGCACGAGCGTGGCGTCTTGCCGATCGGCGTCTGGTCGACTTCGAGCACACGGCCGATGCCATCGGCGCCCTCGATGCCGGCGCAGCCGATCAGATCATTGTTTTTCGCCTTCTTTCTCCGACCTTTACCGTGTTGCTGCACGATGCCGTGCAGATTACTCTGCAACACGTGCCGCACCAGCGTACTCTTGCCGCTGCCGCTGACACCGGTGACGCAGATTAACCGTCCCAGCGGGATGCGGATGTTGATGTTTTTCAAATTGTGCAGCGAGGCGCGCCTGATCTGCAGACAGTCGCCCCTGGCGATCGAGGCATGTCGGCGATCGTTGACAACCAGGGGATGCTGAAGCGGCTTTCGCAGGAAATGACCGGTGACGGATTTCTTATTGCGTTTGAGTTGTCCGACGGTGCCGACAGCGACGATCTCGCCACCGTTGATTCCGGCGCCAGGGCCGATGTCGATGATGTGATCGGCGCGCCGGATAGTGCCCTCATCGTGCTCGACGACAACGACTGTGTTGCCCTTCTGCTTCAGTTCGTGCAGTGTATCGAGCAGCATCATGTTGTCGCGGGCGTGGAGGCCGATGGTCGGTTCGTCAAGGATATAGCAGACGCCGCGCAGATTCGACCCAAGCTGCGCCGCCAGGCGGATACGTTGTGCCTCGCCGCCGCTCAGCGTCGGAGCGGCACGGTCAAGGGAAAGGTATGGCAGGCCGACGTGCACGAGAAAGGCGAGGCGCGAGCGCAGCTCGTCCAGGACGTCACGGGCGACTACGGCGTCACGGTTCTTGAGGGTCAGGTCATTGAAGCCGTCCGTCGCCTCGCCGACGGACATGCCCGTGAACCAGTCAATGGATTGACCGTCGAAGCGCACGGCCAAGGCTTCCGGCCGCAGTCGTCGGCCGTCGCACGCCCCGCAAACAGCGACGTTTTCGCCGGCGCAATGGCTACGCCATTCCCGTTCTTCACCGGTGAGGTCCTCGTCGAAACCGGACAACGCCATGCCGGTGCCGAAGCATGAGCTGCACCAGCCATGGCGTGAATTGTAGGAAAACAGCCGGGGATCGAGATGGTCGAAACTGCGGCCACACTGGGGACAGGCGTGGACGGTCGAGAATATCTTCGGTGCCGGGCGTCGTTTGTTGCGACTTTTCGGCGTTGCGACGACGTAGACAATTCCTTTGCCGACCGCCAGGGCGGTCGTCAGCAACTCCTGCAGCTCCTTTTCCCGGCGCGCTTCGACCTGGCATTCACCGACCGGCAGCTCAATGTCGTGTTCCTTGTACCGGTCGAGCCGGGGCCACTCCGCGGTCGGCACCATCTCGCCGTCGACCCGAAGGTGTTCGTAGCCTTTGCCGCCGGCCCATTCGGCGAGATCGGTGTAATACCCCTTGCGCGCCACGACCAGCGGTGCCAGTACCAGGATACTGCGGCCGGCAAATCCTTTCATGACCCGTGCCCGCACTACGTCGGGTGACTGCGGCTCGATGGCAACATCACAATCCGGGCAGTGCTGCACGCCGAGCTTGACGAAGAGCAGCCGCAGAAAGTGGTAGATCTCGGTAACCGTTGCGACGGTACTCTTGATGCCGCCGCGGCTGGTCCGTTGCTCGATGGCCACGGTCGGCGGGATGCCGGAAATCGAATCGACGTCCGGCCGCGACGCCGGTTGCACGAACTGCCGGGCATAGGCGTTGATCGATTCGAGATAACGCCGTTGACCTTCACCGAAAAGAATGTCAAAGGCGATCGTGCTCTTACCGCTGCCACTGATACCGGTGATCACTGTGAAGGTCTCGCGCGGGATCTTCATGTCGATGTTCTTGAGGTTGTGTTCGCGGGCGTTGTTGATGCAGATGTGGTCATTTTCCTTGACGACATACGGCGCCGATGCTTCGCCCAGCGGCAAATGATCCATCGGTTTACTGTCGCAGTACGCCTGCAGAAGGGCTTTGCCCGTGTGGCTGCGGTCACAGACAGCAACTGCTTTCGGTGGACCGGCGCAGATGAGTTCACCACCGGCGCCACCGCCTTCGGGCCCCAGGTCGACGACCCAGTCCGCTGCCTGAATGACATCGAGATGATGTTCGATGAGCACGACGGAATGGCCGTTGTCCAGAAGCGTGCGCAGAGCCGTGAGCAACGTCGCGACATCGTCGAAATGGAGGCCGGTCGTCGGCTCGTCGAACAGCAGCAGGTTGCCTTTTGTTCGCTTTTTGCGACCCGTTGTCTCCGCCAGGTGACCCGCCAGTTTGAGCCGCTGCGCCTCACCGCCGCTGAGCGTCGGCACCGGCTGGCCGAGTTTGACATAACCGAGGCCGACGGCGTTAAGTGGTGACAGCCCTCGCAGGACGTCGCGATGGCCGGCGAAATAGTCGCATGCCTCGGAAACGGTCATGCCGAGAACGTCGCTGATCGACTTGCCCGCGACCTGCCCGTTTGTGCCGGTCAGCATGACCTCGAGGATCTCGTCGCGATAGCGTTTGCCGTCGCAATCCACGCAACGCAGATAAACGTCGCTCAGGAACTGCATTTCGATGTGTTCAAAACCGTTGCCGCTGCATGTCGGACAGCGGCCGGCGCCGGAATTGAAACTGAAGGCGCCCGGCGTGTAGTTGCGTTCGCGGGCCAGCGGTGTGCGCGCGAAAAGCTTGCGAATGGCGTCGAGGGCACCGACGTAGCTGGCCGGATTTGATCGTGCGGTTTTGCCGATCGGCGACTGGTCGACGAGGACGACGTCTTCGACCAGCTCATGCCCGGTGACCTGGTGATGGGCGCCCGGCGGGTCGACGGGTTTGCCTTTGATCTTGCGCAGTGCGTTGTAGCAGACATCCTGCAGCAGGGTCGATTTGCCGGAACCGCTGACACCGGTAATGCAGACCAGCCGATTGAGCGGCAGCGCGACGTCAATGTTCTTGAGGTTGTGTGCGGCAGCACCGAGAACCTTTATGCAGGGTGTTTTCTTGTCGACCCGTTGTATCTCGTTCGTCGCCGGACCCGAAACTTTGCGTTCATGGCGCAGGTAGGCGGCGGTCAGCGAATCATTGCTGACAAGCAGATCGCTGCGGGTGCCGAAAAAGACAATGTCCCCCCCGTGTTCACCGGGCCCGGGGCCCATGTCGAGGACCCGATCGGCGGCGCGAATGACGTCGGCGTCGTGCTCGACAACCAGCAGTGTGTTGCCGGCATCGCGCAGCCGGTGGAGCACGCCAATCAGACGCCGGACATCTCGCGGGTGCAAGCCGATGCTGGGTTCGTCGAGCACGAACAATGCATTGACCAGGGAGGTGCCCAGCGCCGTGGTCAGGTTGATCCGCTGGACTTCGCCGCCGCTCAGCGTGCGCGACTGGCGGTCGAGGGTCAGGTAGCCGAGACCGACATCGACCAGGTAGCGCAGGCGCACGCGGATTTCGGCGAGCAGCATCGTGGTCGCCTCGTCGTGGGCCTTGCCCAGGTCGAAATCTTCGAAGTAACGGTTGCAGCGTTCGATCGGCAACAGCATCAGTTCATGGACATTGAGGCCGGGCAACCCACCACGGATCACATCGTCGCCGAGGCGCCAGAGCAGGGGCTCGGGCTTGATCCGGGCACCCTTGCAGCCGCTGCATTTGTGGTAGGCGCGGTAGCGCGACAGCAGCACGCGGATGTGCATCTTGTAAGCCTTGCTCTCGAGCCAGTCGAAGAAGCCGCGAACGCCGTACCACACGCCGTCGCCGGCGCTGCCTTCACCCTCGAGCACCCACTGGCGATCGGCATCGGAAAGTTCACGCCAGGGCGTGTCAACGGAAATGTCGTGCATCTCGGCGAAGCGCAACAGGTCGTCCTGGCATTGCCTGTAGCTTTTGGACTGAAACACCTTGACGGCGCCCCCTGCCAGCGTCCGTGATTCATCGGAGATGACCAGGTTGAAGTCGACACCAATGACGCGGCCGAAGCCGCGGCAGGTCTCGCAGGCGCCGGCCGGGGAGTTGAAGGAGAAGCAATTCGGCGTGGCATCCCGGTAACGGATGTCACATTCGGCGCAGTGCAGGCCGGCGGAGAACTGCCTGGTCTCGATCGTCTGGCGCGTCCCCGACAGCAGCCAGGCGGTCATTTGCCCCTGGCCGTGTGCGAGCGCGGTCTCGACCGCTTCGACGACACGGCTGCGGCTTTTCCCGCCCAGCTTGATCCGGTCCTGCACAACATCGAGGCGGCTGCCCTGTTTCTTCCAGACCCGGGTATATCCCTGGCGCTCGAGGATCTCGAGGATCTCCGCCTCGGTGAAATTATCGGGCACTGTGACCGGAAAGGTGATGACGCCATAGACCATGTCGTTGTCGCCGTCGGCAATTTCGACGATGGTGCCGGCGATTGCTTCGGGCGTATCGCGCCGGACCCGGGCGCCGCAGGAACGGCAATAGAGTTTGGCGGCGCGGGCGAACAGGAGCTTGAGGTGGTCGTTGAGCTCCGTCATCGTGCCGACGGTCGATCGCGACGTGCGCACAGGATTGGTCTGGTCGATGGCGATGGCCGGCGGAATACCGTCGATACGATCAACCTGCGGCTTGTCCATGCGCTCGAGAAACTGCCGGGCGTACGGCGAGAAAGTCTCGACGTAGCGGCGCTGTCCTTCCGAGTAGATCGTGTCGAAGGCGAGCGACGATTTACCGGAACCGCTGACGCCGGTGACGACGGTCAGCTCGTTCAGCGGCAGGCGCAGGTTGAGGTTTTTCAGGTTGTTCTGGCGGGCGCCTTCGACGAGGATGTGTTTCGGGGGCATGATGGCAGTGGTTAATGGTGGCGAGGTCCAGTGACCTGGCAGCTTGTTTTCAGACCTGTCCCTTCAACGCCAACTGGCCGCAGGCACCGTTGATATCACGGCCGAGATTCTTGCGGATGGTGGCGCTGAGGCCGTTGTCTTTGAGGATGGCCATGAAGGCGCGGGCGATGGCCCGGGGCGATTCCCGATGACCTGCGTCGGTCGGGTTGTAGACGATCAGATTGACGTGGGCGAGGTGCGGCCTGGCCATGCCACGGATGTATTGCACGAGCTTCTCGGCGTGGGCGGGTTGGTCGTTCTCACCGTCGAGCATGATGTATTCGATGAAGAGTTTGCGGTTCGTATTGTCGACATAGTAATCCATGGCCGCCCGCAGTTTCTCGAGCGGATACGGCTTGTTGACCGGCATCAGGTGCTGGCGCAGCTCGTCGGTGGCGGCATGCAGAGAGACGGCGAGGTTGATCTGCGGAAACTGGTCGGTGAACTCTTCGATGGCGGGCACCAGGCCGGAAGTGGACACGGAAATGCTGCGGGCACCGATGTTGAAGGTCTCGGGATTGGTCAGCTCCCGCAGGCTGGCAAAGACCGCGTCCTTGTTGTGGAACGGCTCGCCCATGCCCATGTAAACGACATTACGCAGATTTGCCTCGAGCCCTTCGGCCCGAATGTACTGGCGCCAGAACAGAACCTGGTCGGTGATTTCCTCACTGGTGAGGTGGCGGGTGAATCCGAGCCGGCCGGTGGCACAGAAGGAGCATTTCATGAGGCACCCGACCTGGCTGCTGATGCAGCACGACCACAGGCCGGGCTTGGGCTCGAGCAGCACGGTCTCGATCAGTTTGCCGTCGTCGAGCTCGACCAGTGCCTTGAAGGCATTGCCCTCGTTGGAGACCAGCAGGCGGCGCTTGCGGACGGTCATTGCCGGCAGGTCGATCGAGGTGCGCAGTGATTTCGACAGCGTCGTGACGTCATCGAAGGTGGCGCAGTTCTCCGTGAAAAAGGCGTGCAGCAACTGTTGTCGGCGGTAGGTCGGGAGGTCGTGCGTTTCGACAATCGTATCTATGCGTTGCGCGTCCATGCAGAAGGATAACACCGGACGAGCTGAACACCAGCGACGCCGCCGCCGTTAACCGGCGATACCATGATTCGCAACATTTGCGGCGGTCTACCAGGGGGCGGTGGCGTTGGCGACGACCTGGCCGGCGGCGTCGTAGACTGCCTGGCGCAGGCCGTCTTTCCGGACGACGTCGAGGTCGATGATTTCGGAAAACTCGGCGCGGCCGCTGGCCGTTGTGGCCGCGATATAGGCCGAGCCGTCGGCCCGCTCGATGGTATACTCGATCCGCACGTCGACGGCCCAGATGATGGTGCGCGCCAGGCGCTGATCGCGGTCATTTGATGCGGTCTCCGTCTGGCCGATCTGGTGCAGTTCGTAGTTGGTGATCGTGGCGTTGAGAATGCAGTCGGCAGTGCCGTCGTTGACGACGTTCATGGAGCCGTCGCGCATGAAGCCGGCGGCGAATTCACCACGCAGCCAGGCATTGAGCCTGGGTTCGTCGGTGGCGTTGTGGATGCGGCCGATGCGGATGGTGTTGAGCGCCGGGTCGCCGGTCGAACCGACCTGGTAATGGGCGCAGCCGCTGAGCAGGGTGAGCGCGATCAGAATGACAGCGTTCGATCGCATCAGTTTTTCTCCGGACCGGCCTGGTGATGTTCCAGTGAATTGAGTATGATCCGGGCCATGCCGGCGGTGTCGGATCCGGGGTAGTGCATGACGATATCGCTGAGATACTGCTTGGCGGCGGCGGGGCGGTAGTGGGCCTCACGCAGGTAGAATTGTGCCAGATCCAGCAGGCGTGCAGATTCCATGCTCTTGGCGTTCAGCACGAGTGCTTTTGCCTCGTCGAAACGGGCGTGCCCGGGGTAACTCTCGATGAACCGGTCGAGGCTGGAGCGGGCCTCGCGGACCAGCGTGCCGTCGCCGTCCCCGACTTCGGCTTCAAGCAGCAGCGTGCGGGCCAGGTCGAGACGGCCGTCGGCGGCGATGGCGTGGCGGGGATACTGTTTCAACAGGCGGCGAAACCGCATGATGGCGGACTCGTAATCCTCTTGATCGATGCGGATCATGCCGACCCGGTGCATCGCTTTCGGAGCTATTTTGGAGTACGGCCCGACGGTCACGATGTGGTCGAGGATATCGACCGCTTTGTCTTCGGTGGAAAAGGTTATGAAGAGGAAGCGGTCGCGCTGCTTCTTGTGGCCGAACCGGTGCGAAAGCGCGAACTCGGCCTCGAGCACCTTGTTGAAGGCGATGTGGCTGCGATATTCGTCAACCGCCTCGCGATATTTTTCGAAAGCTTTCCATGGTTCCTCCAGCTGCTCCAGGCAGTCACCCTGTTTGACCAGGGCTTTGCCCTTGTTCTTGAGGTTGACCGATTCTTTGTGGATTTTGCGATAGAGGCCGAGCGCCTTTTTGTATTTCCCTTTCTTCTCGGCGAGCTCGGCTTTCTTGATAAGCTTGCCGGTACCGCGTTCGCGATAGGGGCCCCAGGAGGCTTCCGGTTTCCAGTCGTCCGGCCCGCCAAAGGCGGTGACCGCAACGAGGCAACCGAGCAGCAGCGACAGGGCGGCAGGAAAGCGGGTTGCAGGTGTTGGCATGGCTCTGAGACTCCGGTCCTTTGGTAAATGTTCGATTTTACGCCCCTGTACGGCGACAAGTCACCGTGTTTCAAGAACCACCGGGTTTTCCGGCAGCAGTGAGCCGGTCAGGGCTTCGTATGCTGCGAGATATTTTTCACGGGTCTTTTCGACGACTTCGTCCGGCAGGTTCGGTGCCGGCGGGGTTTTACCCCAGTCCTGAGTCTCGAGCCAGTCGCGCACGAACTGTTTGTCGAAGCTCGGCGGGCTCGTGCCCACCTCGTACGCCTCGATCGGCCAGAAGCGGCTGGAATCCGGCGTCAGCACTTCGTCGATCAGGATAATCTCTTCCCCGTCGAGGCCGAATTCAAACTTGGTATCGGCGATAATGATGCCTTTGGTGTGGGCAAAAGCGGCGGCCTCACTGTAAAGCTTGAGGGTCAAGTCGCGCACGGTGGCGGCGGCTTCGGCGCCGACCAGTTCGATGGTCCGGGCGTAGGTGATGTTCTCATCATGCTCACCTTTCGGGGCTTTGTAGGCCGGGGTGTACAGCGGATCGTCGAGCTTGCCGGCCAGGCTGTGGCCGGTGCGGAGGCTGATGCCGCAGACGCTGCTGCTGCGCTGGTAATCTTTCCAGCCGCTGCCGATCAGGTAGCCGCGGGCGACGGCTTCGACAGGCATTGGTTCGAGTTTCCGGACCAGCATCGAGCGGCCCTGGAGGTCCTCGGCGTACGGATGTGTCACCGCCGGGTAATCGGCGATGTCCATGCTGATCAGGTGGTTGGTGATCCAGTCGAATTTTTCGAACCAGAATTTCGACAAGTAAGTCAGGACCCTGCCCTTGTCGGGAATGCCGTTGGGCATGACGACATCAAATGCGCTGAGGCGATCGGAGGCCACCAGCATCAGGCAATCATCGAACACGTAAATATCGCGGACTTTCCCTCGGATGGGCTCGGGGAGTCCGTCGATGGCACTTTCAAGCAGGGCACCATTGGCGTCGTATTTCATGTGATTCCTGAGTTGCTCGGGTCTTTGTGGTTCAGATGCGCTTGCCGGTATCGACATTGGTCAGTTGAAATTCTTCCTGATGCATGCCGGGATCGGCGCGAAACGTGAGATTGCCGCCGAACTGCTTCTCCATCTCATGCAGAATGCGCGAGTCGTGATTGCGCAGGCGGTCGAGGACGATCGGGCTCACGGTGACGCGAATGTGCGGCGTGCCCTTGTCCCGCTGCAGCAGTTCGCGCAGGCGCCGCTGGAGCTCGGCACTGATCGTGTGCGAAGATTTCACCAGGCCCTTGCCGGAGCAGTAGTGACAGGCCTCGAACGTCGAGTCCTGCAGGCTGGCATATTCCCGCTGCCGGGTCATTTCGAGCAGGCCGAGCCGCGAGATCGGCAACAGCCGGGTGCGGGCGCGGTCGGACTCGACACAGTCTTTCATGACTTTGTAGACGGCGTTGCGATCTTCGCGTGACCGCATGTCGATGAAGTCGACGACGACCAGGCCGCCAATATTGCGCAGCCGCAGTTGCCGGGCGACTTCACGGGCCGCCTCGAGATTGGTGTTGAGGATGGTTTCCGGATGGTCCTTGCCCTTGTTGCTCCGGCCGGAGTTGATATCGATGGCGATGAGCGCCTCGGTTTCATCGATGCACAGCTCGGCGCCGCTGGGCAGTGGCACTTTGCGCTGAAAGATGCCGCTGATTTGCGCCGTCAGCTTGTAGTGCTCAAAGATCGGGGTCGGTCGGTCGTACAGCTTGACCTGCGTCCGGTCCTTGTGCTGCAGGCGGTCGAGGAACGAGACGGTCTGGTCGTAGGCGGCCTGGTCGTCGACGACAATCTCATCGACATCGTCGCTGAGCAGGTCTCGAATGGCGCGTTCGAGCAAGCCGGGTTCCTGGTAGATGCAGATAGGTGCGCCGCGTTCACGCAGCTTATTTGCGGCATGCCATTTATCCAGGATGATCTGGATATCCACACGCAGGGCATCTTCGTCGAGCCCGGCGGCGGCCGTACGGCAGATGATGCCGATGTTCTTCGGCAGGTCCATGCCCATCAGAATGCTGCGCAGGCGCGAACGTTCCTCGCGATCCTCGATCTTCCGCGAGACGCCGCGATGGGAGGAATTCGGCAGGATGACGACATAGCGGCCGGCAAGGCTGAGGTTGGTGGTGACGCGCGGGCCTTTGTTGCCGATCATGCCCTTGGTGACCTGAACGATGACTTCCGAACTGACCTTGAACTTGTTCGGAATTTCGGCAATTTCGGCGTCACGCGCAGCGCGATCGCCCTCGCGATCGCCAGGGCGGCGCCGTTGTTGCCTGGGGCGCCGGTCCGGACGTGTCGTCTGGCGGCTCTCGGCGGTGCCGCTCTGCCGCTCACCGCCGCCGCGGCGGCCACGCCGGCGTCGCCGGTTACGTGACGACCCGCCTTCTTCGGCGGTCTGCTGCTGCGATCTGCGCTGCTTTTTTTCCAGTGGTGCCGAGGTGTCCGGACTGCCGGAAAAAAGGGACTTGATGCGTCCGAGCAGGCCGGCGGATTTGGCCGGCTGCTCGCTGCTGCCGCGACCCTTGGGGGTGCGTGGGCGCGACGCACGCTGGTCGCGCTGATCACTGTTGCGTCTGTCGTCCCGGCCACGGCGTTCCCGATCATTGCGTGAGCGGTTTGGTGACTGTTCACCGCCGGAGTGGCGGTCACCCTCGGACCGCGGCCGTCGGCCGTCGCGGTTGCCGCGACCCATGTCGGAGCGCCCACGGTTCTGATCGTTATCCTGGCGGTTACCGCTTTGGTCGCTGTCGTCGCGCCGGCGGTCGCGATTGCGGGACCGGGACCGGTTGTTGCGATTCGGGCTGTTACCGGGGGCCTGATCGCCTCCGTGGGCGTCATCAGCAGTATTTTCGCTGCTTTCGTCGTCCGTGTCGTTGTCGGCGCTGTCTTCGTCGTCAGCGCCTTCCATCTCGAGCATTTCCTTGGTCGCCGGGACCATGTCCCAGTAGTGAAGGAAAGCATTTTTGTCCATGCCGATATCAACGAATGCAGCTTGGAGCGAGGCTTCGAGGTTGCGAATCCGGCCCTTGTAGATGGAGCCGACGATCCGCTCTTCCCCCCTGTGCTCGACCTGATATTCGTCGAGGCGCCCCTCCACAGACACAGCGATACGTGTCTGCAACTGTTCGCAGTTGATGATGATCTGTTTCATGTTTCACAATGGCTCTCCAGTCTCTGCGCCGAAAGCGGGATACGGTAGTTGCCCACTGAATATCTCGGCTCATAAGCGGTCCAGACCGGGTTGAAGTTGGCACCCACGCAGGAATTCGGGGCCGGGCATTTCCGGCTTCCCTGCTGGGATAAGCTTAAGAATCTGATACTGGTCGCGACCACATTGTACGCGCCAGCCATGTTTGTCTGCCTGAACGACAGTTCCGGGGGCGGCAGTGTTGCCGGGCGTGACTTTGCCCTGCGTGACTGTGATCCGTCGTGCTTTGCGGCCGGCGTCAAGGATGAACCAAGCGCCGGGCCATGGATTGAAGGCACGGATATGCCTGTCGATTTCCTCGGCCGGTCGTTGCCAGTCGATCTGCCCGTCGCTCTTGCTGATTTTACCGGCGTACGTGGCCTCGGCATCGGATTGGGGAACCGCGCTGAGCAAGCCATCGTCGATGCGGTATATCACGTCGCACACGGAGTCGGCTGCGAGTTGCGCCAACTGTTCCTCCAGACCGGCGGCCGTTTCCGTCCCGGTCAGTTTCAGTTCACGGTGGTCGAACACTGGGCCGGCATCAAGAGCCGCCACGACACGCATGAACGATATACCGGTCTTTTCCTCGCCCCCGAGGATGGCCCCTTGAATGGGCGATGCGCCACGATACCTGGGTAACAGCGAGGCATGAATATTCAAACATTCACGCCTCGGCAGACTAAGCAGATCATTTTTCAGAATCTGACCGAACGAGAAAACCAAAATAAAATCGATCGAGAGCCCGCTCAAACCATTCAAAAACTCGGGCTTGTTCACAGAATCGGGTTTCAAGGTATCCAATCCATGCTCGGCACACCACGCTCCAACTGGCGTCGGTGCCAACTGTCGTTTGCGACCGACCGGGCGATCCGGCTGTGTGGTACAGCCGATCAAGTCAATGTCGGGTGCGTCGTGCAAAGCCGCAAGGGTGGGCACGGCAATTGCCCCAGACCCCAGAAAAAAAAGATTTATCGGTTTCCTGTTCTCCGCTTTGGTGTCCTCCGTGTGGGGTGCTGCGATAGCCGGGCGCCGGAATTGGCGACAAGGCGGGCAGACATACAATTGGAATTAAGCTAAACCGGTATAACCTAACCGTTCATCCGCCGATTGAAATGCGCCGGCGCAAGATCGGCTAACTTTATCATCTATTCAATGTAACCTTCTTGAATAGAAAGAATTACATTGATTTGTCGGGTCTTGGCTGGAATCGCCCAGACAACGACGGCCGCGATTCCTGAAGAGACGGCTTCAGATTCCTTAACTCATTGTAAATACGTGAGTAACAATCTCCTTCAAGGTACCGGAGACGAGCCGCCCAGCGGCCGCAGCCGCAAGCGAAAGTTCGGCTGTTTCTGCTTCTGGTTCATCACGGTATTGCTCGCCATCGTCATCATGGTCGATGCCTGGTGCGAATGGCGCGGGCTGCCCCGGGCGTTCGTCGACCGCTTCGAGCGCGGGCTCGCTGCCGAGGGGTTTCATGTCGAAATCGAACGGATGCGCGCCGGCATTGTGCGCGGCATCCGGCTCGACGGGATCACCGTACGCGACGCGCGGGTTGCCGACCGCACACTGGTGACTGCCGAGATGATGACGGTCGAGCTCGACGTCACAGCACTGCTGCGGCGTCAGTTGAAACCAACGCGGATTGACATCCGTGGCGGTGACAGCGCGTTGGCCCTTGCACTGGTCGACCCGACAGCAACCGGCACGCTCGCGGTCACGCAGCTCGGTGTCGAACTGCTTATCAGTGACGGCGCCGTGCAGATGCGGTCCGCGGTCTGCAGTATCGGCGCTGTCCAGGTCACGGTGCAGGGCCGGCTGATTCCCCCGGAGACACTGCCGAAGGAAAGTCCGTTGGTTTCGCTGGAGCCACTGCTGGAGGGCATGACGGCGGGGCAGAGGCGTGTCGTCGTTGAGTTGGCGGAATTCTGCAACGCCCGCCGGCCGACTGCGAATGCCGAGCTTTCGATCACCTTCAACATCGACGTGGACGATGTCAGCCGCAGCGATTTGCAAGCGACGCTGATCGTGTCGGATTTCACCTATCGTCATCTTAATGTCGACAGCCTGCTGATCGAAGCGCACCTCACTGCCGATATCATGAAGATTCGCAAGTTCCGCATGGTCATTGACAGCGGCACTACAGGGTCGAAGGATTCCCGCGGCGACGTCGTCACCGGGGCGCTTGAACTTGACTTGCGCAGTGACGAAATTTCCGGGCGCCTGGCCTACAACGCTTTTCCGCACGCTATCGTCCGGGCAGTGCAGCCGAAACTGAGTGATGCCCTCGACCACATCGATTTCGGCGATACCCGCCCGCGCGGCGAGGTGATTCTGCAGAAGTCGCCGCTGCGTCAATCGGAGGCGTGGGCCTACGATTTGACGTTGTCGGTCGCCCGGGCCCGGCTTTTCGATGCGGCCATTGCCGATGTCGAGCTTGCCGCCTCGGTGGCGGACGGTATTGCAGACGTCAAGCAACTGGATCTGCGGTTGGGTGAGCATGCGAACGTCAAGGTACACGGACAGGTCCTTCTCGATCGCAACGAGCTGATCGCCCACATCACGTACGACGGCGATCCCCGCGAGCTGGCGCCCCTGTACCTCAAACCGGACGCGCGCGAGGGGTTCCTCAAAACGTGGAAGGATTACACCTGGAACCCGGCGACGACGCGGCAGTTCGAGTACGATCTGCATCGGTATTATGACGACGACGGTAACCTGGTGTTGTGGATCCAGGGTGAGGTGACTTTCAGGAATTTCCGCTACAAGGGGCTGCCGATGTCGCGCGCGTCCGGGGATTTCTATATTGATTTCTACAATCATTGCGTCGTCATCGACGGCCTGCGCCTCGAACAGGGCAGTCACGGTGCCAACGCCGCAATGATCTACGATCTGGCGCCTGGCCGGAAGCGCCTGGTGTACAGTGCCGTCAGCGGCCTGCCGGTGGAGGTGCTGCTCGGGACGATCTCCAGGCCCTGGCGCCAGGCGCCGGCGATCTGGGGATTGCAATTTGCCGAACCGCCCATGGTCACCTTACAGGGCTGGCACAGTTTGATGGACCCCGATGCGTACCTCGCCACGGTCAACGTCGATGCCGGGCGGTTCACCGTGGACGATGTGGCGCTGGCCTCGGGCGTTGCCAAACTCTACTTCTTCGACCGCCGGTCCTTGGGCAGTATCGAGGTGGATGCAGCCAATGTCGCTGGCTGGTATCTGCAGAACTGTCAGGCCGACGTGGAGTTCGGTGAGACTACGCGGATCACCGGCACGCTCACCCGTGCGAGCAACGGCACGAGCGTTTTCGGGGCGACCAGGTTCAGGACCGACGTGGCTCCGGACCGCCTGGAAATCGCCGCCCACAGTGAAACCGTGGAGATGGACAAGTGGCGCCTGGCCGACGTCCGTTCGGAGAATGTCATTGCCGACAATATCCTTGAGAGTGCCGCGTCGATCGCTCGAGCCGATTGTGGCGACCTGGTGCTCAAAGACGTTGACACGAGTTTCAGCCGGGCCAACCGCAGCACCCTTGTCCGGCACCTGCAGATCGGGGGCCTGAAACTGGGCAGCCAATTGCAGGCCGGCGGCCTTGCTCTCGATGGCAGTGTCCGGGATGATGGGCCATTGACCTTTGCCGGCCACGCCGGGACACTCATCTACAGTGGCGCCGGCATCGAGACGGCCAATGCCGCCGTGGCGCTCAAATGGCAGCCGGGGCGCTTTGATATGAAGGTGAGCGCCCCGCAGGCGACGATCGGCGAGATCGAGCAGCTCGACAACCCGGTTGTCGAATTGCAGTGTACCGGCGCCGCGCTCGAGAAGATCGCCGGCCGCGGCACTTGCGACCGGGCCGAGTGGCGGAGTGGCATGGTCGCCCGTGGAGTAGCCAGCGATTTCAGCATCGGCGCCGGCGCGATCAGCCACCGATCGACATGGCGCGACATCGAGTTCGGAGATTGGCGCCTGGCCGAGGTGGCCACGGACGGCACACTGCAACCACAGAATCGTTTCGACGTGACGGCGGCGCATCTCTACTACGAGAAAAAAATCACGCTGCAGGACTTCTCCGGGGACGTCACGATAGGCGCCGACGGATTCGAAATCGACGGGATCCAAACGACCTGGCTCGGCGGCCAGTTGACCGGTCGCAACACCTACAACTGGGAAACCGGGACCGGCACCGCAAAGCTGGGGGCGCAGAACGTGCGCTATGGGCGTCTGTTGAAAGGTGACGCCGCCGACGAAGCAGGGCGGCTGCACGGTGCCATCGATGTCACAATGGACCTGAATTCGGAGAAACTGCAACTGACCGGCGCCGGCAACGTCATGGTGCGCGGCGGTGATTTCTGGGGTATTCCTGTGCTGGCCGACTTCCTGGGCTTCCTCGACAAGATGTTCAAGACCGGGCAACTGGCGAAGATCACCGAGTTCGACAGTTCACTGCAATTCGAGGGCGACCGTGTCTACATGCCCGACCTCGAGAGCAACGGTGAGCTCGTCGCGGTCCGCGCCGGTGGCTATTACAGCTGGCCGACGCGCGCGCTGGACTTCCGTGTCAAGGCCGTACCGCTAAAGCGCGCCCAGGACCTCCGCGAGGCGATCAAGATCCCGATCATCGACCCGCTGGTTCGCAAGCTGACAACGTTGCTCGACAGCCGTGTCACCGGAACCATTGATGATCCGCAATGGGAGTATATCGAACCGATCCAGAAAATCTTCGGGCTCGGGTTCCTGACGGAAATTTTCGACAAGAACACGCCCGGCGGCCATGGCCGCGGAGAGTAGGAGGAGTGGCGCGGACCCGGTTGCATGGCCCTGTTGTATCCGCCGCACTGCGGTTCCGTCCGGCGACATGCGGCAATTACAGTTTCATGATATTTGCCCGCGTTCACCGAATGGGGAATACATGCTGGAACGGTGCAATCCTCGCAGTGAGCTGAATCAACGGCGACAGGGTCAATTCGATGCCCGGGAGGATTCGCTTCACGGGGGGCGTTCAACTTTCGTGATTCCGTCGTATCTTACAGCTTCACTACAATCGGATAACCCATCCACCCAACTTGCAGTCACATGAGCGAACACATTGCACCGCTGCCGGCGCTTTTTGCGAAGACCGCGGCGACCTGCGGCGGGCACACCGCGATCAATTTCAACGGCCAGACCACCGATTTCACCACCTTCGACAAACGCTCCGATGCGGTTGCCGCCAATCTGCAGGCATTGGGCATTGTCAAGGGTGACCGTATCGGGCTGTACTGCATCAACTCGGACTTTTTTGCCGTTGCCTACTTCGGCATTGTCAAGGCCGGCGCCACAGTGGTACCGATCAATCTGCTGTTGAACCCGAAAGAGGTGGCTTACATCCTCAACGACTCAGGGGCTCGGGCGCTGATTTATTTCGAGGCGTTCACGCCGGCGGTCAATGCCATCCGCGCCGATTTGCCCGCCATCGAGTTCGCCGTGTGCATCGGCGCGGAGAAGTCAGATCCGGCCGACCGGGACTGGCCGGAGTTGCTGTGCGCGGCTGAGGCGCCGGTGCCGGTCGAGTTCGACGTCGACGAGGACATCGTCGTACTGATCTACACGTCCGGCACCACTGGCAAGCCAAAGGGCGCGATGCTGACTCATCGCAACCTGGCGAGCAACACCAACAGTATCCGTATCGCCATGGGCCTGGTCCCCGGCGAAGACGTCATGCTCGTCGTGCTGCCGATGTTCCACGCCTTTGCAGCGACTGTCGGCATGCTGTTTCCGCTGCTCCACGGCTGCACCTTTGCGCCGGTGCCGAAGTTCGAGCCCAACCTGGTCGCCGACACGATTGCGGCAACCGGCGCCACCGTCTTCATGGCGGTGCCCAGCATGTACAACGTCTTGCTGCGCCTGCCTGAAACGGCGGATTCCAAGCTCGACAGCCTCAGGCTTTGCCTCTCCGGCGGTGCCGCCATGCCGGTCGAAATTCTCAAGCAGTTCGAGGAGCGTTACGGCAAACTCATTTACGAAGGCGACGGTCCGACCGAATGCTCACCGGTGACCTGCGTCAATCCCATCGGCGGCAGGCGTGTCATCGGCTCGGTAGGCACCGTGGTGCCGGACGTCGAGATGACAATACTCGATGACCACGCCAACGAATTGCCGCACGGCCAAATCGGAGAAATCTGTGTGCGCGGCCCGAACGTCATGAAGGGGTACTGGCAGCGCCCGGAAGAGACCGCGGAGGCGTTCTTCGACGAGTGGTTTCGTACCGGCGACCTCGGCACCGAGGACGACGACGGCTACTTCCACATCGTCGATCGCATGAAGGATATGATCATCGTCAACGGCATGAACGTTTATCCGCGCGTCGTCGAGGAGATCCTCTACCAGCACGAAGCAGTGGGCGAAGCCGCGGTCATCGGTGAACCGAGTGGGCTGCACGGGGAAATCCCCGTCGCCTACATCGCCCTGACCGCGGAAGACGCCGCGACAGCAGCCGATCTGCGGGGCTTCTGCCGCGAGCATCTCGGCAATCACGAGGTGCCGCGCAAGGTTTTCTTCCTGCCCGAGCTGCCGAAGAACGCCGCCGGCAAGATCGTCAAACGCGAACTCCGCAAGGCCGGTGAGCTCGAGCGTGGCGTCGACAGCCGCGAATCACCCGGCGCCTGACGGCCGGCGGCTGATTTGTCGGATTGCCAAATGACCGGGGCGTAAGGATTCCCGTGCCGGGCTGCTAACTGGCCGCCGCGACCAGGTCATCCAGCTTTTGCTTCGCGGCACCGGATTCGATCGCGTCGCCGGCCTTGCCGTACGCGGCGCCGAGATCGTCCGCCAGGCCACCGACGTAGATGGCGGCCGCGGCGTTGAGCTTGGCAACGTCCGCCTTCGGCCCTTCGGCGCCGCCCAGGATGTCCCGCAGGATGCCGGCATTAACCTCGGCGTCGCCGCCTTTGAGCGCCTCTGCACTGCACAACGAACCGACGTATTCCAGTGGGTCCAGTTGCCGGGTCTCGACCTTGCCGTCTTTGAGCTCCGACACCTGGGTCGTGCCGGTGAGAGTGATCTCGTCGAGGTGATCGCTGCCGTGGACAATCATCGCGCGGCTGGATCCCATCTTGTTGAGGACCTCGGCGAAAACCCCGGTCAGTGCGGCGTCGAAGACACCGATGACCTGGGCGGTGGCGCCCGCCGGATTGGTCAGCGGTCCGAGCATATTGAAGATGGTACGGACACCGAGCTCGCGGCGCGGGCCGATCGCGTGCTTCATGGCGCCGTGAAGTTTTGGCGCGAACAGAAAGCCGATCCCGACGTCGCGCACGCAATTGCCAACCTGTTCCGGGGTGATGTCGAGGTTGACGCCCAGCGCCGCCAGAACATCGGCACTGCCGCACTGGCTTGATACCGATTTGTTGCCGTGCTTGGCGATTTTCGCGCCGGCGCCCGCAGCGATGAAGGCTGCCGTCGTGGAAATGTTGAAGGTGCCGCTGCCGTCGCCGCCGGTGCCGCAGGTGTCGACGACCGGCGGTGCGCCGGCGTCGATGCGCGTTGCGTGGCGCCGCATGCTGAGGGCGGCGGCGGAGATCTCGTCGGTGGTCTCACCCTTGATGCGCAGGGCAGTGATGAAGGCAGCAACCTGGGCGGGGGTCAGTTCGCCGTCCATCAACTGGTCCATCACATCGGTCGTCTCGTCGGCGCTCAGGTCGGTGCCGGCGATAAGCTTGTTCAGGTAATCGGTGTAGGTCATTGTAACTCCGTTTGCTCAATGATGATCTGCTGTTCAACGCCATCGACAAAACGCCCGTAACGGGAAACGCCCCCGTTGGTCACCAGGACGGTCCCGTACCACGGCTTGTCGTCGCGGTTTTCGCCCGAGGCAATGAGGTTTCCCAAACCGTCCCAGGCTCGCTCCGCTCCGTGCTTGATGCCGTTCTCCAAGGTGATCTCCCAGCGTTTGCGACCGTTCTTGAACCACTCGGTATAGGTGCCGTGGATCTTGTTGTCGACCCAGGTGCAGCGGCTGAGGATGCCGCCTTTCTCCTCGCCGACCGGGCCGAACTCGTACCAGTTGACCTCGACACCTTGTTTCTTGCCGTCTTCGTACATGCCCTCGCTTTTCTTGCGGCTGCTGGAGTACCACTGCCGGTAGATGCCGTTTTTCGGTGCGCCGTTTTCGTAGAGCAACTGCGACACCGGCCATCCCCTGTCGTAGGTGCGCAGGAACCAGTGGGCGTCGTCCTCGCCAAGATCAATGACCGTGCCGCTGACCGGTTTGTCGTCGTCAAACTCGCAGCGCGCCACCAGTTCGCCTGCATCGTTCCACCAGGCCGCGGACCCGTGGCGTATGCCGTCGTGGTAGATGATCGTCGAGCGTTTCCTGCCGTTTGGATACCAGTCGGTGACCTTGCCCGTCCGCTGGCCGTTTCGGAATGTACTTTGACGGCGTTTGCCGCCGCTGTCGAAGTACACGGTAAAGGCGCCTTCCTTGACATCATCCACGTAGTCGCCGCGTTCCGCGACTTTGCCGTTCGGGTGCCATTCGATGTATGGCCCCTGGCGATTGCCGTCGTCGTAGACGATCTCGCGATACTTCGTCTCGTCCTCGCGCCATTGTGTCCAGGTGCCCTGCTTGTGGTTCCCGGCGAACTTTCCCTGCTCCCGCTTCTTGCCGTTCTCATGCAGGAAAACACCGGTGCCGTGGCGGACGCCATGCTGATAGCCCACCTTGCTCATAGAGTTGCCATTCGGATAGTAGGCGATTTCATAACCGTGGGAGACCGTCCGGCCGTGCCGTGTGTACACGGAATATTTGCGTTTCGGCTTGCCGTTCGCGTAGTATTCGTATTTGTTGCGCAGCACCGGTTTCTTCTCGTCCTGCCCTGCCGCCGTGATGCTGCAGAGGCTCAACAGCACGACAATGCGGAGCCCGCCGCCGAGATGCCGGTATGTCCGGTAGGAGTTCATGGGCTCACTTCCGTCGACGCTTTCGCGGCGGCAATGAAAGCGGCCACCTGATGGTGATCTTTTTGCCCCTTGGCACGCTCGACACCGGACGAGACGTCAACGCCGTACGGCTGCACTGCCGAGATGGCGTCGGCGACATTCCCGGGTGTCAGGCCGCCCGCAAGAAAAATCCGCCGGCTGGCGGCGGCGGCGCTCGCCAGCTGCCAGTCGCCGGTTTTCCCGGTGCCGCCGTAACCCGGCCCGGGGGTGTCAACAAGAAATGTGCAGCCGGCGTAGTCCTCGAGTTGTACGAGGTCCTCGGTCCGCTGCAGGGCGACAGCCTTGAAGACTTCGAATTCCTGCATATCCGCCACCTGTCCGGGCGACTCGTTACCGTGCATCTGAATCCGGGTGAGGCCACACGCCCGGGCGATATCGGCCATCGCCGCGTTCGTCTCGTCGACGAATACGCCGACCTTCTCGACGGTGGCCGGCAGTTCGCCAATGATTGCTGCGGCCGCCTCCGGCGTCACATACCGCGGTGAGTTCGGAAAGAAGACGAATCCGAGCAGATCGGCACCGCACCCGGCGGCGTGGCGGGCGTCATCGATATTTGTGATGCCGCAGATCTTGACCTTCATCATTGGGGAAGACGTGTTGCAGATTTCAGTGTGCCGGTGGGGCTACCAGGTCTCGGCGATCGTCCGGTAAGCAT
>JASLZG010000270.1 GCA_030754995.1 Lentisphaeria bacterium
CTCGGCGAAGCCGCCGTCGAGGCTGGAGCCGTGTTCGAGGCAGTCGCTGCATCCAGCCGGATCGCTGGCGGCGCACGCGGCGCAGTGGCCGCACGAGGACTGTGTTTGCACGACAACCCGGTCGCCGGGGGCGAGCGCCCCGACCGCCGGCCCGCACGCCTCCACGACGCCGGCAAATTCATGACCCGGAATGACCGGGTAGCGCACGTGCCCGGCCTTGCCGGCGCGGATGATCACGTCCGTGTGGCACAGTCCCGCACTGGTAACGCGCACCAGCGCCTCATCCACGGCGGCCGTGGGTTTTGGTCTCTCCACGAGACCGTATTCTCCGGGACGTTCCGTGTAGAGTGCCTTCATCGTTTCTCCTCCCCTGTCACCTTTGTCATGTAGGCTGGCGTTCCACCGATCCCGGTGATAGAGTTCGCCTGATGCCTGAACACCGTCGACTTGAGGCGCCTGTTACCCGGGAATCGCGGCGGGACAACAACGCGCCCAGACCACTGTATTTAACCGATGCAGCGAGTTCAAGTGCTAAATCTTTGCCGTGCGGAATAATGCCGTCAGCTCTTTTAATGGCCGGGTTCCTCCATCTCATCCAGCCGCGGCCGACGCGATGACAGTGAATCCGAAACGTGAGTGATACATGAGTTCTTCGACTCCACGCTCGAAGGTCTGGAGGCAGGCGGGTTTCGCCGACTTCATTGACGGCACCTTCGGCAATGCCGGGCACAACCTGTACGTTTCCCGGGCCGGCGTGCTGCAGCGTATTCACCAGCACGACATTACGGGCAACGGCTACTTCGACCTGGTTTTCTGCAACAGCCACGACGACGGCGAGTGCCCGCCGATCTACGGGTACTCGACGCCGTTCGACGAGGAGAGCCGAATCGAGCTGCCGTCCGGCGGCGCCCGCGCCGGAGTGATCGCCGATCTCAACGGCAACGGCTACGACGACCTGGTTGTGGGCATGTGGTTCGACGGCATCACCAACCAGCAAAACGCGGTTATCTACTACGGCAGTGCCGCGGGCTGGAGCGAGAGCCGCGTGCAGATGCTGCCGGCGCCGCTCTGCCGGTCGATCGCAGCAGGCGACTTCAACGGCGACGGCCGGCTGGACCTGGCGTTTCTGTGCGCCGGCAAGGTCAGGGTCTTCTACCAGACGGAGATGGGGTTCGAGCCGAAGCGCTTCGAGGAGGTTGTCACCGGGCCGCTGGAGTCGACGGAGTCGATGTTGCTGCCCGGATTCGAGATCCCCGTGCTGGCGGCCGGACGGGCCGTCGGTCTCGGGGCAGGGGACCTCGACGGGGACGGCTTTGCAGACCTGGCGGTGCGGGCGAAGAACGGCGAGGTCAAGGTGTTCTGGGGCGGCGCCAACGGGATCGAAGCGGCCCGCTTCACGGTTGTCCCGGTCGACCTGGACGGGGCAGACCCGGTGGCCGGGGAACCACCACCCTGGGCCGCCTCGATCTGCCCCGATCCCGAGCAATGGCGCCAGTTCCATGAATGGGCCGCTTACGACGAGAGCGCCAACCAGCCGAACGGTCACATCTCGGCACCGAAGGTCGGCATGACCGTGCTGGACGGGCGGCCCTGCGTCTTTGTCTCGAGGCTCGAGGCGTCGCACCTGGTACCGTGTTTGCCGGACCGCAGCTTCGGCCAGCCGCTGACATTCGCGTGCCGTCACGCAATGGCCGTGGCTGTGGGAGATGTCAACGGCGACGGCTACCAGGACCTGGTCTTTGCCTGCCAGGAAGAGCGGCAAGACCGGGAGGTATCCTGGATTTACCGGGGCGGCAGCGGGGGCTATTCCGAGAGTCGGCGCACGCCGCTGGACAGTTTCCGCGCCAACGGCGTCGCGCTCGCCGACCTCGACGGCACCGGCTGTGACGACATCGTCCTGAGCCAGAGCTTTGACCTGCGTAGCTGGACGGTGGACTCCGTAGTCTATCGCGGCGGTGCGCAGGGCGTCGGTGAGACGCCGGTGCGCATCGAGGGACACAATCCCCAGGACGTCCTGATCGGCCGACCGACCGGTGCGGGCAACCCGGTCGTCGTGCTGGTGTGCCGGATCTCGGGGTCGATGACGGGGACAGACCTGGACACCTACATCTATCCGGGCGGGGCGGACGGGTATGCGCCGGAGCGCCTCCTGAACATCCCCGGCTGGGGCGCGATCGATGCGATCTGCTGTGACCTTGACGACGGCGGTTATCCGGACCTGATCCTGGCCAACGACTGGGAGGGCGCCTGGGAGAAATCCCAGGTTTATGTCTTCCGGGGCGGCCCGCAGGGGCTTGCCGAGAGGCCGGCCCTCGAGTTCGGGCCGCCGGCCGGCGGCATCTGCTGCGCCGACCTCAACCGCAACGGTTACCTCGACGTGGTCACTACGCACTTTGTCTCGCCGGAGCTCCGTGTTTTTCACGGCACCGAAGAAGGTCTGAACACCAGCGATCCGACCGTTGTGTCGATGGTGCTCGACGGTGTGACCTATTCGGAGCCGCGCTGGATCTTCGTGGCCGACTTGAACAACGACGGTTGGCTCGACCTGGTAGTGCCGCAGATTGCCTCCGACCGAAGCTTCATCCTCTGGGGCGGCGCCGAGGGCTTCAGCATGGCGCGCTCCCAGGTGCTGTCCGTGGAACGCGCCGCCTGCGTCCAGGCCGCCGACCTGACCGGCAACGGCTATCTCGACCTGATTCTCGGTGGCCATGTGCCTTCCGCCGAGGGGCCGCGCGACTCCTTCCTCTACATCTACTGGAACGGCCCCGAAGGGCTCACCGAGCACAACCGGCAGCTGCTGCCTTCGCGCGGCGTCAATGCGATGAGCGTTGCCGACTTCAACAACGACGGCCGGCTCGACCTGTTCGCCTGCAACTACCAGGACACCACCGAGCGCGACATCCCGTGCTATCTCTACTGGAACAGGCCGGGCAAAGGGTTTTCGGCGTTCGACCGGACGGACCTGCCGGCGCACTCGGCGTCGGGCTGTATTGCGGCCGATTTCAACGAGGACGGCTGGGTCGACCTGGCCATTGCCAACCACAAGATGCACGGCAACCATGTCGGCTTGTCCGCCGTCTACTGGAACGGTCCCGACGGCTTCTCGACGAGGGACGTTGTGAACCTGCCGACGCGGGGCCCGCACGGCATGATGGCCGTGGACCCCGGCAACATCATGGACCGCAGCGACGAGGAAATCTACACCTCCAGTGCCTGCCAGCTGCCGGCGGCAGCGCGGGTGACCGGGATCGAGTGGGAGGCGCAGCTCGCCGCCAAGACCTGGGTCAAGGCACAGGTCCGCGCTGCCGCGACCCGGGAGGAGCTGGGGCGCGTGCCGTGGCAGGGGCCGCGGGGCGAGAACAGCTGGTTCGAGAACGGCCAGGAGGCCGCCGAGGCGCCGACGGGCGTGTGGATCCAGTACCGGCTGGCCCTGGGGGCGCGCAACTCCGGTAGAACACCGCGGGTGACCGCGGTCACGGTACATTACTCCTGAGGCCCTCCGGCGATGACCGAAAAACGGCGGCGAAAAAGACCGGCTGCGACGCCTTTTCCCGGCCGGATTCGGCACGGCATGGGTGGCGCCGGCGTAAAAACCTGCCACCGTACACTACGGTGATCACGGGTCGGCTTCATGGACTCTCCCGTGTGTGGCCGGCGTTGCCGGTGCAATCTTTGCGGCCCGGTCGACGTCTTTGAACTTCAGACAACCCTGCCCGCCGGACGGCTGTGACCTCCGAACACAAATCTGCAATCGAATCATTCGGCCTGCGAAAGATCAAGAGCGAGGTCACGCTTGATTTCATGCCGGCATACTCGGCGTTGCATTTCGGCGTGGTTTATGGCAGGGAATACCACGAGGACCCCCTGTTCCGAATCGAGCAGGACCGGCACAGGCAGAGACAACTGTTCGAGCGGTTCGGCCGGTTCGGCTTGGGCTGTTCTGACCCTGAACCGGTCATCGGGGTCGGGATTCAGCCACTGGATTTTCTCAACCACGTGCTCGGCGGGCGGTTTGAGTTCCGCCCGAATGAATCCGTATGGACGCCGGACAAACCCCTGTCACACATCGAGACGGTCGATGATGTTCGCGGGTTGGGGGATGTCGACTGGGAAACCCATCCTGATTTTGCGGAGCTCTTCAGACAGGTTGCCGTCTTGAAAGAACATTTCCCCGATCTCCCGGTCAGTTCGATTCAAGGTGTACACAGGGACGGCGCAAAGGGTGACAGAAGCCTCCTGACCATGCACACCCCATGTACAACGGCTTTCCGGTTGCTGGGCGAACGTATCCTTGAACTCATGATGCTCGAGGAAGATGTGGCCCGGGCCGTTTTCTCCTACATAATGAGGCAATACCGCAATCTCTGGGATGCCATTTGTTGCCGGACCGGATGGCAAGGCAGGAAAATCCATTTCGGCGACTGTGCCGCGACCATGATGTCGCCTCAACTGTTCGAACGGTTCTGTCTTCCCATGTACATGGACCTGATGAAGGAGTTCGACGCCGGGCTCATTCATTCGTGCGGGCCTTCGTCAGGCTTGCTGGAGCTGTTCGCCCGGGTGCCGAAGATCTCCCAGTTGCAGCTGGGCTATGGTACGGACCTCGGGGAAGCCCGGGCCCTTTTCCCGCAAGCCTCCATTCTGGCGTACTATAGCCCCGCCGTTTTCCTGTCTGCAGACCCGGGCTGGATCAGGGACGATCTTCGGAGAATGGCGAATGAACTGGAGCACGATTTCTTGATCGCCGGAGCTGACACGGATCCCGATACGCCAACTTCAAACCTCCATGCCTATCTCGAAACTGCCCGCGAAATCAATGAAGCCGTGGCGGGATAATCATCCGTTCCCCCGTTATCTTGTGGTGCGATGGACGCGGCATTTCGGTGCCGTTTTCCCGCCACTGAATTTGTCGACCCTGGACATTCCATCATGCATCACGCATCAAAAACCGCGAGGCCCGAACCGTGACTGACAAATGGCGGGGCAAGCCGCCCTATGATCAACCGCTTGGACTGGCGGCAACAGATATCGACGACGGTCGCTCGACCGTGTGGATCACCGACTTCTCCGCCTGTGAACCTGCGAACCTCCTTGCCGAATGGTCGTTGATCGACTATGCCAACGACGAGTTCAGCGGGCAGCTGCTGCACGCCCCCCTGGACAAACCCGGCGGCACCCTCACGCTCGAGCTCAACGTCAGCGGCTGGTACGCGGTCTACATCTGGCTGATGGGCGGCGACAGCGGCATTACGCCGGGTGACGGCGACTGCGACAGCGTTTACTCACTGTCCCGGGGGCCGGCGCTGAAGCTGACTGGCGACCGGCATTTCACCACTTGTTTCAGCACGCTGTCGCAAGATCTCATGATGTGGAAGGGCCTCGAAGCGTGCTTCTGGCAGTACACGGACTTGTCGAACCAGACAGTGACGATCAAGCACCAGGGCTGCACCGTGTACCTCGGTGCCATCGAGCTGGTGCCGCTGTCGCCGCCGGAGGTCGAGGCGGTGGAGGCAGACCGTGCCAATACGGAAACGAAGCGGCTCATTGTCAAGGGCGACACGTACGAGGAATACGCTCGCGACCTCTTTTATGAGATGATCCGCAACACCGATGTCGCGGCCTGGCTGGCCGGCTGTCATCACCACGACGACCTGTTCACCCCGGGCGGTGCGCCGACGCTCAAGCGACTGCTGCAGGATACGCGCGAACTCGGCATCGAGGCGTATGCCTGCGATCGGCCCGGGCTGTGGAGCAGCTACCGCCACAGCGCCAACCCGCGCGACATAGCATTCGTCCAACACCCCGAGTGGCACTGCATCGACCGGGACGGCAAACACACGCACCAGGCCAGCTATGCGCATCCCGAGATTCAGGAATACATGCTCAGCCGCGCCCGTGCGGCGGCGGAAACCGGTATCGACGGCTACGGCTATTTCCTCTGCCGTGACCCCGGCCTGCTCCTCTTCGAGCCGGTCGCGATGGCGGGGTTCGAGGAAAAGCACGGCGTCGACCCGTGCACCCTCGGCGATCGCGACGAGCGCCTGCTCCAGTGGCGCGCTGACATCCTCACTGAATTCATGCGCCGCATGCGCCTGGTCCTGGATGAGGTTGCGGCCGAGAAGGGGTTCGACCGGATCAAGATGGTCCATGTCGTTTTGGGCGATGAAGCGGCCAATCGCTTCTTCAGTTTCGACGTGGCGCGGTGGGTGCGCGAAGGGCTGGTCGACGTGCTCTGCCCGTATCCGTGGGCCGACTATCCCGACCGCTGGTTGGCGCAGGGCTTCGTCGAGGTGGATGTCAAGTACTTCACGGGAATCTGCCAGGGCACCCAGTGCAAGGTCTATCCGATGTGGCTCAGCAGTGTGCCGCGGCTTTACTCCTGGGTCTCGCAGCATGTGCGGGTGAACGAGTACTTCAAGAAAGCGATGGCGGACTACGACGCCGGTGCCGATGGCATCTCGACCTGGGACGCCATGGGGCTGCACCTGTTCTACCCGTTCATGGCGGCGCGCTGGCTGCGGCTCGGGCACAAGGAACAGCTGGCCGAGTGGGAGGCGAACGATTTTCCACTGCCGCCAAAGCTGCGGTTCACACGGCTTGCCGGTGAAACTCCCGATCGCTATCCGGCGGGAACGGGCGGGTAGGGCGATGGCTGCGGAAGATCCAACTTTCCGGATCTCGGGTTACTTTCACTTGAAGCTTGGAATATCG
>JASLZG010000271.1 GCA_030754995.1 Lentisphaeria bacterium
ACCACACAGGCGTGCCTGCAATACATCGACGAGCTCAGCCTGATACACCCCGGAGCAGCCTTTCTCGACGCCGGTTGCGGCAGCGGCATCCTGTCGATCGCCGCGGCGCGGCTCGGGCTGAGCCGGGTCACCGCCATCGACAATGATCCGGCCGCGGTTGCCGCCGCCCGCGAAAATATCGAACTCGCCGGCGGCGGGATCGAACTGTGCGAAGGAACCGCCGGCCTCTGGCAGCCGGAGCAGCCGTTCGACATCGTTGCCGCCAACATCCTGGCCGACGTCCTCGTCACCATCGCCCCCGAGCTCGTGACGTACACCGCCGCCGACGGTCACCTCATTCTGTCGGGCATCCTCACCGGGCAGTTTGACGACGTTGGCGCAACATACGCGGCGTTGGGCTGGCAATGTATCGATCGCCGCACCATCGACGAATGGACCAGCGGGCTGTTCAGGGCCGGGCGAGCGCCGGAAACCGCGGAAGGGTAAGTGGTGGGCGATACTGGACTCGAACCAGTGACCTCCTGCGTGTCGAGCAGGCGCTCTAACCAACTGAGCTAATCGCCCACAGACCCGTGATAGGGTAGTGCCGCACCGGTCGTTTTCAAGAGGCCGCGGTCAAACGTCCTTCGAATAAAATGGATACTTCGCCCGTGTTGCCGCATCGATATCCTCCGGACGATAAAGCCAGCGCCGGTAAAGCCAAAGATACTGATCGGGACACCTGCGAATCCAGGTCTCCGTCTGCCGATTTATGTCGGTAATCAAGGCCTCGTCCGATTCATATTCCGCCCCGGGCCGCGGCAATGTTGCGGCCTTGAAATGCAACCGGTCGCGGTCGTCGCGCACACAGCAGAGAACAATGACGGATGCTCCGGCCTTGCGCGCAAATGTCGCCGGCGCCCGGCTCACCGGCACCGGCAACGAAAAGAAATCGACGAATATCCCGCCGTGCCGCGGCCGCGTGTTCTGGTCGATCAGCAAGCCCACCGTCTGGCCGCCGCGCAGCAGCCGCATGATCGCTTTCGCCGCGCCCCGCTCGGTGATCAGCCCGCCGCCGAACCGCGTCCGGCCACTGACGATCGTGCGTTCCACGTACGGGTTGTTGATCTTGGCATATACCGATGTCATGTGCAGGCCGTGCGCATTGAGTGTAAGATTGGCGAACTCCCAGTTGCCGAGGTGCGGCGTGAGGAAAATCGAGCCCGAACCGTTGTCCGCCGCGGTCCGCAACAACTGCAATACGTCGTCGTCGATCGTCACATGGTCGACAATGCGTTCGTGGCGTGGCATGAACCAGATAAATTCAAGGAACGTGCAGCAGACATTGCGCAGCGACCGCAGCGCCACGGACTGGCGCCGGCGGCCGTCCCACTCCGGAAACGCCACGGCCAGGTTGGCATCGAGCAGGCGGCGGCGGGACGGCAGCGCGTAAATCAGGCGGGCGACGACAGCGGCGAGCCTGTAGACAACCCCCAGCGGCAGTAGTTGAATCGCCCGGAAAGCCACCGCCGCGACCGGCGTGACCAGCATTCTGACTGTTTTTCTGCGGTGTTTCCTGGTGCCCATGCGCTCCCTGCAAGCCATACGCGCAACCTTGTTATCCGTATAAGGTGCCGATACAATACCCATTCCAAGACGTAAAACCGCAATTCCACCCATTCATGGCACTGCAATTCCACAACACCATGTCCCGCAGGCAGGAAGCCTTCGAGCCCCGCGAAGCCGGCAAGGCGGCGATGTACACCTGTGGCCCGACCGTCTACAACTACGCGCACATAGGCAACTTCCGCGCCTACATATTCGAGGACATCCTGCGTCGCACCCTCCGTTTTTGCGGTTACGAAGTGAACCAGGTGATGAACCTGACGGATATCGACGACAAGACCATCCGCGACTCGATCGCCGCCGGCATGAGCCTCGACGCCTTCACCCAGCAGTACAAGGACGCTTTTTTCGAGGATGTCGACGAGCTGCGCATCGAGCGGGCCGAGGCGTACCCCGCCGCCACCGATCACATCAGCGAAATGATCGACATCATCACGACACTGGTCGAGAAAGGCATCGCCTACGTCAGCGACGACAACTGCGTCTATTACTCGATCGACAAATTCCCCGACTACGGCAAGCTCGCCCAGATCGATCGATCCGGTCAGCGCTCCGGGACCCGTGTCAAAAGCGATGAATACGAAAAAGACTCGGTTGCAGACTTCGCACTGTGGAAGGCCTGGGACGAGGCAGACGGCGACACCGCCTGGGACAGCCCCTGGGGCCGCGGCCGGCCGGGCTGGCATATCGAGTGCAGCGCCATGAGCATGAAGTATCTCGGCCCGCATTTCGACCTGCACACCGGCGGCGTCGACAACATGTTCCCGCATCACGAGGACGAAATCGCCCAAAGCGAGGCAGCCACCGGCGAGACCTTCGTCAACTACTGGCTGCACTGCGAACACCTCATGGTCAACGGCAAGAAAATGTCGAAGTCCGAGGGCAATTTCTTCACCCTGCGCGATTTGCTCGATGTCGGCTACACCGGCCGCGAGGTCCGCTACCTGCTGCTGGCGGCGCATTATCGCCAGAAACTGAATTTCCGCGCCCCGCGCAACGCCGAAACCAATGCCATCGAATTCGTCGGCCTCGAGGAGGCCCGCACCGTCCTGCGCCGATTCGATGAGTTCATCCGCCGCCTGCGCGAAGCCGCCGCCTCGCCGGATGCAGGACTCGACGATGCCACCAGCCTCTGCGCAACTGCGGAGTCCGCATTCCGCACCGGGCTCGAGGACGACCTCAATATCTCCGAGGCACTCGCCGCATTCTTCGACTTTATGCGCGACGTCAACAAGGCACTCGACGACAGCGCCATCGCAGGCAACGCGGCCGAGCTGGTGCTGACGACCTGCCGCAAATTCGACTCTGTCCTCGCCGTATTCGATCTCGACAAAGGAGAGAAAGAAGCACCGGCTGAAATCCTCGCGCTCGTCGAGGAACGACAACAGGCGCGTCAGGCGAAGGAGTTCGCACGGGCCGACCAGATCCGCGACGAGCTCACCGCCGCCGGCTGGGTTCTGGAAGACAGCCCGGCCGGGCCGCGCGTTAAGCGCACTTGAGCAACCAAGCGCACACTGTAAGCCGATTCGACAGGATGAACTGTGACTCAACTGCGTAAACATCCGACCTTCCAAAAACGACCCGGCCCCGTCCTGCTGTGCATCATGGACGGCGTCGGCTACGGCACCTGCCCCGAAGGCGACGCCGTTGCCTCCGCCGGCAAGCCGAGCCTCGACTGGCTGCATGCCAACGCCCCGAACATCCGGCTGAAAGCCCACGGCAGCGCCGTCGGGATGCCGGCGGAGGACGACATGGGCAACAGCGAGATCGGGCACAACGCCATCGGCTGCGGCCGCGTCTTCGCCCAGGGCGCCAAACTGGTCAATGAAGCGGTCAACGACGGCACTATTTTCGACGGCACGACGTGGGGGGATCTTACACGGCATTGTGTCAGCGGCAGCAGCACGCTGCATTTCATCGGCCTGCTTTCAGACGGCAATGTCCACAGCCATATCCACCATCTCTTCGGCATGCTCGACGGTGCCGCCAAGGCAGGTGTCCGGTCGATACGCCTGCACACCCTGCTCGACGGCCGGGACGTCGGTGAAACCTCGGCGCTGGAATACATTGAGCCGCTCGAGGAAAAGCTGGCGGCGCTGAATGGCGACGGCCTCGACTGCCGCATCGCTTCCGGCGGCGGCCGCATGCACATCACCATGGACCGCTACGGCGCCGACTGGGCGATGGTCGAGCGCGGCTGGAATACGCACGTGCGCGGCGACGGCCGGACCTTCGGCTCGGCACGCCAGGCGATCGAGACGCTGCGCCATGAAACCGGCGCCGGCGATCAGGACCTGCAGGCCTTCGTAATCGCCGATGGCGACGGCCCCGTCGGTCCGGTGCGCGATGGCGATGCCGTCATCCTCTACAACTTCCGCGGTGACCGTTCCATGGAACTGTGTGCCGCCTTCGAGAACGACGACTTTCCGCACTTCGACCGCGCACCGCGCCCGGACGTCATGTTCGCCGGCATGATGCAATACGACGGCGACCTGCAGATTCCCCGACGCTACCTGGTCGAGCCGCCACGGATCGATCGTACTGTCGGTGAATTTCTCGGCAGTGCCGGAGTCCGACAAATGGCCATCAGCGAAACCCAGAAGTACGGACACGTCACCTACTTTTTCAACGGCAACCGCACTGACAAATTCGACGACTCCCTGGAGAATTACATCGAAATCCCCTCCGACCTGGTACCGTTCGAGCAGCGCCCGTGGATGAAGGCCGCCGAGATTACGGACGCGGTCATCAACGAAGTCCGGGCCGGTAGCTTCGACTTTGCACGCATCAACTTTCCCAACGGCGACATGGTCGGGCACACCGGCGACCTCCTGGCAACCGAAATCGCCGTCGAGGTCGTCGATCTCTGTATGGCACGGCTGATGCCGGTCGTCGAGAAGGCCGGTGGCGTCATGGTCATCTGCGCCGACCACGGCAATGCCGACGAGATGTACGAGCGCAAGAACGGCGAAATCCTTATGAACGAGGGCCGGCCGAAGATGAAGACCAGCCACTCACTTAATCCCGTGCCCTGCATCATCTACGACCCCCTCTGCGACGGCGAGTACACGATGACCAGGCGTGATGACCTCGGCATCGCCAACCTTTCCGCCACATGCCTGAACCTGCTCGGCTTCGAAGCACCGGAAGATTACCTGCCGTCCGTCCTCGAGCTCACCTGACCCGGTTGTTCATAAGGTTTCGTCGCGAAACTGCCCGCCCGAGCGACCGCAACAGGAAGTTCATGAACAGGCCCGGGCCGGGTAAAAATACGGCCAAAGCCGCGTCAGGATTTTGATGCGACGCGGTTTGGCGGTTATCATATCCATGGTCTTTGCCCCGAACCTTTAGCGCTGAATCGGCAATCAAGCGGGCCGGGCTCCTTGTGGGTCCCGCCCCAGCACTGACTTTGACATGGCCTTAGGCGATCTCATACGACCAAAATGGAAACACAGCAATCCGGCAGTCCGCCTGGAGGCGGTCGCGGAACTGACCGACCAGGACGGCGATAAGCTGACTGAAATCGCCACCACGGATGAAGACCCGGAGATCCGGCTCGCTGCAGTGGCGCGGATTGACGACCAGGCCACCCTGGAGCAGATCGCCGCCACCGACACGGATGACGACGTGCTCGACGCATTGACCGCCAAGATCGATCAGCACCTGCGCAGCGCGGTCCTCGATTCTTCGGATGCCGCCGCCTGCCACCCGATTCTCGAGCGCATCAGTTGCGAAGACGTGCTGTCCAGCATCGCCGTCAACACCGAGCACGATGACATCCGGCTCGCCACGGTCGAACGCATCATGTGCCCGGTGCGCCTGTCCCGGCTGACCATCGCCAACACCGGGAAGGCGGTCGGCCTGCACATCGTTGAACGCATTGACGACGACACCGTCCTCGAGCGGATCGCGCACGATGCATCGAACAACCGGGTGCGCCATGCTGCCCAGGAAAAAATCGACAAAATCATCGAGGAGCGCAACCGCCCGTCGGCCGAGCAGCTGCGTGAAATCGAACTGCAGGAGATGTACGACACGGCCCGTAAGCTGATGGATTCCTGGAACTGGGAATTCGCCTTCGGGAAGTTCAAGGAAATGCAGTCACGCTGGGCCGATCTCGACCCGGGCCGGAAGGACCCGCGCCGTTCCGGCCTCGACGCCGCCCTCGACAGGCTGCACCAGCGGCACCAGGAGTTCCTCGAGGTGCAGGAGCAAGACCGCAAGCGCGCCGAGCTGCGGGCCTACAACATCGCCGAGCGTGAACGAATCTGCGCCGCCATCGAGGCGTTGATCGGCCGGATGGACGAAGCCGCAATTGCCGAACTGGACAGGCGCCGCGCTGAATGGGAAACCGCGTCGGAGGTGCCGGACGACGAATACCTGCAACTGCAGATACGGATCGACACGGCCGCCCAGGCCTTCCACGACACGACGCTGCAGCAGCGCGCCGAGCAGGAGGCACACGACACCACAATGCCAATCCTCCAGGCCCTGTGCGATCGCGCCGGCGAGTTGTCGACTTCCGAGGCATTCGCAGATCTCGAACCGCAGCTCGACCAACTCACCGAAGAAATGGCCGCCGTCGACTGCACCGGCGACGACGCCGACGCGGTGCGCGCCACATTCGACACCGCCATCACCACTGCCCGCACACGATTGACCGCGCACCGCGAAGCGGTGGCACAGGCAAAGGCCGACAACCTCAAGCAGCTCGAAGAAATCTGCACCGCCTTCGAAGCGATCATCGACACCGAGGACATCGCCAAAATCGAAACCCCCGGGCACGAGCTGCAGGTCGCCTGGTCAAAGGTCGGCACGGTCGATAACGACGCCCGTGAGCCGCTCGAGAAGCGCTTCAACAAACTGTCCGACAAATTCCGCCAACGCTCCCGTGAATTTCACCGCGGCCGCGACCTCGACCGCTGGGCGAATCTGACCCAGAAACAGGACCTCTGCGCTGAAGCAGAAGCGCTCGCAAAAAACAGCGATTACCCGAAGATGGCGAAGACGATCCAGGACCTGCACAAGCGATGGAAGACCCTCGGCCCGGCACCGCGTGAGCAGTCGGACGACATCTGGAAACGATTCAAGACCGCCTGC
>JASLZG010000272.1 GCA_030754995.1 Lentisphaeria bacterium
GCAGGCGCTGCGATTGCGGCGTTCGCCAAGGTGCTGCGGGGCACCTTCGGCGGAGCTTAAAGGTTCGTGATTGCGGATGAAATTACGTTCTGACGACGTACGCTCTCGACTTCGACCATCTGGAGCTGGTCCTGCAGACACCGCACTTCCTATTGTACCGCGATCACCGGCTGGACCTGGTTACAGGTCCGTGAGGTCGATGATGCTGGTATTGGTGTCCAGGTGGCGGGTCGGCAATCGCACGCTGAAGGTGGTGCCGACGCCGACCTGGCTGGACACGGAGACGGTGCCACGGTGGGTTTCGACGATGCGCTTCGACACGGCCAGGCCGAGGCCGGTGCCCCGGTCGCCCTTGGTCGTGTGGAACATCTCGAAAATCCGGTCGAGCTGCTCCGGCGGTATGCCGTGGCCATTGTCGACGGTGGTAAGGACGACGATGGCACCGTTGTTTTCGGCTTTTATCTCGACGCCGACACGGCCCTGGTCAGTGCCGTGATGACGCTCGAAAACGGCATCGACGGCGTTGCGCAGCAGGTTGAGAATGACCCGGTGAATGCCGCGGCTGTCAATCTCTGCAAGCAACGGTTCCTCAAGGGCACCGCGGGAGTCAAAGTCGATCTCGATGCCGTACTCGCGCGCCGACGGCCGGACCAGTTCAACCGCCTCGGAGATGACCTCGCAAAAATCGTAGACCCCGAGGTCGATGGAATCTTCCTTGGCGAGGTTCAACAAGTCGAGCATGAGCGAGGACAGGCGTTTCTGATTCTTGTCGAGGGTCTCCCAGGCTTCATTCATCATGCTGTCGTCACTCGAATCAATGCCCATGCGCAGCAGCGAGACGCTGCCTTCGAGACCGCCGAGGATGTTCTTGATGTAGTGGGACAGGCTGGCGGCCGTCGTGCCGACGGCAGCCATGCGTTCTGCCTTGAGATTGGATTCGACGAGCTGGCTGTTCTCGATCGCCATACCGGCAGCATGGGCGATTGAGGTCAGCAGCATCAGATCGTCCTGCTCGAAATGGTGGCTGATCTGGTTGCCTATCATGTAGATCAGGCCGCACAGTTGCTGGCGTCCATGCATTGGTGCGCACATGATGGTGTTGACATTGAAGCCGCAGAGCGATTCACCGGTGAAGCGCTCGTCGTTGAGGACATCCTCGGACAACACACCCTCGTGGTGTTCCTTGACATAGTCGACGATCGAGTTGCTGATGAATGTATCGGAGATGGTTTCGACCGGGCCATTGGTATCCACCTCCGCGACCGGGGCGACGCAGTCCTGATCGCTCATGTAACGCAGCAGGTAGGCGCGGTCGACGGGGATGACCTCGGTAATGATCTGCAGAATCTCGTTGAACAGTTCCGACTCCCCGGATTGCGAAGTCAGCAGGCTCTGCAGTTTATAGAGCGCGGCAAGGCGTTTCTGCTCGCGCAGCACCTGGTCGATGGGGGATTTCGTGTCGCTGATGAGGCTCTCGGCGGTGATCGGCGCGACCCGGTACGAGATGAAAGAGGTGTCGAACTTTTTTTCCTCCTCGGGCCGGAATACCTCGAACAGCGTGTCGCCAATGCGCACCGCCGTCTTCATCGGCAGCGGCACGATGTCACTCAAGCGGTTGCCCTGGATCCAGGTGCCGTTGGTGCTGTTGAGATCCTGGATGTGCCAATCACCGTTCTCGGCATAGATGCGGACATGATTGCGCGAAATCATGATATCCGGGACGACCAGCGAAGCGCTGGCCGTGCGGCCGATGGTATACTCGTTCTTCTCGAGCACGTGCTCCTCGCCGGAGGCGGGGCCACCAATGATGCGCAAGACGGTATTGTCTTCTGAAATACTCATCACATGTACGTCTTATTCCCCAGTGCCGGAGATGTGGGAGTTGCGGCCTGCAGAGAGTGCCGGGAGCACGAATTCATTCAACTCTCGCCGTGCCCTTTTCGATTTGCTAATTTATTGCCGTCACCGGGGGATTACAAGAGGCTCGGTACGATCAGTCGATGACGAAATTGATGCCATCACAAGGCGGGAAATGGTGTGATGCAATGCTATCGAGGTCCTGCCGCAGACGTGCCGCCGCGACACCGGTGGCGTGCATCTGGCCGCACGCCACTTCCTCGGAGCGGCTGAACTGTATGTGGGTGTCGACGTCCTCGATCACGGCACGTTCAGTGGCGCGCGAACGGATCTCGACGAGCAGCCGGTCGACGATCCCGTGCAACTGCTCACAAAGCACGTCGAACTCCGGATACAGCATCAACTCCGCCACCACGACTGCGGAGTCCCCGATGAGGTAGTCCAGGTTGGCCTGGATCGACAGTCGCGGCAACAGGTTACTGACCGACCGCACGGCTACGGTGCCGCTGGCGATCAGCCTGGCGTCGCGGCTGGCAAGCAGCGACGGAATCTCATCACGGTGGATGAGCCAGTAGCTTTCGGCATCGATCGGTTTGCGTTGATTCTCGTTCTGGCTCCACACCGCCTTGCCGAGCTCCATGACAAGGCGGGGCGATACCTCGGAGATCTGCAGTCCAGCGATCTTGCGGATAACCGTATCGAGCACCCGGTCGACGGGTTTGGACATGAAAAACGGATCCCGCTGCAGAATCAGACGGATGATTGCGGGCTCAGGCTTGACGCGCTCGGGCACCGTGCCGGCAGCTTGCTCCAGGTGGCGGCGGCGGCGGTAGTCGGTGGCGACCTGGGGAAAGCCGGAGTCAAGCAGGATCTGAATGACCAGCTCGTCGATCTCGCAACGGGAATAGCGCTGATGCGACTGCGGCCCTTCCTTGACGAAGTTGCGGATGACCGCGACGATGTCGTCGGCGAGTTCAGGGTCCTCGACGCCCATGAGGTGGCATGACTGCCAAAGCTCATTGCGCAACTGGTCGAGGTTCAGAGTCAGTTCGCCGCCTGTTTCGGCGCGGATGCGGATCGTATCGGCTTGCAGTTTGATCATGGTCGGGACGCTGTCTTGCAGCGGGAATTCCTGTGCTCTCCGGCGAATATCATAGCCTGCGATCGAGCGCCGTTCAACCGCTAAACGGCAGAGACGGATTCAATGCCCAGTGCCTTGCCGGTGGCGGCATCGAATTCGATGACCGCACCGTGCAGTTCAATGTCGTCTTCAACAACGCGCAGCCGCGTCGGCAACCCGGTGCAGAAGCGGTGTACTACGTCGTTGATGTCGCGGCCCAGAATGGATTCTCTTGACCCGACCATGCCCAGGTCGGTGATGTATGCGGTGCCCTCCGGCAGCACCCGCGCATCGGCCGTCGGCACATGGGTGTGGGTGCCGAAAACGGCGGTGACCCGTCCATCGAGATACCGGCCCATGGCAATTTTTTCACTGGTCGCTTCGGCGTGCATGTCGACGATGATAGCCGTTGTCCGCGAGCCGATCTCCTCGAGGATGCGGTCGACCGTGGCAAACGGGCAGGTGACCTGGTCACGCATGAACACGTGTCCCAGCAGGTTGATCACGGCGATCGTGCCGCCAATCGGGATTTTGAAGATACCGTAGCCGCGGCCGGGTTGCCGGGCGCTGAGGTTGGCCGGGCGCAGGGCCTTGGGCAGCCCGTCGATATGGCCGACATAGTCGGTCTTGGCCCAGACATGGTCGCCGGCCGTCACCACATCGACGTCGTGGTTGTGCAGGTTTTCCACGGCCGCCCGGGTCAGCCCGGCACCGGCGGCAATGTTCTCGGCGTTGGCGATGCAGAAACAGCAGTGGTGTTCCTTGCGCAGTTTGGGAACCAGCCGACAGACGGCAGCCTGGCCGCCCTTGCCAACAATGTCACCTACGAGTAGAATCTTCATGAACCAGCTATCCCCTTCTCATGGCGCTGAACTTGTCACCCACAACATTATGTGGTTCCGCAGATAATGCGAATCCACCGGAGATTCCGGCCATCGGGCAAGCGTGGTCGCGGCGATGAATACCGACAACAAAGACCCGATGCAATTGCGCTGGCCGCCGGACCTGAAGTCGCGGCTGTGCCTGGTCTTTCTCGGCCTGGTCTTGTGTTTCGGCGGCTTCGGTGCCGGCATGCAATGCCGCGACTGGGTGGTCGACACCCTGTTCAACATGCTGGCCAACCGCCTGCCGCTGCCCGCGGCCCTGCGGCAGGGTCGCAACATCCCGGTCAGCAAGCTGCCCGGGCCGCCGCGCCAGACCGGGACCGTCTTCCTGCTGGATGAACCGGGTGCGGCGGCGCCGATGACCGGCATCGACGATGAGGATCAGCGCTGGGCCGATGTCGCCGGCAACTACTACACGGGCGCCTTCATCGAAGCGTTCAGCTACGAAGCTGCCGGCACCGCCGGGCCGCAGGTGCGCGTCCGCTACAAGCGCCGCGGCCCGACGTGCGAGGGGCGGCTGGAAGCCCGGCGGCTGAAGCCGAACTTCGCCTATCAGCTCAAGCTCCAGGGGGACTTCCGCAACCGTGAGCGCTACGAGACGATCGGCCGTCTCGGCCGCTGGCGGCTGCCGGGAAAAAAGACCAACTACATCGACCGCGATTACGACGAGTACCCGGAGTCGGCGAAGGGCGACGTCGAGGCCTACATCCTGTTCGACTTCTTCGTGACCGATGGCGACGGCAACGCGGTTCGTGAGTTCAGCCTGGACAGCTCACTGCACGTCCTGTGGAACGCAATCCGCCAGCATTCCGGCGGCGTTCCCAGGGCAGACCAGGTGGAAGTGGCGGTATTCGCCGGGAACCCGGCCTACTACGGCAAGATCAAGTCGCGCGGCACGCGCGAATTCATCTGGGCCGAGCGCGAGGCCGCCCGCTATACCGCGGCCGATCAACTCATTCGCTTGCCGCCGGGAAAATACGAGGCGTTTCTGGCGCTGACCGAGGAGAGTTTCCATGCCATCGACCGCGACGGCGGACATTGGGCGACGGTGATGCGGTTGCCGGTGTCGTTCGAGATTGTCGCTGCCGGGGCGCCGGTTGCCGCCGGGGAATAGGACGGCACGAATTCGATGCCGTGCCTTAAATTGGGGCCAGCGGCAACGGCGGCAGGAAAGCTTCAAACAGCCGGCATCTTGTTTAATTGAAAATAGTTAGGCGTAATCAAGCCGGCTTGGCGCGGAGACTGCTCCATCGAGCCTGTCGCGGCGCCAGAAGGGCGTTGCGAACCATGCGGAGACATTTGAAATGACCCCCTTCCGAGGCTAATTTAAGCGGGTGTATCGAAACGGATTTCCCAGTCAGCTGCAAACTGCTTAATAAGCGACCATCTTCGACATGCACTCAACCCGAAACAGTCGCCGCCGGTTCTCCCTGATCGAGATCATGCTGGTGCTGGTCATTGTCTCGATCCTGCTGATCATCGCGATGCCGGCATTCAACAAACTCGTGCTCGGCTCGAACGTCGACGGTGGGGCACGGCTGGTTTTGTCACAGATCCGGCTGGCCCGGCAGTATGCCATCACCAACCGCGTCCGCATCGCAGTGCTGTTGCCGGCGAAAGATTTTCCCTCGGACGGCACCGCAACGGGTTCGACGCGCTACAAGGCATCGTCTGTGCGCTCTTGCATTGTCGATTCGGGCAAAAACTTCGTCGAGTATGTCGGCAAGACGCAATGGGCGTTTCTACCCCAGAGCGTGTACATCGACGACATCGCCAATGCCAACGAAGTCGACGGGGTCAAGTTTCCTGAGCTAACCAGCCCCGATACCGCAAACAACGTGCGATCGATCATTTTTCTGCCGTCCGGCTCGGTTGAGGGCGGTTCAGATGTCGGGCCGATCGAGATCGAGGAAATGATTCTGTCCGGCTCGAGCCTGCAGACCAAGGACGCTGGCAGCAACAAAGTGAGCGTCACGATAAACTGGTTGACAGGGCGGGCGATAGAATGAGGACACAACGGTTCAACCTGGTGGAGGTCGTCATTGCCCTTGGTATCGTCGCGATCGGCGTCACCGCAGTCATGGGCTTCTTGCCGATGGGGCTGAATGCCTCGCGCGACGCGATCGCCGACAATTACGCGGCCGACTCCGGCGACCAGTTGCTGCACTATCTGTCGTCGACTATCCAGGAAGACTGGAGCCAGCTGGACAACTTCGACTCGGTACCGCCGGACGTTGCCACCGGCTCCGGCAATCTGTCGACCTGGACGGTGATCCCCGACACCAACATATATACCAAAAGTTACGTCGGCAAAACGGTGTACCGGATCCTGCAGCAGACGGATGACATCGCCGGCGTCGGTACTACGGTCGTCGATTTCGACGCCATGGTGCGTATCTGGAAGACGCCGACTGCTGCCTGGGAGTACAACGGCAGTGCCTGGGTGACGACGACCGATTCGGGCTACGACAAGCGCGCCCTGCTCAACCTCGAGATGAGCTGGCCTGCAGCCGTCAACTTCGGCGCCCGGCGCAAGACGTACTACGCCATCGAGATCAACAAGCCATGAGAACTCCCCGGCACAATCGAAGGCAGCCATTCACCGTAGTGGAACTGGTCGTAACAGTTGCCGTCCTCATAATCATGATGGGCATACTTGTCCGCTTCGTCAGCCAGGCGCAGTTCGCGTGGAACCAGAGCCGCACCAATGTGCGCATGTACGAAGGCGCCCGGCTGTTCTTCGATGTCATCGGCCGCGACCTCCAGTCAATGGTGACCAGCGACGACCC
>JASLZG010000273.1 GCA_030754995.1 Lentisphaeria bacterium
CAGTTGCTTGCAGACATCCTCAAGTCCGGCGTGATTCTTAGGGCACCCTTTATCACGACCGATGGTTTCGAGTACTATGGTCGAGCCAGTCGGGAGCTTCTTCCGGGGACCTGTATCCACGGCCAGGTCATCAAGCAGTGGCGAAAGAACCGAGTTGCAAGTATAACGAGATCTCTTCGCAGTGGGATGCCCAATCAGCTCAACGCCGCGCTGATGAACAGCGAGGACTCCGAGATCATTAACACCTCCTTTGTCGAACGGCTGAATCTGACGATCCGCCGAGGCTGTGCTTATCTGCAGCGCAAGACGCCGTGTCATAGCAGGCGCCCGGAGCGTCTCGCCGACCAACTCGAACTGCTGCGTTGCTATTACAACTTCGTTCGCCCGCATCGCGCTCTGAAGTTCGGTGGCATCACACGAACACCGGCGATGCAGGCAGGGATCACATCCCGGCCGTGGACATTCCGGATGATCTTCATGGCGGCGCATCTTGCTGGCTCTGTTCTCATCTGGGTTTGCGTCAGTCATCGGACTATCCGGCAATCGTCGCTTGCCAGGGCGGCGTAGCAACAGTTGATAAAGGAAGCACCCTGCCAGGACAGCACCGGCAGTGTTGCACGGGCATCGATCAGCACATGCTCCGACTCGGCCCCGGCCGGTCATCTGGCATGGCTGCCGGCAAGCCAGCCAACGGTGAAAATCGCGGCGCCAATGGCGGCGGAATCTGTGTGGCAAATTATCAGCGGCAGTGATAGTGTATTCGCCATGCACGGTAATGAAATAACCGAAAACATGTCCCTTCTCCGGCCTGAAATCGTTTCCGGTTATTTTCCGGTTATTTGTCTCATGAAGGGTAATGCAAGCACGTGCACGGAGACGCAATACTGGTGACGCATAGCGCCATAAACCCCGTGGTTAAGCCAAATATTGGCGCTATACATAGATTTGCCCGGGTGGCGAAATGGCAGACGCAACAGACTTAAAATCTGTTATCCGCAAGGGTGTGTGGGTTCGAATCCCACCCCGGGTACCAAGAGTTTGATGCTCCATGCTGGCCGATGCATGATGCGGCGTGCCCTGTGGAACGCTCACTGTCCAGCATTCAGAATCACCCAATCAAAAAAACGTCAAAGAGGTGAACCATGGCTGAGAAAGTCGAAATCTGGGATCCGCACTTTCACATCTGGGATGTCAGCGACAACACGGAAAGCGGCCACGAACTGGAGCAACTGCTGGCCGTCAACGGCGAGGACGTCTACGCCGCAGCCGAATACGAAGCCGACTTTCTGCCGGCGACAGATTTCGAACACACGGGCGGTGCCTGGCTGGAGGCAGTCAGCGTTTGCCATGTCGGCCTCAGCGGTCCGCAATACGATGCCTACTGCCTCGCCGAAGCGAACTGGAGCGCTCGTCAACTGCAAAAATCAGACCGAAACTATGTCCTGATCCCGACGGCGCCCCTCCATGAGCCAAACGCCGCCGATACGCTGGCACAGCTCGCTGAGATTCCCCGGGTGCACGGCATTCGGCAGATCGTCAATCACGATCCGGATTGGCCGCGCAATGCAGTCCTCGGCGATTTGCTTGACAATCCGCAATGGCAGAAAGGCTATGCCGAGCTGCAGAAGCATGCGATGTCGTTCGATCTGCAGCTCAACGCGCCGCAGTTCCAGAAGGCCGCAACGTTCATGAAGGATTTTCCCGATACGCCGGTGATCATCAACCACCTCGGCTCGCCGACACTGGATGATGTCACCGCGAGAGAAAAACTGTTCCGTGACGGCCTCGAGGCACTGGCGGGCTGCCCGCAGACGTACATCAAGATCTCGATGCTCTTCTATACCGCCCAGGACTGGGACGAGTGCGAGCCGCTGATCGACAACATCAACTGGATCATCGACACGTTCGGCGTTGACCGCTGCGTCTTCGCTTCGAATTATCCGGTCGACGTCGCCCAAGGCTGGACGGCGGACCGGCTCTATGGCGCCTTCCGCAAAATCGCCGAAGCAAACACCGATCTCGCCGGTCAACAGAAGCTCTTTGCAGGCAACGCGAAGCGGGCCTACCGGGCGGAATAAGAAAGAGACGGGTACGCGAATTTACTTCGCCTCTTCAACCAGGAAGGCGACGCGTTCGGCCGGGATCCGAACGGCTGCCGGCCACTGCGATGAGCGCTCGGGTTCGAATGGCTGAATGATCCGGCACGTGCCTTGGGCGCCGTCGAGAGCTATGTCTTCAAGCTCGATTGGCGCGCCACCGAGGTTGGCCAGGATGACAGCGCGCTGGCCGGTGGACAGATGGCGATACACACTCCACCGAACATCCGGGTTGTCGGCAAATTCTCCCGACCCAGTGAGCAACGGCTGCAGCCGTTTGAACAAGTCGTGCGAGGCGTCGAGCTTCTCGGCGTTGGAGACGATGTCGAACAACTCGTTGCGCAGCCGCGTGAGCTCGGCGATGTAGGCGGTTAATTCCTGCATCGGCGGATAGTCCATCGTGGCATTGTAGTTGGCCGGGCCGATCAGCAGAATCTGCCCCTCGAGGATCGCCAGGTTGAGCTTGTTGAAGTCGTACGGCTGCTCGATGCCGCAGACCATGCCAAGCTGAGGAAACACCGCTTTCATGACGCTGTCCTCGCCGTTGCCCCACCAGATCGTGTCACTGTAGGAGAACAGCCGATCCCAGCCGCCCTCGTAGGAGAAACAAAATTCCGGATTGACGGCGCGGCAGGCGGCCAGCAGCTCCTCGACAAACAGCAGGATGCCCTCGTGATGGGCAAGGTCCGGGCTACTGCTGAGGCGCGGATTGAAATCCATCGGCGTCTGGAAGAACTTGTCGATATGCAGGCCGTCGGCGCCGGCCTCGACCAGCTTGCGGAAGCGGCTGATCAACAAATCGCGCACTTCGGGATGGGCCGGGTTCATTTCGCTGAACGGCGTACCGGTCATGAACAGACTGCGGGCGCTGAGGGTGCCCATGCCCCAGTAGTTGGTGACGTGGTACTGGATGCCGTGCGGACTGACAATCCGGTACTTGTGCAGCTCGCGCTTATACCATTCCGTGGTCATGTCGATCGGCTGGCAGTTGACGAAGAAGCTGACCTTCATGCCCAGGTCGTGGCAGGCCTGAATCCCCGCCTCCAGCTCATCCCAGGTCCCGAGCCTGGGCTCCGGGTCGTAGTGCGGATAGCCGCGGTCGTGGCCGCCGACGTCCCAGCCGGTGATGTTGATGTGCGTGACATTGCGCTCCACCGCCTCCCGGGCCATCTGCGGCAGGTCGGTGTAACGGAAGTTCAGGTTATCCTCCGGCAGCATCATCATCGTGTGCAGAAACGCCGTCTCCCGGCGGATCCATTGCGACCCCGGCTCAACCACGGGATAGTGCGAGGCAAACCAGTCGCGATAAATACCGGCAGCCCCACGCCAATCGCCCTCGTGCAGCTGCAGCACGGCGGTGGCGCTTTCAAACGTCTCGCCAGGTTTCGTGTACGGGACGTGGACCCAGTGCATGACCAGGCCGTACGGCAGGTCGCCGACCTCATCGCGCCGCGGCCAGTTGCCGGCGCTGCGGAACTCAGCCAGCCCGGGCTCCAGGGTCAGCCGCAGCGACTTGACCCGCGGCGACTCCTCGAGCACGGCAAAGTAGAGACCGCGATTGCGTTTGCTGTCATAAAGGCTCAGCCAGGGCATGGCCAGGATTCCGGGGTAGCTGAAGTTGTGCTCGCCGGTGTGTATGCCGAGGGTCTGGCCGCGTGTATTGCCAAAGTCACGAAAGATCGGCTGCATCCATTTCTTGTTGACGATCGGCAACAGCGCTTCGGTGTCACGTCCGCCCTCCCCTTCAGCCAGTCCGGTCATGCCGCCGACAATGGCGTACCAGACTTCCGTGAGCTCATGTTCGGTGCGGTTCTCCACCCGGCACTGCCATTGCAGTTGCTCGCCGACCAGCTCGATGCGCAGAACAACGTCCAGATCGAAGGCACCGTTGTCATTCTTCAGCGGCCCGTCCCAGCGCAGTTCGATGCCGTCTTCGGTCTCCTCGCTACCGGTCAGCGTCTGCGCCATTCCGTACAGGTAGTTCGAGCGCAGCTCCGGCAGCGGCAGCAGCAACCGGAAATTCTCGGCCAGCCGCGGATCCGAGACCAGGTTCACATCCGTCGCCCGATCAATCAAAGCCAGTACAGCGCCGGAGCCGCGATCAATCTCCACCGACATCTGTTCGCTTTCGAGAATCAAGGAGTTGTTCATTATTTCAAGCCTCAGGTGTCGGATTCCGGGGAAAATTCACGCTGCATGAGGTGATCACGGTTTCAGATAATCTCCAGGTACTTCTTCTGCGGCAACTCAGGGAATGTCGCGGTAGGCAGGGCCTGGTACCAGTAGGCGACTGATGCGATATCGTCCTGCAGCAGAAGAAGTCCATCCGCTCGCCAGCCAAGCGCCTGAATCGTCACCGCCAGATCCTGCTCGAAGCGAATCGGGTCGGTAATATGCCAGCGGTACATGCTGAATCTGGTCTGTGACTGATATAGGCCGTCCGGCCGCACGATATGCGGCACGCCGGCATATGCCGTGGTGTATTCCTTGTACTGTTTCGCCTGGTGGTCGACAAAGCCGTAGGAGCCGCAGAAATAATCCTCCGTGCCGGTACCGTTGATCGTCGGGAAACAGTCGCCGCCGTGCTCCGCCACGGACTCGTCAACGCTTTTGCCGTCCGGAATATCGCCGTCGATGTAAAACTTGATCTCGCCCTCGCCCCACCAGCCGCAATTGTTCATGCCCCAGGCCATATACGTCCCGACATAGTGGCCATGGCCACGGACACCGTCGAGAATCGTGTAGACCTTGCCGTACGGCAGCGGATTAACACGTCGGAACTGGGCATGGAAGTACGCGGTCTCCTCAGGCACGTCGTTGAGAGCGTAGTCAATCTGATAGTAGAGCGTGGCATCGGCATCGCCGATGTTCGACATGGTCACGCAGCAACGCTTTCGGAACGGCATCGGCCAGTAGCAGTTGAAGGCGTTGCCGGGATTGACGCAGACCGCCTGCGAACTGATCTGTGCAAAGACCTCGCAACTGGTGAATGCCGAGGCAAAAAAATCTCCGACAGAGCACTCCACGGAGGGCTGCTCCTGGCCGTCCCAGTAGAACCGCAGAATGAGATTGCGATAGGCACCGGTCGGCGTCATCCAGATGTGTTGAATACAGCCGGGCCCCTCGATATTCGCCAGCTCCAGCGTCGCACCCGCGGCGATCGTGTCGCTGGGCTTGACCTTCCAGCCACGACCAAGCGCCTGCGCCGGACCGATCGGCCGGCCATCGTCATCAAGCGGTACTTCGGCACGTCCGCCGCCGCCTTTGTCGCCACTGCGGTTCTCGGCACAGATAGAGCGTGTCTTTGCCTTCGAGAGTTGGGAAAGGTTCGACATATTGCATTGCAGACCGTCAAACATTGCATTGCCTCGGCAGTTGCACATTTTTCATCGATACGCACAGGACAGCAACCTGGTCGGTCCAGCGCTCATCAGACCCACAATCGGGAAGGTCGAATGTAGGAGGGTAAGTTCACGGTGGCAAGCACGTGGCATGGCAATCCGGTGCAGTTGCGTTAATTTCTGCGTTTCGACGAAATCACGCCCTTTCAAGCGTCACCCTTCGAGCTTCTGCGGAATTATCATGGGCCTTGGCAAAACAGTTCGTTTGAACCGTCTCTTCTCGCACCCGTCCGGGCGCATGTGCAGCATTGCGGTCGATCACTTCCTTGGCTACCAGACGGGGCTGCCAGACGGCCTCAGGGACTTGCCGGCGACGATTGCACAGATAGCAGCCGGTTCACCCGACGCCGTGACCATGAACAAAGGCGTGGCGCTGGGCTGCTGGGAAGCATATGCCGGCAAGCTGCCGCTGATCATGCAGAGTGTCGTCACCCGGCCGGACGACAGCGCCAGCCACCAGATAGCAACGCCGGAAGACGCCGTGCTGCTCGGTGCCGACGCCATCGCCACGGTCGTGTTCGCCTACGGCGACACCGAAGCGGCGCAATTAAAACGCACCGCGGACACCGTGCGGCAGGCGCACAAGCTGGAAATGCCGGTGATCCTGCACATCTACCCGCGCATCTTCCACGACGACGGCACCGTGACGCTGGGGCATCATCCGGAGGGCATCGAATGGACCGTGCGCTGCGGTATCGAAACCGGCGTCGACATAATCAAGACGCCGTACACCGGCGATGTTGAAAGTTTTCGTCAGATCATCGACGCCTGCCCGACCCCGGTCGTCGCTGCCGGCGGCCCGCAGACGCCGACCTTGGACGACGCGCTGGAAGCCTTGGCCGGGGTGGTCGCCGCTGGCGGTGTCGGGGCGACGATCGGCCGCAACGTCTGGGGCGTAGCGGATATCACCGCAGCAGTTGAAGCAGTGAAGCGCGTCGTGCACGGGGCGTAGCGGCAGCGCCGCCACCGCCTTGGGGTCGTGTCCTGCGTGAAAGATCCGGCACCTCGGGCTATCTTACGAACAATTGGCACGAACAGCGGAACTGCGTGTCTAAATTCCGGACATCCGCATGAGAAGGTTCCTGCCAATTCCCGAACAGTGAGCACCAAAC
>JASLZG010000274.1 GCA_030754995.1 Lentisphaeria bacterium
GCACCGACAACCGACAACCCCGCTGAAATCCGGGCGCCGGTGACAATATACGGCACCGCCGCCGGAATTCGAACCTTGGCCAGTGTCGTCCACCAGCTCGCGTCATAGACGCGCAGCAGTTCGAGATATTCCCGCGGCGGATTCGCCAGGCCGGCGGTCGCATTGGTGATCACCGGGAACAGGCTGATGATGAACGACACGCAGATGATTGACGGCACCCCGGGGCCGAACCAGATGATGATGACCGGCGCAATGGCGATGATCGGCACGGTCTGCAGGAAGATGGCATAGGGGTAAAAACAGCGCTCGAGCACGCGTGTCTGCGCCATGACGAAGGCCGAGAGACAGCCGACGACCAGGCTCAACCCGAAGCCGGCGAGCGCCACTATGCCGGTGCTGAACGTCGCTTTCAGCAGCGCCTGCCGGTGCTCGATCATCTTCTCGAACACCCGGCCCGGCCCGGGCAGCACGAACTCTGCGATGTCCGCGATTTTCACGAACAGCGCCCACGCCGCGACGAAGACGACGAACACCAGCAGTGGCGGCAGAATGTTACGTGCGACTGTTTTCATTGCTTTGATCAGCACCCGTGTGGGGCGCGCCTGCCGCGTTAAGTGGCATCGGTCAGCCTCTCCATGACACGCCCGACGGCGGCCGCGAATTCCGGCCGCGCCCGCAGCTGCGCTTCACGCGGATAGTCGAATGGCACCTCGATGTCGGCGACGATCCTGCCCGGCTTGGCGCTCATGATCAGAACACGCTGGCTCAGGTAGACGGCTTCGAAGACATTGTGGGTCACGAACACCGCCGTCCAGTGGCGCTCCAGCCACAGCCGCATGAGCTCGTCGTTGAGATCCTGCCGGCTCATTTCGTCGAGGGCGCCGAACGGCTCGTCGAGCAGCAGCAGGCGCGGTGACGTGACCAGTGCACGGGCGACCGACACACGCATGCGCATGCCGCCGGAAAGCTCGTCGGGGAAACTCTTCGCAAAGGCCTCGAGACGGACCAGCTTGAGCGCATCATTAACCAGTTGCGCGTGGTTTTCCCTGGCGACACCTTCGATCTCGAGGGGCAACGCGATATTTGCTGCCGCGGTGCGCCACGGCAGCAGCCGGGGTTCCTGAAAGACGTAGCCAAGACTGTCGCGCGAGGCGGGACCCCGGCCGTCGAACCGGAGGCGGCCGGTGTCCGGCGATTCGAGTCCCGCCAGCAGCCGCAGGAAGGTTGACTTGCCGCATCCCGACGGTCCGAGCAAGGTGATGAACTGGCCGCCCGGTACATCGACGTCAATGTCAGACAGCACCTCACCGGTCGAGGCGAAGCGTTTGTTGACGGCGCTGATCGAAAGCTGCACGGCAAGGTTAGTTTGACCGGACATTAGAATGTCCGGCAGATCACGCCACCGTCGACGACCAGGACGGCACCGGTTATGTAGCTGCCGGCATCGCTGGAAAGCAGCAGCGCCGGGCCGACCATCTCGCTGGTTTCGCCCAGGCGCTTGAGCGCCGCGCGCTCGGCAAACACCGCCTGCTGCTCCGGGGTCAGCATGGTCCTCAGCATATCTGTTGCAACCGGTCCCGGCGCCAGGCAATTCACTGTCACCCCGTGCGGTCCCAGCTCGATGGCGTGTGCCCTTGTTGTTCCAACGAGCGCCGCCTTGGTGCCCGAGTAAATGCCACGCCCCCCCGCACTGGTCAGCGCCATGATCGACGACAGGTGCAGGATGCGGCCCCACTTCTGTTCGATCATCGCCGGCGCGAGACCGCGCGCCAACCGCATGCAGCTCGTGAAGTTCAGCTCCAGCACGCGGTCCCAATCATCATCGTCGATGTCGACCAGCGGTTGCGGGGCGTTGCTGCCGGCGTTGTTGCACAGGATATCGACAATCGAAAATTCGGCCTGCACCGAGCGTATCATGTCGTCGCACTGTGCCCGGTCGGTCATTTCGCAGAGGCGATAGGCCACTTGCACATCGAGGCCGTCGCCGATCTCGGCGCACGCCGCCTGCAGCTCATCCTCATGGCGCGCCGTGATCACGACGTTCGCACCGGCTTCGGCGTAGCCGCGCGCAATGCCCTTGCCGATCCCCTTGCTTCCGCCCGTCACCAGCGCTGTTCTCCCTGCCAAGTCAAACAACTTATTCAACATGTGTCGCCCCCGTCTGTATCCGGCTTTTCATCTGGTTCGCAATCCCGCATTTTATGCCCCCCCCCGACTGATTCCCCGACGTCGCCAGAGCCGATCAAGGGGGGCGATGAAGGGTGGCACTGAAACCTGAAACCCGCCTTTAGATGCTCAACACTCGATCACGCGCCGTCACCTTCCAGGTCCCGACGATCTTGCCGCCGTCCGCCACGTACACCTCGTGATGCTGCGACACGCTTGTGCAGACGTGACCGGGGATCACCAACGTCTCGTCACCGGGCGCGAAGCGCTGGGCATCTTTCGTTTGCAGCAGCAGATGCTCTTCGTTATGATACTTCGGCACCGCTTCCGGCAGGTCCGGGAGGAACGCCCGGATCCCAATGTCCGGGTCGGCGGAGACGGCTTTGTTGCCGATGTCGAAGGTTACCAGGTCCGCCCCGGGCCGGCTGACGCAGCGCGTCAGGATGAGTGCCGCCGGGGTGAAGTTCAGGTCCATGAAATTACGCCCGTAATACGAGTCATTCAGCACGATCGTGCCCGGACTGCACTCGATGCCCGGTTCCGGCTTGGCGGCGTACACCGGAAAGCTCGGGGTGCCGCCGCACACCAGCCGCGGCACCGGCCAGCCTGCGGCCAGCAACCGTTCGCGGAAGGCCATTGTCGGCCCCCACGTCGCATCGACCGCGGCCTGGCGTTCATCGACATCGACCTGCTGGTTATGGCCGTCGTACAGATGCAGGCCGCCGGGCGTGACGCCGTCCCTTTCAACGATATCGCGGTACAAATCGAACGCCTCGTCGTTAATCTCCAGCCCGGTGCGGTTCATGCCGAGATTGATGTCGACCAGGACATCGACGGACTGTCCGGCGGCGGCCATTGCCTGCGCCAGCTGCGCCAGGGCCGCCGGGTGGTCGGCCGTCACCGAGAACTGCATGTCGGGATACTTCTGGCGCACCGCGATTGTGCGCCCGATATTCGGCCCGACCGGGTTGTAGGCCAGCAGGATGTCGGTCGCACCGGCATCTGCCAGCATCTCGACCTCGGCGAATGTTGCCGCCTTGTGCCTGGTAATGCCGCGGGCGATCTCGAGCTTGGCGATCTCCGCCATCTTGTGTGTCTTGCAGTGGGGCCGCAACCGCTCCGGGGCACCGGCGATCCGCAGCATCTCCTCGATGTTTGCGATCACCAGTTCGCGATAGATGATTATGCTCGGGCTGAACAGGTTGGTGGTGTCGTCGATCTTGTATTTCGGGTCCATGGGATTCGGTGGCTTCGGGGGTTGTTGATCGGGATCGGCATGGCACCGTGCCGGCGGCCGATGTATAGTCGGGCACCTTCACCGTACCGTACAAATCCAATCAGGCAAATGGCCGATGGAAAGCTTTTCCGATACCGAATCAGCCGGCATGCCGGCGGCGGCCGCGATCGGCTTCGCCGGTGGCGCTCCAGGGGCGAACCCCATGCCGTCGAAGGCGCCCCATGCCACCGCGGCGAAGCCGGACGCTTAAAAATCCACGAGGGGACACATGCGAATTGCCGTAGGCAGCATCGAGCACGAGAGCAGCAGCTTCTCACCCGTTGAAACATCGCTCGAACTTTTCGAGTCGGAAGGTCGCTACTTCGAAGGTGAAACACTGGCGGCGCTGTCCGGCGAGCTGAACACGGTCGTCGACGGATTCATCAAGGGGGTCCGCCGGCACGGCGCTGAGCTGGTGCCGTTGATCGCGACCTACCCGCACACCAGCCGGCAGCCGGCGCTCGACATCCACCAGACGCTGAAGAACCGGCTTCTCGATCGTCTGCGTGATGCCCTGCCGGTCGACGGTGTCCTGCTGGATCTGCACGGCGGCTATTCGGTCCAGGGCCTCGACGACGGCGACGGCGACATCCTGCAGGCGGTGCGTCGACTGGTCGGTCCAGACTGCCTGATCATGGCGGTGCACGACCCGCACTGCAACATCGGCCCGCTGATGGTCGAAAACGCCGACGCCCTGATCATCGAGGACACCTACCCGCACGTCGACATGGCCGAACGTGCCCTCGAGGCCACCGACATGATGGTCCGCACCATCGGCGGCGAGATCCGCCCGACCATGGCGTATCGGCCGATCCCGATGTTCTGGGCTGCCGCCAAAATGATCTCCGCCGAAGAACCGATCAAGTCCGCCTACCAGTATTGTTTCGACATCGAGACGCGTCCCGGCGTGCTGACCGCCAGCATCGGCCTGGGCTACCAGTGGGCCGACATCCCGATAGCCGGCGCCTCGACCATCGTCGTGACCGACAACGACGCGGCGCTGGCGCAGCAGACTGCCGACGAGTTGGCACAATGGCTCTGGGACCGCCGCGACGACTGGCAGCGGCCGCTGATGAAGCCGGCGGCGGCCCTCGCCGAGGGCGCCGGCATTGGCAAATACCCGATCATCCTTGCCGACCAGGCGGACAACCCCGGCGGCGGCTCACCCAGTGACGGCACCGAGATTCTCAATCTGTTCATCGACCGCGGCCTGCAGGACGCGGCGATCCTGTACATCGTTGATCCCGAGGTTGTGCGGCAGGCGACGGCGGCCGGTGTGGGCGCGACGATCGATGTGCAGATGGGCGGCAAGTCATGTGAGATCTGCGGGCCGCCCGTGCCGATGACCGTAGAAGTGCTCGCCGTGAGCGATGGCCGCTCGGTTTATGACGGGCCGATGTGGGAAGGGGTGGAGGCGTTCTACGGCGACTCTGTCATGGTCCGCCAGGACGGTGTTTCTGTCGTTGTGATCTCGCAATACTGTCAGCCGGTCGATCTGGCATTCTCGCGCAGCCTCGGGCTCGACTGCCGTGAACTGAACTATATCTGTGTCAAATCGACCGGGCACTTCCGGAGCGGTTTCGGGCCGATCGCCGGCAGTATTTTCAACGTTGACACCGCCAGTGCCACGAGCCAGGACTTCGCCAGCCTGCCGTTCACCCGTCTCGGGCGGAAGATCTACCCGATTGATACGGACGCTGCTTTCGAGCTGCCGTGTGGTTCGAGCGAATTGCCTCTACCGCATGCGTGCCGTGAAGCCTCGCCTGGGAAAATTCGGCTGTCGGAGGAACACTTGAGCGCAGTTGCACGACGCCGGAAAGTCGTTTTGAATTTTGACGTGATGATTGTCGATCCCAAGCCGGGACAGGACGCCCGCGAACTGGCCCAGGACCGGCTTGCTTTCACCGACGATCCTGAGATTCGCATCGATTCAATCTGGTGGAACTGGGGCGAGGGTAATGTCGTGCCTTATCCCAGCAAGTTTTTGCCACGCTACAATCACCCCGGATTTCAATATTGGTTCGATCATGAGATCGACATTGCTGAGGTTTTTCTGGCCGAGACGCATGCCAGGGGTATTGAGTGTTTCTTTTCGATGCGGATGAACGGTGCCGATAACGATCCTCAGTTCGTACCCGAATTGGGAACGATTATGGATATGACGTTACAGGGTGAGAGTGATTCGCCAGGGGGTGACCTCGCGAGGGGTGAATCAGGAAAGCAGATCATCAACGCCCCCAATGTTTACCGGATCCCTCTCAAGGAGGAACACCCGGAATGGTTGTTTCACACGCAATCGTCTGAGAATGGTTATTGGAATTATGCACATGAAGGGGTACGCGAATACTATTTCCGCAATCTCCGTGAGGTGGTCGAGAGATACGATTTTGACGGAATCGAATTGGACTTCGCCCGTGGTTTAGTCTTGCCTCCGGGGGAAGCCTGGCAGAATCGTCATCATGTTACGGATTTTATGAGGCAATTGCGGCGGTTCCTTCTTGAAGTTGAAGCCCGGCGGGAAAAACCATTTTTGCTGGCAGCACGCGTACCAGAAAATCTGATGGGTTGCCACTTCGATGGGCTGGATGTCGAAACCTGGGCAGAAGAACAGCTTGTCGACATCTTGGTGATGGGATGTCGTTCGCTGGAGGTAGATGTTGCTGCCTTTCGACAGATCACGGCGGGCAAAACGATTCGGCTGTTTCCTGCTCTGGACGACCACCATTCCTCTGACGGTTATTGTACACCTGAGATCGAGGTGCTCCGAGGCGTCGTTTCTAATTGGCGGCAACAGGGAGTGGATGGGCTGCAGACGTTTAATTTTGCCTACGGCCCCAGGGGAGAGGACGAGCCGTGGTGGGAAATGCACCGCCAATTTTATCGAGACATCAGCGATCCGGATCGTTGGGATCGTTTGGCAAAAACTTTTGTTGTGCAAAGACGCGGCGGCGGTCACGGTCCGAGTGTCCATCCTAACCCGGAAGATTGGTCCACGCCTCGCGCATGGTTTGCCAACACCAATCTGCTTTCTCCTCTACCGGTTCCATTGGATAACCTGGGCAAGGCGGACGTCTTATTCGCGCTTCGCGTTGGCGATGATCTGCAGGCCCACGCT
>JASLZG010000275.1 GCA_030754995.1 Lentisphaeria bacterium
TACGCTGCTCTCTATCCAACCTACGGTGACCACGAGAGCGGCTTCAGTACACTGTTCCTGGACGGACACGCGGTCTTCGTCAACCTGTCCAGTGCCGCCGGCATATTCCACGATTGGGGCAACGTGCCCTTGTCCTGGCCCGATGCCTGGGAACGGCTGGACGGGGAGTTTTGACGGGACGGCGGTTCCCGCCGTCTCCTGACGAGGTGACTGGCTGACTCCAGCTGAACCACAGACGAAAGGGAGGCCGAAAAAGTGATGAATGATCATGCCGTGAACACGACCGGCGCGATGAATCTTGTCAACTCTATCCCGGGCGCCTTGGCGTTGATGCTGGCCTGTGCGCTGCTGCTGCCGACCGGCGCCGCCGCCGCGAACAATGGCGGTATCGATCCGCGCCCCATCACCTTTGAGCCGGAACCGTTGACCAAACTGCACCCGAAGCTGGCCTGGATCAAGCGGGATAAGATTCGTGCCGCGTGGGTGTCTGCCGACCTGCACAAACCCTACGGCGACACCGACAAAACGCAGGCCCGAGTTCTTGCAGACGGTGGATTCAACACGGTGATTTTTGCCATGCGTGCCGACAACAAGAACCGGTCGCACATGCCGTATCTCGCGGAAGTCATGCCGGCAAACATTGAGGCAGCGCATGCGGTTGGCCTGGCGGCGTGGGTAAAAATGAGCTACGGCACGACCCACCAGGACCCTTACCACCGCTACCGGGACCCGGCCGGCAAGCTGGCCACCAAGACCTGCTGTCCGCTGGACCTTCCCTATCTCGAACGCCACTTCGGCCGCTGGGCGGTGAAATTCGCCGAGGCCGGCGCCGACGGCTTTATCCTGGACACCGAGATGTACGAGTCCGACCTTTCCGATTATGAAGGGCCGTGTGTTTGCAGCTACTGTTTTCGCGCCTACCTGGACGTCTTCGCCGACAACGGCGATACGATCTACGACAGCACGCCGGCGGCGCAGCGCGGCATCTGGCTGCGTGAGATCGGTGTCTACGGCCACTACAGCCGATTCGCGGTCAAGAGAACGGAAGATTTCCTGGACAGCATACGGGCGCGTTGCCAGGCCCACAACGACGCCTTCATACTCGGCTACGCGTCGATCCTGGAACACCTCCCCGGCAATACCCGCGGGTTCGGCACCTCGACGGTGCCCTGCGTCATACTCGATGAGTCCGAGTACACGAGCGGTCCGACCTTCACGATGCGGCGCAACCTGCAGTACATCGAGCAGAGTGGCTTGCCCGCCCTGTACATCGGCGGGCTGTGGATCAATCAAAACCGCCCGGAACAGCTCGCCGAGCGCGGACTGCTAGCGGCGCTGTACGCCGACGGCTGGTGGGCCTGGTACGCCTGGGCACTGGTAACCAAGCCCGATGCCACCACCGGGCCGGAAACGTCAAATCCCTACGGCCGCTGGAAAGGCACCAAGTCGAGAGCCTACTGGGACGTGCTCGAGCCGATGCATGCGAGGCTGGAGAAACTGCTGGCCGGCGACCGGGCGGCATGGCCGGCCTTCCCACTTCTCGACGCGGTGGCACCGGTGCCCACTGGCAGGGTGCCGTTGCGCCAGGGACAGATCACGCTCGACGGCAGCCTGGATGACCCGGGGTGGCAGGAGGCGTCACAGTTCGAGATGGCGATCGACCGGTTTGGCAAAAAAAACGGTCCGGAAAACACTTTCATGCTCTGTCACGATGACACGGCATTCTACTTCGCGGCCCGATGCCCGATCCCGGAGGGCACCGTGCTTCCCGAACAGCTTCGCGGCCATGATCATCCGCGGGCGTGGGCGAATCATGGCCTGGAACTGTTTGTCGATCCGTCCGGTGCCGGCCGGCGGTACGCTCAACTCATTCTTTCACCCGACGGCGACACTTATGAATCAGCCATCGACTATGGTCATGCTCCGGGGGCGTTCCAGTTCGGGGATCTGGATTGGAATCCGGCGATTGAAGTAGGCGTTCAACGGACCGAAGCGGAATTCATTCTCGAGATCCGGATCCTGTTCGAGGATGCGCTATTGACCAGGCCGAGGCACGGGGAAACCTGGGGCTTCAATGTCTGCCGCTCATCGTCGGCCGTGCAATCATGGAGTCCGACCTACGGCCCGTTCCACTTGCCCGGGCGATTCGGACGTATCCAGTTCGTCGAGGACCGCTGAATTCATGGTGGAACAGTCGTGCCCGTATCGTAAGCGGATCTACTCAATCGGTACAAGCAATGCTTCGGGGTCTTCGGCCAGGTAGGGCGGCAATTGCGGGTCCCACTTGAGATTGGCCGAATAAGTCGGCAGCATGTGGAAAGACCACACCTTGCCGCGTTGCTCCGGGGTGGGATGCAGTTCCGCGACTGCCGGCAGCAGCTCGAAGGTCTCCGCGCTGGCTGCCTCTTTGCCACCCGGATCCCACACCAACAGCTTCGCCTGTTCCGCTACGTAGGGTGTTCCCACTTCGATGCGGAACTGCTCGACGTCCGGCGGGACGTAGAAATACATCCGATTGACTTGCTGGATGATTCGGACTGCCTCAGCGGCCACGACAGCGTGGGGCATATCGAGGCTGGCGGAGAAGAAGTGGGCCTGGGTTCCCAGCACCAGCTTGTACAGCCCTGTCTCGGGTGCCGTCGTCTTCAGCGGCACCGGTTCATTCAGCGGCAGGACCCCCTCGGCCACGATCGTACCGCTGGGGGCGATCACGGCGTACACCGGCACGTTCTCCTGGTGTCCGCCCGGGCGGCTCCTCAGTATCCCGGTTATTTCCTTGCCGGCAGCGACGGGGAAGTAGCAGACAGCGCTGCCGCTGTAAAGAGTTGGCTTGTCGGGCAACGGGCGCGATCGGCCTTGCGGATTGAGCGTTCGCAGCTTCACCTGGGCCGGGCTCAGAAGGCCTGCTGCTGCGATGCTCTCCCGCGGGGTGCCCTGGATGTGGACGAGTTTCAGCTTCGCTGCGAAGTGCTCACCTTCCTGTGCCTGGCGGTCCAGCTCCGCAGAGGCCAGGCTGAAGGCGTCCAGGTAGCTGCTGTGCGGCGGCGGCAGCGAATAGTCGTTGGTCGGGACCGGCTCGGGCTCCATCCACAGGCCGAGGGTCGTGAAGACCCAGTAGCCGGCCGACTCCTGGGCCATATAAAACAGGTGACCGGCAATGTTCTCCACCGGGAATTGCCGTAACCACATCCCCGGTGCCAGGACCACATGCGCCCCGAGCTGCTTCAAGCGCTCGCGGGTCCAGCCCAGATACCGTGTTGCGCCGGTGGAATAGGTGTTTTCCGACATGGCCAATACCGGCATCCCGGCAGTACCGAAGCCACGGGCCCAGGCATTGTAATACCAGTTGTTGCCATCGAGCATAAAGACGCCGATTACGAGGTCCGGGTTGATCTGGTGGATGGCCTGCTCGGTCGCGCGTGCCAGAGCCTCGGCCCGCCGCGCTTTCCACTCGTTGAAGTCTGCCTGCAGGCCCTGCTGCTCAAGCCACGCGGCCCGATCGGCCGCAGCCGGTATTGCGGCGTTCAGTTCGCGGTGCTCGAAAAATTCGTCAAAGCAATGCGTGCACAGGCAGTACCCGGGGAAGTTGGAGGCGTCCGCTCCGTACATTTCCGAGTCGAGGAGGAATCCGTCGATCTGGTGGGTGAGCGATTGCCTGGCCACCATTTGTCCACGCCTGGTGACGACGGTATCCCAGAACACCGGGTCGACCGGGCAGGGGGTCTTGGTAAGCGTGGTGCCGGTACCATCCACATAGGCGCGGCCGCCGGGAACCAGGTGACGCAGTTCCAGCTGCCCGCCGCACAGCCGTGTGCTCGGGAAGAAATGCAGCCCGAGCTGGGCGCACCAGCCGGCCTGCTTGTTCATCTGCGCGATCGCCTCCGGCTTGTCGACATCGACGCTGGCGCAACTGACCAGGACCGTGTTGAAGCCGTTGGCGGCCAGTGTCGCGAGGTGGTCCCGATTGTCCGTGTGGATGAAGTCAAAGGCGCCGCGGATCTTGTCGCTGTCGATCCAGGCCGGCCATTTGCCGGTTCCTGCCGGCGTTTGTTGGTCACCGCTCACGTCTGCTGCGCAGAGCCCGCCGAAGATGACCAGCAACGCCCAGGCCACATGTGCATACCGATTGGAATACGTCATCACTGCATTACTCCATCACTGAATCATCGCAGGTTGTCGGGCGGCGGCGGCGCTTCGCTTGCCGGCAGCATGGGCAGCAGTTGGTCGGGGTCGTACACGACGCCGGCCTGGATTACGGTTTTGACGTTTTTCAGCGTCTGGATATTCGCCAGCGGGTGGCCGTCAACCAACATCATGTCGGCGCGCTTGCCCGCCTCGATGGTGCCGATTTCGTCGAGCCGCTCGACCAGTTCGGCGTTGGTGCGGGTTGCGGCGCAGAGCACCGTCATCGGATCGAGACCGGCCTCGATCAGGTGATCCATCTCGTCGGCCATCGGGACGATCGCGTCCGTACCGATCGTCCATTTCAAACCGGCTTCGCGGGCGTGAACGAAGCTTGCCTTGTGGGCTTCGACAATGATCTCGCAGAAGGCGCCTTTGGCGTTGCCGCGCAGCCAGTGTGGATCGCAGTTGGCGCGGTAAATCCCGAGTGTCGGCGTGTAGTAGACGCCCTGCTCCTTCATCCGCTGTGCCAGGTCGCGGTTGAGATAGACCCCGTGCTCGATGGAATCGATTCCGGCATCGAGACAACGCTCGATCGCCTTGCTGCCGCAGACATGGGCGCTGATTTTGACCCCGGCCTCGTGCGCTTCGTCGGCGGCGGCGCGCAGTTCGTCAAAAGTAAACTGCGGTACCGTCTGTTCCTCCCGGTCCGGCATGGGCTGCTCGTTCGACGCCATGACCTTGACGAAGTCGGCGCCGTTCTTGAGCTGGCGCCTGGCTTCGTGCCGGACTGCGTCCACCCCGTCTACCTCGACACAAATTTCGTATGCATGCCCGCCGGTGATCGACAGTGCCAAGCCGCAGGTGACAATGTCCGGGCCGACGATCGTGCCGGCTGCCTGGGCCCGTTTCATCGACAGGTTGGTGCCGCCGGGGGCACCCATTTCGCGGATGGTCGTGACGCCGTGGCGCATGGCATCACACCCGGCCACCAGCGACAGCATGATCAGTTCGTCGCGCGGCAGACGCCACTGCATCGGCAATGGACCAAAGGTGTTGTGATAGGTCTGATGGTCGTGGCAGTCGATCAGGCCGGGCAACAGCGTTGCGCCATCGGCATCGATCGTCCGCTCAGCGGCCGGCAGCGGATCGTCCGTTGTATGCATGGCGCTGATGCGATCGCCATCGATCAGGACATGGCCGGGCCATGGTTCGTTGCCGGTGCAATCGATAATCGTGGCATTGGCGATAAGCGTTTTCATACTGTTCTATCCGGTCGGCGCGTCGATCAATGGTTCAGTACGGCATGATTCACGGAACTGGTTTCAGGACAACTCATCGTCGCCGACCCGGCGGACCCACTCCTGGTAGCAGTCGACCGATTCCCAACCGAGATCCATCATGCAGGTGCCGCACATCATCAAGCCGGTCACCCGCTGCTCACGGATCAGTGGTTCGACGATATCGAGCTGCTGCTGCATCTCGTTGCGCTCGAGCATCCGGTGGTTGCCGAAATCGTAGAAATACAGGCAAACGAGCATCGGTTTGTTGCCGGTGAGCTCGGCGCAGCGTTCGATCCGTGCCGGCATGGTGTCGCACTCGGGGAAATGCCACAACGGCACGAGCAGAAGATCAGCATATCGCATCATGTCCGCGAGGCCGTCACGCTCGAGGGTCATGCTGTAGATGGTCTCGTACAGCGGCAGATGCGGCCAGGTTGTCGTGTTGATGTATTGCAGCCGCGCCATATGCTCCGGTGAGGCGCCCGCGTCCATCGAGCCGGTACTGAAGTCGTCGAGCAGGAATCCCTCGACTCGCGGGTCGCTTGCCGCCAGCTGCTTGGCTGCCAGCAGGCGTGCCTCCGCCGCGTCGGTGATCAGCTCGAATTTATCGTCCCCGGTGTGAAGCGCCCACTTGCAGACGATGCGCCTGGCCGAGGGCATTGCGGCCAGGGATTCCTCGTTGATTTCGAGGCCGCCTGCCATGTAGATATTCTTGATACCAGTCTGCTCGATGGCCTGTTCGACGGTGAGCGCCGAGTCGCCGAACCCAAGCTTGCCGAAGCTCCCGGTTTGCTGCAAGGCGTTGACCCGCATGCCCCAGAGCCATAGACGGTCACGGATGGTTGCCGGTTTGGTTGTCATAATTGATGATCCCTGATTACGCCCGAAACCTGGTCTATCCAGGTCGGGGATGGGGTTAAATGTTCACAGGTGATGGCGCTTTACAAGCGCGGAGAAACAAATTGCAAGCAAGGGAGAGAGGCGTGACCCCTGTTTTCCCTGACGCCGGGCTCACGTGGCGGCTGGCCATTTGCGGCGAAGCAGCGGAACCCGTGCCAGGACGGCGCCACGACGTTT
>JASLZG010000276.1 GCA_030754995.1 Lentisphaeria bacterium
GCTGCGAAGTTGAAACGCCCGTCGTCCGGATGGCAAACGTAAGCGTAGATGCCGATCGGGAAGAACGGGTCGCCATTGAGGCGGAACGGTTCGGTCTCGTACTCCGATTTGTTGCTCAGAAACTGACCGACACCGAATTGCCAGACCAGCATATTGCCCGCATTGCCTGCCTTGTCGGCGACGGAGATGCGCACCCGATGCAATCCTTTCGCCAGCGGTGCGGCGGGAGTGAGCGTAACGCCGTGCGACTGCACGTTGGCGTCTGCTGTGACGTCACGTCCGTCCAGCAGCACTTTCGCCGAAGCCAGGTCGATCCCCGATCCGTGCTCCGCGAACGCAGCGCTGATCACAGGGCGGTCGTTGGCATTGTCGTTGGGCGTTGGCTCAGGCCGGTAGACGAGTGGCGGCGTCGTGTCTTCGTCCGTCCAGCTTGGCCGGTGTGACAGGAACGTGCCGTCGCCGATCCAGCATGGCCGGCGGTGCTGGTCCGGGACGGCCAACCGCCAGAACCAGCGGCCAGCCGGCAAAGCCTCTCCGACGTGATAGCTGTCGCCGTCGACCTTGTGCTGCGTAGTCGCGGAAATATCGAATATCGGGGAACTGCTGTAGGCCAAAAGGTAGGGACCGGTCTGAATGTCGTTGCGCCAGCGAAAGTGCGGCCGGCCGTCTGCAACGATGGCGTCGGCGACCGGCAAGCGCAATGTGATCCGGGGCAGGGTCGCCGTCTCGACGACGCTCAGATCGTCGAACCACACTTTCTGCGCATAGCACCAGACCCGGAGTTTGATGCGCAGTTTCGTCTGGCCGGTGCGGGTGACGAACGTTCGCCGATGCAGCGACCACTGCGAGGCAACCGGCAGGTACACACCGCCCTGCGGCGGCAGCGTAATCTCGATGTCCGACCAGCGTGTCGGTTCCCCGGCCCGGTCCGGGTCATCGGGCACCATTCCCAGTTCCAGGTTGGGGCCGCCCGGACGACCTTTGTTATACTCGGGGTCGCCTGCCGTCGTTTTGGGGACGACGGCAGATCGGCATTTATAGTAGAAGGACAGGACGTACTCGGTCCGCGGCTTAACCGCGATCACCGTTTCCCAGTAGCCGAGATCGTCTGAATCCATCGTCTCGACGGCAACGCACTTGCCGCTGACGTGCCCGGGATTCTCCCAGGTAAGCGCTGCCTTACGCCCCGTGCCGACGTGCCCGGGCGTGAAACCGGCTGGCTGCGTCGGGACGGCGGCGTCCGCTGCCTCGAACCCCGGGTTCGGCACCAGATTGATGACCTGGAAAGGCATCCCCTGCGCCTTCGTCGGTAACATCAGCATCGCTCCCATGAGATACCCAAGAACACCAAACATCATAACCGTCAACCCGGTTCGTTGCCACATGACTGCCATCCTCCCTTTTTAGTTGTGATTCATCGCCAACGCAGGCATCGCGCGCAGCGGCAGGTTCATCAACGCCTGGTTTCAGAGATCATCGATAACGCTGCCGTCGCGGAACTGGTAAAAATTGCTTGGTGCATTGCCGTAATTGCCGACGATGTCTGACTTGATCAGCGTTTCCACATGCCCGTCGGCAAACCAGAAATTGCCCCGACCGTTGTGGCGCAGATAAAGCGGCGCCGTCCCGACCTCGTGCGGATTAAAGTAATACTTCTGCTCCGTGCTGCCGATCGGATCATTCTTCATCGTGTCACCGAGGAGGAGAAACTCGGTCGGTGATCCGTAGCTGCTGCTCGGCAGATGATACGAAGCGATCGAACTACTCTCGATACGGTAAGGCCCATTTCCCTGTTCACGTCGCATCCCATAGGTTTTGGCATACCCATACAACGCGTCAAAGACGGGCGGCGTTCCGCTGGGACATACGAAGATCGAGCTGGCACCGACGGTCGGCGTCCCGACGATGCCGTCGTCATAGAGCATCTTCGGCCAAATATCCAGCGCCACCGGAAACAACCCGGGAAACTGGCGGTAGAGCGGTGTCGACCAGCCGTCATTGCCCTCTGCGTATAGGATTTGGGCCAGTCCCACCTGCTTTAGATTGCTGACGCATAAGATCGCCCTCGAGCGCTCCCGCGCGCCCTGCAGCGCCGGCAGCAACATCGAAGCGAGGATCGCGATGATCGCGATGACCACCAACAGCTCTATGAGCGTGAAGTTGCTTGACGCCACTCTCCGCGGCAGCGCTTTTCTCAGGCACCCCATCTCCATCTCGATCATCTCCTTCTACGTTCGCGCTATGGGCGACACCGAACAACTCGTGTGCCGCCGCGCCCGCCGGAATCCAGGCTGATAATAGTGCTCGAACGCGAGCACAACAGGCGACCGTCAGTGAACCTTCCGGTCCGGACGGCTGCTCTCGGCGCTACATTAACCGTTAGGCGCTTCCGTCGCCACTTCTTGCTTTTTCACCTCGGTTGAAACGCCGGATGTCGCGTGATCCGGCGGCTTCGCCCTGACTCCTGACATCTGAAGACTGATCTCCGGGTTTGCCGGCGAAGACCGCTTTAGGCGGCAATGGCACAAAGTTCAAGGCGCGGCCAATCCAGTCCCGAGGTTTTCGCCACGGCCGCCGGCGCCGCCGAGCCGAACAAGGACAAAATCGAGGGGCGGCAGTTCGATGACCAGGCGGTCCGCTTCCGCATCGACGGTCTCCCCGGTAATCGCGTCGACGGCTGTCCAGCTCGCGGTGGTCAAGCCGAGCGCCGCGGGCTTCAGGCGCAACCGCGCTTTCACCTTCGCGTCCGTCAGGTTCGACGCGGCGAGCAGGACGCCCCCGTATTCATGCACATAGACACTGACCGGCACGCCGCGCAACGACGAGCGGACGGGGCACTCTTTTTGCCAGTAGGGAAACCACTGTGCACCCTTGCGGTCGAACTCATCCATTACCCGCCAAATCGCGGCGGCCAGGTCGACGTCGCCGCCGTCCGTGCTGAACATTGGCCGGACCGGCACATCATGCAGGATCGCCAGCGCCCAGGCAGCACGGAACGACATCGGCTTGCCATAGCACAATAACTCGGCCGGCACGCCCCATTGGCGGCCCATGAATTCGGTACGAAACGCATCGAGCATCAGGAACTTTCCAAAGGGAGTTCCAGGTTCCAGGCCTGAGAATTGCTCGCCGTCCCAGGTGCTTGTGGCCCATCCCAGGGTTGGCGTCGCCATACACGTTGAGTTGTGAACGTTCACCTGGCCGTTGGGTTTGCGCGATTTTACCGCCGAATAAATCCGGCGCATCGCACTGCGCACCCCGAATACCGGAAATGTCGGCCCGATACTGCCATCATAGCGCAGCGTCCCGCAGCCATGCAGCAAGTTGCGGCAGGCATAGGGGTTCGCCGTACCGTCAAGGTAGACACCATCGACATCGAACTCATCCATCATCCGCCCGATCCGGTCGGCGAGAAAATCCTGCCAGCAACTGCGAAGACATACCCGCCAGGCGGTCTGCACCGGCTGCGGTGGGTAGTTCATCAGCGACCACCCCGTCTTCGGCAACGCCACGCATCGCGGGCCGAGCGTCGGCCACTCCGGCGCCCGTTCCGAAATCAGAAACCCGAAATAAAGCAGCACCTGTATGCCGCGTTCGTGGCAGTCGCTGACGATCCGGTGCAAAGTCTCCGGGTCTCCCGGTGTGGCGTGGGCCTCGATGTCACTCCAGTGCTCGAAAACGACCAGGGTGCGAACACCGGCCGAAACGAGCCGATCGAGAAGCTCGCGCGGCAGGGTCAGACGCCTGTCGATCCCCGCCGTGGTCTGCTGCAGGCAGATGATCCGGTAATCCCAGGCGTCGTCGACAACTGGTTTTACCGGGGTCGCCTGCAGGCCGAACGTGTACGTCAGTTTCGGCAAGCACAGGGGCCGCTGGTCCGAGAAGGGAAAGACCGAGGCGTTCGGCGGCGCCAGCTCGACGGCTTTCGAAACCAGTTGCAGCCGCAGAACCACGGCATCTCCTTCACGCCGCACCGAGACGCAGCGGTCGGGATTCGCATTGAACCAGTTCTCGTCGGACTCGGCGAACCACCCCAGGCCGCGGTCCTCGTCACCAATCCAGACAAACGGCCGAAAGCCCATTGTCAATCCGCGTGCCGGGATCAAGCCGATTCGCTTGTCGTCGCCACAGCGGCCACGATACTGGTAGAGGTAGCGGGCGCCTTCGCGGCACAACGGGATCTCGAGGCACAGCGCGTCGACCCGCACACGTGCCGTTGGCACGATCGCGAGATCGACACGAACCATACCGTCGAATTCAATTTCGGTGTTGACGTCGACAGCGAAGGACTTCCGGCTTAGTCGTTGCCGAATAACCACCTGGTCGTCGCTGGTGTCAACACAGTCGAGCCTGGCGCCGCGCCAGGTGATCTCCCGGCCGTCGATGCGACCGACCAGACGCACCGGCCCGTGCAGCAGCGGCACGCCCAGCGAGGACAGTTGCTCGAGTATCGAGCCGGCGCGGAACCGGTAGTCCCGGCCCCAACAGGAAACGCCGATTCCAGTGCGGCCCACGACCGTCGTCATCGGCGTCCAGGGCGCGGGGATTTTCCGGTCCACCGCCGCCGCCGAGCCGAACCACTCCGGGGTGGTCGGGATGCGGTCCTGCACGACCTCGGTGTCGCAGCGATTACCGTGACGGTCAACAAATGCAGGCCGGATCGACCAGTGGTCTTCAGGGAGTTCAGCCAGCGGGAACGCGGCTTCCTCAGCGGCGCCGGGCATCAGGCAGTGCAGCGTGCGCTGCATTACCGACTCGTGTGGGCCCCGCCACTGCCCTTCGATGTTGCCGGTGTCGCCCTCAACGATATCCAGCACGACCTTGGCACCCAGTGCGATTGCCGACTCCCCGGCAACGGCGACGCTGACGTACAGATTCTGATCGTCGCTGCGGGTGTACAGGCGCAGTATGACCCGCCGCGGCGAATGCCGGCTGTCACGTTCTGGGATCATATGGGGTTCCACGGGAATGCGTACCGGGTTGACAAAGCAAAGCTATTGATTTTGGCACGAACCTATCTGTATCCTTTCAGGAAATCAATGACGGACCATTTCACAGGGTGTTTCCGTTGAGCCACTACTTAAACGTCGGGATGACAATGCCACGGAGAATGATGTTCTGACAGAAGATGAACACGAGGAGGGTCGGAATGGCAGCCACCACCAGCGAAGCCATGACCATGGGCACGGTGTGTAATTGCTGGAACTCGTAGAGGAACACCATGAACGTCCACATCTTCGGGTCCTGACAAATCAGAAAGGCATGCATGAAGGCGCCGTACGCAGCGGTGAAGGCTCCCAGTGCCAGGACTGCCAGGATGGGCTTGCACAACGGCATGGTAATCTGCCAGAACATGCGCCACTCGCTGGCACCATCGATGAGGCCGGCCTCGTACAACTCGGGCGGCAGACTGTCGAAGAACCCCTTTAAGAGAAAGATGCCGAAACCGTTGGCCAGGCTCGGCAGGATCAACGCCCAGAAGGTGTTCATCAGGCTGACCGAATCTGAGAGATCCAATGCCGCAACCACCTTCGGGACGACCCAACCGACAACACCAACCGTGATGACCAGCGCCAGCGTCGCACTGACGAGCAAGGGAACATACCGCTGCAGACGCCGCGCCAGCCAGTAAAAGGCGGCTGCAAAGACAACGACCAGGATGATTTGCAGAAGCGGGAAGCTTTTGATCATCAGGAAACTGGGGATCATCAGGACTTCCCCGGGGAACGCCATGGTGGCCAGCAGAAAGATCAGTATGTGATGCGTCTCCTTGAGCCGGAAACGGGACATGGCGTAGGCCGCAAGGGGATTGACGGTCAAGGTCCCGACGATCATCAGGATGACATAGACGATTGTCACCCAGAGCGCCCGGCCGTGGACCGCGACAAAACTGAAGACCGTGCCGAAGTTGTGCCAGATGTACAGGCGCCGGAGCCCCGGCTTTTCTTTGAGAAAGCAGTCATAGCGGAAGACCGCATGCGGGATCCGCGCCTCGTCGAAGTTCTGATAATCGGTGCCGTACGCCCGGTTCAACACATCGATCGTCTTGTATCGCTGCTGCAGAAACGGTCGCCACCAATCCTCCGGCCGCAACAGCCGCTGCGCGGCCATCGGGCACGTCGTCTGCACGAACTGGCTCCATAGCCCGGCGACACCACCCTCGACCGGGATTCGTGCCGCCAGGGGCGTCGCCGGATCCTTCGCTTTCTCTTGCAGAAAGGCGAGCCACGCATTAGCCGCCAATGTGGTGTCCACCTCGATATACCGGGCCGGTGCGTACGACCGCATGAATGCCTCCTTCAGCGGCTCCCCGAGTTTCCCGGCGTGCAGGTCATCGAACGTTGTCAGCGAGAGAATCCGGTTTCCCCCACCGTCGCGTGATCCCTCGTAGCTATCGGGAATATCTCG
>JASLZG010000277.1 GCA_030754995.1 Lentisphaeria bacterium
GCGAACTCACATTAGTTGCTCCTGTTGCACCATTCAAGAGGCGAAAGCCGCCGAGCAGGCAGGCCGGTATTTTTCTCACCAAGTCATTCACCCGGCGATTGATGGAACTCTACGTGGAAGTCGTTACGCCGGCCGGCGAGATTGCCGGAACTTCGGTTCCATTTCAGCCGACCGCGGTTATGTTATCGGTGCAGTCTGCCGGTCAACTACCCAGCACTGTCGCCGGTGCCTGCCGGTCCCAAAACAGCGGGCGGTTAGCTCAGTTGGCTAGAGCGTCTGGTTTACACCCAGAAGGTCGATGGTTCGAGTCCATTACCGCCCACCATTAAAAGCCCCTTGGAGCCCGTGGTTTCACGGGGGTCCGGGGCGACGCACCAGGCCCTTTGGCCGCAGCACGCCTTTCGCGCCGCCCTCGATGGTTTGCGGCCAGGTTACGGCGATGGAGTTGCCTCAGGCCTGTGATCATTCACCATCTGGACGAAAAAATCAGGACCCTGAATAGGAAACGGAAAATCCAGTGAGCGAAAAGGACAACAACGAAATAGAACCGGCTGACAGGAAGTGGACCGTACGAGACCGGGTGGTTGCAACCTTCAAGGGGGAACAACCTGACTGTCCGCCGTTCATCGATCGTCTCGATATTTGGTACAATACTCACAACCGCGCCGGGACCATGCCGGAAGAATTCCGGGAGATGTCCATGAATGATGTGCACCGGGCAATCGGTTTTGGCCAGGAACAGTTCATCAATGCCTTTGGCCGCAGGCTCCGGGGTGTTGAGGTTATTTCGAGATTCGAGGGGGAAGTCCATTTCCACCAGAAAGATCCCGTTCTCAACAATTTCCCCCATGTGTTCGACCTGCTTCCGAAGGGAAGGGCCGGCACCATGGTAACCGAGTTTATAACGCCGGTCGGGACGGTGAGCGTGACCCACGCGATTCTCGACGAGATGATTGCCGACAGCGTGCAGCCCTACCTGACAGAGCGCCTGATCAAGGAAGAGTCGGACTACCGAACCGCCATGTATATTCTCGAGCGCCTGGAGCACGTCCCCCGGCTCGAGGAATTCAATGCGCTCGACGCCAGCCTGGGAGACAGCGGCTACCCGGTGCTCTGTGTGGGACGGATCCCGTTCCAGCAACTTCTGCTCGAGCTCCTCGGTGATGTCGCCACGTTCTACGAGCTGCATGACAGTCCCGACGCGGTACAAGCGCTCCTCGCAATATTGGACGATCACACCACCGACTGCCTGCACAAGCTGGCCGATTGGCCCACCCTTTACGTCGAGTTCGTCGACAACCTTCATGGCTTGATGACGAATCCGGCGCTTTTTGCCAAACACTCGCTGCCGTACTATCAGCGATATGCCGAGATCCTGCACGCCCAGGGCAAGAAGGTCGGCAGCCACACCGACGGCAACTTAAAACCCCTGCTCGGCCTGCTCGCGGAGTCGGGGCTGGATGTGTGTGAATCCTTCTCGCCGGATCCATTGACCGAATGCACCTTCGACGAGGCATGGGATGCCTGGCCGGATGGCCCGATGATCTGGGGCGGAATCCCGTCGCCTATCCTTGAGGAAAGGACCAGCCAGGGGGAGTTCGAGGATTATGTCGGCCGCGTGCTCCAGACCATCGGGGATGGGCCCATTATCCTCGGCGTCAGCGACATGGTCATGGGCAACAACTTGATTGAGCGGGTCCGCTATATTGCCGAACAGGTGGAAGGGACCATATCCTGTGCCGCCGGATGATGCGGCCCGGGCCCAACCAACGGTCGCCCGGGAATTGAACGGACGCAGAGGGCCATTTTACTTCCCCAGATACACGTCCCATCCGATCATCCCGCTCATAGGCAATCGCGCTCCGGCAGATTTTGCAGCTGCAGTTTCCCCATCGCATTACGCGGCAGGGCGTCGAGAAAAACGATCCGCTTCGGCACCTTGAAGCTGGCCAGCTGCGCCGTGCAGTAGGCTGTCAGCTCCGCCTCGGTCGGCAGCGGCTCGGCGGCCACTACATAGGCTTTCGGCAGCTCGCCGCGGCGCTGGTCCGGCACCCCGATGACGGCGGCCTCGACGACGCCGGCGTGGTCGACCAGGCAGTTGATGATCTCCTGCGGGTAGATGTTGAAGCCGCCGGAGATGATGAGCTCTTTGGCACGGCCGCAGATGATGATGTTCCCCTGCCCATCGTAACGCCCCAGGTCGCCGGTGCGAAACCAACCGTCCTGGAACGCCTCGACCGTCATCTCGGGCTGGCGCCAGTATTCCTTGAGCACGTTCGGGCCGCGCAACTGGATCTCACCCGTTTCGTCATCGGCAACCGCCACGCCCGCCTCGTCGACGATGCGCACGGACACGCCCGGCAGCGGCTTGCCGACCGAGCCCTGGACCCGCGGCCCGGCATAGGGGTTGGAAGTGATCATCGCGGTCTCCGACATGCCGTACCGCTCCAGGATCTCGTGGCCGAACACCGTCTTGAAACGGGCAAAGGTGTCGGGGGACAGCGGCGCCGAGCCGGACACGTACAACCGCATGCCCGCCGGCACTGCGCCACCGGCGTCTGCATGCTCCAGCAGGCGTTCGTACATCGTCGGCACGCCGAAGAAGAGCGTGCACTTCTCGCGCCTCAGCAGCTCGGTCGCCGTGTCCGCGTGAAACCGCGGCAGCAGAAAGGTCGTGCAGCCGGATGCCAGCGCCCCGTGCAGGCCGTTGCCGAGGCCGTGTATATGGAACATCGGCAGCGCCAGCAGAAAACGATCGGCCGCAGTCCATTGCCAACACTGCAGCAGCGTAACAATGTTCGAGGCCAGGTTGCGGTGCGTCAGCAGGGCGCCTTTGGAACGCCCGGTGGTGCCGGAGGTGTAGATCATCAGCGCCGGGTCAGCGCCACTGATCCCCGCAACGGACAACGGCGTATCGGGTGCGGCTTCAGTCAACTCTCCGAACCCCCGCGCCGCCGCCGGCGTCTCGGCCCCGGTGACGAAAATCTGCTCGAGAGCGTCGAAGCGATGGCGCAATGGCGCCAGCACCTCGAACCGCGGGGGATCGCACAAAAGCACCCGCGGCTCGGCATCGGTGAGCAGATGCGTCAACTCCCGTTCGCGATAGAGAAGATTCATCGGCACGACGATGGCGCCGGCCTTGAGGCCGGCCAGGTAAAAGACGATCAACTCCGGGCAGTTCCCGAGAAACATCGACACCCGATCGCCCCGGCGGATACCACAATCACTGACTAATGCTCGAGCCACGGCATCGGACTGGCGATCAAGCTCGCCGAACGTATACCACCGGCCATCGAACCAAAGCGCCGGCCTGTCGGCCCGGCCGCGCAGGCTGGGTTGAAAAGTTTCAATCAGGTTCATCAGTCAGGCCTCCATGAGCCTGGAAAAAGTAACCGGAGACGGTCGAGAATAACAGCGCGCCGGTGACGGGCCTGGCCCCGGGCCCCGGTGATCCCGTTTTTTTTCGATGGTCATATTGGCTGGCTCGTCCGGAATCGACACCGGCCTCGCCGGCCGCATCCCATTCCCACCTGATAACAATGCTGTCCGGCATCACCTTCTGCAGATGGAGCTCGACGAAAGAAGGCGGTATCAACGTCGGAGGACATTGCATTATTCACATTACAACCAACCGGCCGGACGATAACCGACAACTCACGTTGGGAGGCAGAAAAATATGACACCGAACGGCATTGCAATGGAACTACGACCCGGATGCTATGATGAATACAAGAAACGACACGACGAGTTGTGGCCGGAAATGGCCGAGGTCATGAGCGCCAACAACATCAACATGGCGATCTACCGTTTCAACGAATACCTCTTCGTATACGGCAACGCACCATCGCAGGAGTCCTGGGACAACGTCGCCAACCATTCGGTGACACCCCGTTGGAACGAGTATATGGCCGAGGTGCTCAAGACGGATGATGAAGGAAACATCATCGTTCACCCGCTGCCACAGGCATTCGAGTTCGGGGCGTTCAAAAACGAAGCATAGGCGCGTCGAAACTGTCCGTCCTCGTCACGACGGCTGCGATCCGGCGCCGGGAGCTTGCCCAATTGTTGGGGCTGTTGAGCAGCCACACCTGGGCCTTCACCCGATCATTATGGTCATACGCCGGTGGAGATCGATCAAGCAGGGCCGGGTACCGGGACAAAGAATGGGACTGCCGGGGAAGCACCCGCTTCACGAAAATCGGCGGACTCTTTGATTGAACAGGCGCCAACTACAGTTGATCCCAAGCTGCGCCAAAGGGATCACCCTGGCCAATTGCCGGGATGCTCCAGAGGTTGTAAATGAAGAAACCGCCTGGGTCGGGGTACCATTCCACGTGGGTATCCAGCCACACCACATTATGGCCGTTGAGATGGGTAACGCCCTCGGTTGGTATGAACTGGACGTAATCAGCCAGGTAGCTTCGCTCCGGATAACCTTCCAGCCTGAACACCTCGTTCGGCTCCCGGGTCAGGTAGCTGGTTTCGATATCGCTCGGCGTCGAGCTGCTCCAGGCGGTCGGGGTGTGTTGCCCGAATGGTGTCTTGTCACTGGGGCAATAGTAACTCTGGCTGGCGGAAATATAGCCGGCGCCATATAAAAGCCCGGTGCGTTCCCACAGTCCCCCGCCGGAAGGCTTTCGGCGTGCTGTTGCCCAGCGGTAACTGGTCGAGACCGGCGCCCACAACGCCACCCATCCCTCGTCGTCGTCCGCATACATGACGTTGCCCGTCGCCAATTGCTTGAGATTATTCTGGCAGGCGGCGCGTCTCCCCATCTCCCTGGCGTGGTTGAGTGCGGGGAGCAACATGCTGGCAAGGATGGCGATGATGGCAATCACAACCAACAACTCGATCAGCGTGAACGCTGACCGAGCCACAACAGGCGGATTGTCCGACGGCGGCAGGGCTGGTTGTATCATGTGGATACCCTCGATGGGATTCTCGACTCTACCAAGGCCCTGGCCATTTTTCAAAAAAATCTACCTGTCCGGTCAGGGGTCGGCCGCCGGCCAGTTGCCGAAAAAACTCCGGGCACTGCATCATATCCACCAGCAACCGTGGAGTTTATACATGCCCAATCGCCGGGAAAAAGCTGGCCATTTGCGTTGGCCTCACCCGCTCGGATCGACGGCAACGCTCACTTTCGACCGGGTGGATTTTTTTTGAGAAAGAGGTTGAAATCCGTCAGGAAATTTTCTATAACATATCAATTAGTTTGCGGCAAGAAGCCACGATTGTCGGTGTTGCTGCAACGCGATGACCGCTGGAAAGCCCTGGTTTGGGGGGGAATTTTACCTGTTTGTGATCCACACAACTAAACAACTGAAAAGGGAGAAATCGTCATGAATCGCACAACCCAACTTCTCGTCACACTTATTGGCGCAAGTCTGATCGGCGTTGCCGCCCATGGTCAGACAACATTCGACGGTGCGGACGCTCCCGTAACGATCAAGCGGAATGGCGCGACCGGCAACAACGATGCGGCTCTGTTCATCGACGGCAACAACAACCGGCAGATCAATTTTGTCGAGGGCACAACGCGCCGCGGCGGTATTGGTCACAACAACACTGGTTCGGGCAGCCTGAACTTCTTTGCCAATCAAGGTGGCATCAATGATGCCGACATTTCGATCAGCGGCGGATATGACCGGCAGATCGGCTTCGGTACGGCCTCCCCCAATTCACAGTTCAATTATCATTTTGCCGACGGACAAGGCAGCGGTGACGTCCTGATCGGCGACAATCCGGGCACCCTCAGCTTCGTGCCGCGCCTGGTGCTCTCGCAAGACGGCCTCAGCGGTACCCCGCAGCCGATGCTGATCCTGCAGGGCAACGGCGACCGGGTGATCAACTTCCACGAAGACGACACCCGCCGCGGCGGTATCGCCCATAATGCCGCCGCCGATGCGGTCGTGATCTACGCCCAGGGCGGCGGTATCGGCGGCCCGGACATTTCGATCAACAAGTTTCGCGAGGTCGGTATCGGTACGCTCACTCCGTCGGCCGATTTCCACGTCGCCAACGGCGATGCCCTGATCGGTGGCAGCAATGGCTCGAGCGGCCGCTTGGTGGTCTCGCAGAACGGCATCTCCAACAGCACCGGCACCCTGGTTCTCGAAGGCGACACCAACAAGATCATCACCTTCGAGGAAGACGGCACCCGGCGCGGAGGCTTCGGTAACTACCACTCTGGCACGGGCAGCATGGTTCTGTTCGGCCAGGGCGGCGGTGTCGGTGATCCGGCGATCAGCGTCCTTGCCAACACCCAGTACGTGCAGTTGAGTCATGTCCCGGCCGACGACAGCCTGGACAGTGTCCTGGTGGTCGACGGCAGTGGCACAGTGCACGCCCGCGATGCCAGCACCATCGGCAGCGGCGGCGGTGCTGA
>JASLZG010000278.1 GCA_030754995.1 Lentisphaeria bacterium
GAACATCAGGCCGTTTTTCTCGGCATTGGCCTTGAGAATTTCATAGACGAGATTTTGCTTGCTGATTGCGCCCACTGCTTCGACGCCCATTTCATTCGCCATGGTCGTCAGCTCGACCATAGAGTTTTCCTGCAGCTCGATGAGGTTGAGCGTTGGTGCCAGCGAGTCGCGCTGGAGCATCTCGAACTCTTCCTCTTCGGTCATCTTCGGCAGGCCGTCGTTGCGTTTTTGGCCGCCGCTACGGCGCCGATAGTTGCCGTCGCCCCGGAAATTCTCGCCGCGCTTGTCGTTACCGGAGCCGGAGTTCCTGGTATTGCCGCCGCCGCGCCCACGCATCGGCCGGCGCCGGTTGGGGCGTTTTCGCTGCTGTGAGGATCGTTGCTGTGAGGATTCCTGCTGTGAGGATCCCTGCTGTGAGGATCCCTGCTGTGAGGGTTCCTGCTGTGAGGGTTCCTGCTGTGAGGGGCCCTGGTCTGACGGGTCTGATGACGACGGCGCCGGAGTGGGAGCCGGTGCGTCGCTGCCAGCACTGCTGTTCTCTTCTGGGAACATTTCTGAATCGTTCATGATATCCTCGATTGTTGCGGCTGCGGGCGCGGCCTGAAACGGCGGGTTATTTGGGGTAGGTTGCCTGTTGCCGGGAATCCCGGTGCTGGTTCGAACTGAGAGGTCGGTGTTGAGACTTGGCTCTTCCGTAACACATTATCAATATGGAAGTACCAACTCCGCAGACAGAGTATCTGCGATTTTGTGTCAAACGTCGGCCAGCTGGATTTTCCGGCATCGGCGACGTTGTCAGGAAATTGCGCCGACAGACAGGCGCACAGGGAAAAATCGTTTATCAGTCAGACTTTCAACGGAAACAAACTTGCCGCATATACCATTACCACGACACGATGGCATCTGTGGTGATGGAAAGTGCTTAGCTGTCGAACGATTGTGTCGAATCAATACGATGTCGCCAAGCGGTGCCGCGCGAGCCGGCGGCTTTCCGGCGGTATGACGACTGGACATATCAGACACCAGCCAGTTTCAGAACGTCACAAGAGGTGCGATAATAAACTGAAATTGGCGGGTTGGATGATGCTGTATGGTGGGGATACTTCGCTCCGGAAGTACGCCATACACCATTAAAGTAATCGTGTTTTCGCGCTCGTCAATGCTTGGTTCGAAAAAAAAATCAACCGTTAAGGTCGGCGTGATATTCCTGGATTGTCCTGACGTCCATTCGCTCGGCACCCTTCAGCGCCTCGAGTCCAGAGACCGCGGCGAGGAAACCGGCCACCGTTGTCGTTATCGGGATTCCATGGATCACCGATTCGCCGCGCATGCGGATCTCGTCGACCCGTGGTGCCACCCCACTGGCAGGGGTATTGACGATCCAGGCGAGGTTGCGATCGGCAACCAGATCCAGGACATTCGGGCTGCCGTCCGAGATTTTCTCCAATTCGACGCTTGCCACACCCTGTGCCCGCAAATAGGCCCCGGTGCCTGCAGTGGCATAGATGGTGAAGCCCATCGACTGAAGCCGGCGGGCACCGTCGAGCACGCTTTCTTTGTCGTCATCACGGACGCTCAGGAAGATATTGCCGGTGCGTGGCAGCTTGTTGCCGGCTGCCAACTGGCTTTTCAGGTATGCCAGGCCCGTCGATACGTCGATGCCCATCACCTCGCCGGTCGATTTCATCTCTGGCGACAGCGTGATGTCGGTGCCGGGGAAGCGGATAAACGGGAAGACTGCTTCCTTCACCGACACCTGCGGTGGTGTCACCTCAGCCGTAAAGCCCAGCTCGGGAAGGGTTTTGCCGACCATGATCAGGCTGGCGTACTTGGCCAGCGGTATACCGATTGCCTTGCTGACGAACGGAATTGTCCGCGAGGCCCGCGGATTGACTTCCAGGATGTACACCTCGTTGTCCTGCACCGCGTATTGGATGTTCATCAAGCCAATGACATTGAGCTCCTTCGCCAGGGCCTGGGAATACTCACGGATACGGTCCTTGACTGCGGCGCCGAGTGTCGGTGCCGGGATCACACACGCGCTGTCGCCGGAATGCACGCCGGCTTCCTCGACATGCTCCATGATTGCACCGACAACCGTCAAGTTGCCGTCAGATATGCAGTCGACATCGACCTCCACCGCGGCTTCCAGGTAGCTGTCGATCAGGACCGGTCGCTCGGCCGATGCCTGAACCGCCGCGTGCATGTACTGCTGCAGCTGGTTCTGCTCATAGACAATCACCATAGCCCGTCCGCCCAGTACGAACGATGGTCGCACGAGCACCGGATAGCCAATGCGCGTGGCGATCGCCACCGCTTCTTCGGTGTTCGTTGCCGTATCATTCGGCGGCTGCTGGATGCCCAGACGTTCCGCCAGTTCCTGGAAAAATCGGCGATCCTCCGCGGCCTCGATGTTTTCTGGTGACGTGCCGATGACGTTGACGCCGTTGCGCTGCAGATCCTTTGCCAGGTTCAAGGGCGTTTGCCCACCGAACTGCGGAATGACACCCCAGCAGTTTTCGCGTTCGTAGATAGAAAGCACGTCTTCGAGGGTCAAAGGCTCGAAATACAATTTGTCGCTGGTGTCGTAATCGGTACTGACAGTCTCTGGATTGCTGTTGACCATGATGGTCTCGAATCCTGCCTCACGCAACGCGAAGGCCGCGTGCACGCAGCAGTAATCGAACTCGATGCCCTGACCGATGCGATTGGGGCCGCCGCCGAGGATCATGACCTTCTTGCGGTCGCTGTTCCGGGCCTCGTCGAGCTCGCCGTACGAAGAGTAGTAATACGGTGTGTGGGCGACAAACTCGGCCGCACAGGTGTCGACCAGGCCGTAGACCGGCGTCAGCCCCATCCTCTTGCGGGCCGCCCGCACCGCATCCTCGTCGTTGTCTATCAAATAGGCGATCTGTCGGTCGGAATAGCCGAATTCCTTGGCCTGCCGGAACAGTGTGTCGTCAGCCACCAGGCCGTCCAGGTCGCCGGCGCTGCGGATCTCCTCTTCATAGGCGGCGAGCTCGGCCAGATGCCGCAGGAACCAGCGGTCGATCCTGGTCAGTTCATAGATCCGATCGATACTCCAACCACGTTTCAGCGCTGCCCGCAACACGAACAGGCGTTCACAGTTCGGACGCCGCAATTCGGCTTCAACCTCGGTGTCGCTCATCTGTTCGTACGGCCCGTCCTTGCCATCGGCGCCGAAGCCGGAATGGCCCGTTTCCAGGCCGCGCAGTCCTTTTTGTAGCGACTGCTTAAAGGTCTTGCCGATACTCATCGTCTCGCCGACGGATTTCATCTGCGTGCCCAGCGTGCTGTCGGTCGAGGGGAATTTTTCGAAGGTGAACCGTGGAATTTTGGTCACGACATAGTCGATGGTTGGCTCGAAGCTGGCCGGTGTCTCGCGTGTGATATCGTTGCGAATCTCGTCCAGCGTGTAGCCGACCGCGAGCTTAGCTGCAATCTTCGCAATTGGAAAGCCGGTTGCCTTAGAAGCCAACGCGCTGGAGCGCGAGACGCGCGGGTTCATTTCGATTATGACCAGGCGGCCATCGACGGGATTGACGGCAAACTGCACATTCGAGCCACCAGTCTCGACCCCGATCTCCCGCATGATCGCGAAGGCGGCGTCGCGCATGATCTGATATTCGCGGTCCGTCAGCGTTTGTGCCGGCGCCACTGTGATGCTGTCGCCGGTGTGTACGCCCATCGGGTCGAGATTCTCGATTGAACAGACCACTACGCAGTTGTCGAAGCGATCGCGCATGACCTCGAGCTCGAACTCCTTCCAGCCGAGTATCGACTCTTCGACGAGCACTTCGCTGATGGGGCTCTGGTTCAGGCCGTGGGTGACGATCGAGATGTACTCATCGGCGTTGTAGGCGATGCCGCCGCCGCTGCCGCCAAGCGTGAAGGCCGGCCGGATGATCAGCGGAAAATCGCCGAGCTCATCCTTTGCGACCTGAGCGTCTTCGAGCGTATGCACGATGCGGCTGGTGGGCAGATCCAGTCCGATGTTGTGCATTGCCTGCTTGAACAGGTCGCGGTCCTCGGCCTTGGCTATGGCTTTCGTATCGGCCCCGATCAACTCGATCTCGAACTGTTCCAGCAGTCCGGTCTCCGCCAGTTCCATTGCCAGATTCAGTGCCGTCTGTCCGCCGAGCGTCGGCAGCAGCGCGTCAGGGCGTTCGCGCTCCAGGATGGCGTGCAAGGTGTCACAGGTCAGCGGTTCGATATAGGTTCGATCGGCGAATTCCGGATCGGTCATGATCGTTGCCGGATTACTGTTGACCAGCACGATCTCGTATCCTTCTTCGCGCAGGGCTTTGCACGCCTGCACGCCGGAGTAGTCGAATTCACAAGCCTGGCCGATGATGATCGGACCCGAGCCGATCAGCATGATCTTCTTGATGTCCTGGCGTTTCGGCATGGCGGGCGAGGCAGCTCCGGATGAAGTTCCCGCGGCGCTCAGGTGCGCGGGCAGGTAGCCATGGGCTTGAGCGGGTATTCCCCCGAAAAACACGCGTGACAATAGTTGTTCAGCGGGTGTTCCTGAACGCACGAAAGCATACCGTCGAGCGACAGATAGGCAAGCGAGTCCGCGCCGATGAGCTCAGCAATTTCATCGATCGAATAATTATTGGCGATCAACTCTTCCCGGCTCGGGAAATCGATGCCGTAATAGCACGGGCTGACGTGTGGCGGGCAACTGACGCGAATGTGTATTTCCCTGGCGCCGCAGTCGCGCAGGGTCCGGACGCGCTCGCGCGTCGTGTTGCCGCGCACGATGCTGTCCTCGACCAGGCAGATACGCTTGCCCTCGATCGCTTCATTGATCGGGTTCAGCTTGAGCCGTACCGCGGCGCGCCGATCGTTCTCCGACGGGCGGATGAAGGTGCGGCCGACGTAATGATTACGCATGATGCCCAGGTCGAACGGGATGCCGGTGGCTTCGGCAAATCCCAGCGCGGCGTAGATGCCGCCGTCCGGCAGCGGCATGACGACGTCCGCTTCGGCCGGCGATTCCTCGGCCAGTGTAGCGCCGAACCGCTTGCGGACGCCGTAGACGCACTCCCCGAAAACGTGGCTGTCCGGCCGGGCAAAATAAACCAGCTCGAAAATGCAGTGGGACTTGCGCCGGGCGAAGTCGAAATAGCCCGATTCCATGGTGCCGTCCGGTCGAATGATGATGAATTCGCCCGGCTCGACGTCCCGTTCGCAGGTGGCGCCGATCAAGTCCAAAGCGCACGATTCGGAAGCGAAGACGACGGCATCGTCCAGGCGTCCCATGATCAGCGGGCGGAAGCCGTAGGGATCGCGGTACGCCGCCAGCCCGTCCTCGCACAGGGCCACGATGGAGTAAGCGCCTTCGGTCTGCTTCAGCGCTACCCGCAGTGCCTCCCACGGCGGCGACCCCATGGTGTGCTGGCGCGCCGCCAGGTGCAGAATGGTCTCGGTGTCCAGGGTGCCCTGCAGAATGGCGCCGCCCTGCTTGAGGTGGTTGCGCAGATAACCGCCGTTCGACAGGTTGCCGTTGTGTGCCAGCCCGAGGTTGAACGTGTCGAACTCGACGACAAACGGCTGGGCATTGATCAAGTTGGAACCACCGGCAGTGCTGTATCGCACGTGGCCGATCGCCATGCTGCCCGGGTCGGCGGCAAACCCCGGCGGCATTTCGCGGAACACGTCGCCAACCAGGCCCATGGCCTTGTGCAGAAGGCACTTGCCATCGGAGTAGCGGTAAATTCCGGCGCTTTCCTGGCCGCGGTGCTGCAGTGAAAACAGCCCCTGCCGTGTCAGTTCGACGGCGCAATCGTGATTGGCAATGCCGAAAACGCCGCAATGGTCACGGGGGTTGTCGCCTGCATACCCACTCACCATTAGCTGTCCTCTTGGTCGCGTTGGGTTATGGCAGCCTCTACGAAGCCGTGAAACAGCGGGTGGGCGTTCAGCGGTCCGGATTGGAACTCGGGATGGAATTGGCCGGCGATAAACCATGGATGATCGCTGAGCTCGACAATCTCCACGAGCACGTTGTCAGGCGAGGTGCCCGAACAGACCATGCCATGCGCTTCCAGGCGTTCGCGGTATTCGTTGTTGACTTCGTACCGGTGCCGATGGCGCTCGGAAATCTCCATCGACTTGTAGGCTGCCGCCGCTTTGCTGTCGGCCTGCAACAGGCACGGGTAAGCGCCCAGCCGCATCGTGCCGCCTTTCTCGGTGACCGTTTTCTGGTCCTCCATCAGATGAATGACCGGATGCGGTGACTGCTCGTCGAATTCACTGCTGTCCGCACCGTCCAGCTCGCAGACGTTTCGGGCGAACTCGATGACTGCGCACTGCATGCCCAGGCAGATTC
>JASLZG010000279.1 GCA_030754995.1 Lentisphaeria bacterium
AGGCCGGGGCATCTGACAGGTCAGTCCGGTGCCATTACGAAACTTTCCCGCCCTGTTTTTGTGGGATCAGCTTTTTTTTGCCCAAGAACCATGTATGATTTCCACATCGTAAAAGTTCACGGGGACACGGTTTCCCAGGGACGTTGGAAATGGCCGCTGCTGCAAGGAATAGAAAGCAATCCTTCACGCTGATCGAATTACTTGTGGTCATCGCGATCATTGCGATCCTTGCGTCATTGCTGCTGCCGGCCTTGTCGAATGCCAAGGAATATGCCATCTCCGCCAATTGCAAGGCCAACCTCAAGCAGTGCGGAATGCTCACGACCATGTATGCCGATGACATGGACAGTTGGGGGCCGTTTATCAACACCTACCTGGATGACGGCAGGATGTGGGCGCACTATCTCTGGGACAACGGCTATTGTGGGGATGCCTTGGCGATTGGCGCAAACATTCTCCGCTGCCCGGGCGCCCTCACCGGGGACAATGCACTCGAGCAGCCTGCCGGTGACCCGGAGTACCGGATCTACGGCATACGGGAAATCAAACGCAGCGACTACAACCGAAGGTGTTGGAGAATCCTTGGTGGCAGGATCACAAACAACTACCCCTTGGAGCCCTGGGGTCCCAAAGGCCTGCCGCCGGTCTATGATTATGGCACCCCGTCTGAATTTGCCTATATCATGGATGCCAACGGTTTCGATCATGGGACCGGCACGGTGATCGACCGACAGGAACACTCCGCCGGGGTTTCCGATCCTGCCGGCAGCGGGTCGTCACACTTCATTATCCGGCATCTGCGCCACGGCAACATGGTTTTCGCCGACGGCCATGTCCTGGCCCCGCAGCCATATGAGCTTTCCCCGTTCGGATTCAAATGGTATGTCGACGAGGTGACTTTTCTCCGGCAGCCGCCACCGTAGGGGGCACTGCCTGCCTCAGGCATCGAAGATCGGATGTTTGCCAGCCGAACTTGGAAACCCGATGTTGGATGTTCACGGCAGGCCAGAATCACTCTCCCAGCCGCGCCCCCCACAGTTCCGCCTCGATCAGGCCCAGTTTTTCGTCGAGCTCACGCCCGGCGAAACTGGCGCGCAGGTAACGGTTCGGCGGCCCGCTATCGAGGTCCATGACCAGGTCGTAAACGCCGGCACCCGCCGTCACCTCTTCAGCGCCACCCAACCGCTGCCAGCGCGTGCCGTCGCCACCGCGAAGCCTTCGGCGATTGGCTGTGGCTTTGTGGGGGGGATACGTAAGCGTCTCGGCAGTAGACTTCCAGCTGGGGTGTAACGGCCGCGTTGACGGCTTGGAAAACGCCGTGCCGGTGGGGGGAGGTGCAATCCGGCGCCACCGGCCATTTGCCGCTTCTTTCTTCTTACTTCTCGCTGGGCACGACGATACCGCGCATGATGATATTCTGGCAGAAGGCGAAGATCAGGAAGGTCGGGATGGCGGCGATCAGCAGCGCGGCGTACATGACGCCGTCGCCGCTGCGTGTGGTGAGCTGGTACAGCCAGACCATCAGCGTCCACATGCTTTCGTCCTGGCAGATCAGCAGGGCGAACATGAAATTGCTGTAGGCGGAGGTGAAGGCCTGCAGGCCGATCACGGCCAGGACTGGTTTCGACAGGTTCATGGTGATTATCCAGAACATCGTCCACTCGCCGGCGCCATCGAGCGAGGCGCTTTCGTACAACTCCTGCGGCAGTGAATCGAAAAATCCTTTGAGCAGGAAGATCGAGTAGCCGTGTGCGATGCCGGGCAGGATGAGGGCGGCGAAGGTGTTCAGCATATTGAATTCACGCAGCATGATGAACACCGGGATCTGCGTGACCATCGGCGGGAACGCCATGGTCAGCATCAGGAACAGCAGGATTTTGTAAGCCGACGGCAGCTTGTAGCGGCTCAGGGCGTAGGCGGCCAGCGGGTTGACCAGCAGTGCCAAGATCACGGTCAGCGAGCAGTATATGACCGTGTTGATGATGCCGCGGCCGTGCAGCAGCATGTACTCGACCGTCGTGATGTAATTGCGCACGATGAATTCCTTGCGCAGTGCCGCCGTCCGCTTCTTGAACTCCACGTAATGCAGTTGCTTTTGCGGCGTCAAAATATCGATGAAGCTGGTGTAAGCCTCGTCGCCATCGAGGCCGAGCTGGGTGTTGACTTTCTCGATCGACCCGTGCTTCGCCTCAAGAAAATCGCGGAACATGAAGTCGACACTGTGCACACGCAGCAGCTCGACGGGAATCTTGTGGAACTTGCCGGCTGTCTTGTCGCCCGCGACTTCCGGTGCGACCGGTTCTTTCCAACCGGACAGAAAGGCCATCCAGTCGGCCAGCGGCAGGCCGCCGAACGGCACCTCAGCCATCAGCGGGACGTCGGCGTACGAGGCGTAATCGGTGCCGTAGTTGCGGTTCAGCGTCTCGATGCCACCGTACTTCGCTGCGAGGAATTCCCGGTACAGCGGGGCGGCTGATTGGTCGGCGCGAATCCACAGGGGGTTGAGCGTCATGCGCACGAACTCTTCCCAGTCCTCCGCCTGTTTCGGTTCACTGGGCACCGTCCGGGTCAGGCGAATATCGCTGTACTTCTCGAAATCCGTGTCGTGTTTCTCGTTATACTCCTTGATTTCCTTGGTGTAGTGCGACTTGAGATACATTTTCTTGTAGAAGCCGTCGACTGAGAACCAGGTCTTGTCACTGATCGGCTGATCCTCCTTGAATGCCCAAAAGTGCTGAGTGACGGGTTGTTCGTTGGGCATGATCACACGGTTCTGGAATTGCGCCGGTGACACGGCGAATGAATTCCAATCGTGAATCTCTGTGCCGAGCTTTTCGTTGGCTTCGGCGATGTCCTTGCTGAGCGTATCGCGGACGTGATTCTTGTAGGCTCGCAGGGTTTTGCACATGGTTTGCGACCGCGGTGCACTGACGTACCCGCAGGTATAGGCGTAGCCGGGCAGCCGGGCATCGGCCACGAAGGCACGCCATTCGTCGACCATCGCTTCGTTGACCTGCGTTGGGGGATTCACCTCTTCGAAGGAGATGGCCTCGCTGTCGTAGGCGATATGAAGCTGTTCGAGGATCTCGTTGAAGACCCCCTCGACGTGCTTGTGGTACAGCTTCGTGTCATCCTTGAGAAACGTCGGGATGATCGACATCTCGTTATTGTCGACGGCACTCTTGGTGCTGCCCGCAAACATCAGCAGGAACGGGTAGACCATCGTCACCCCGCCGGCGACCAGCAGCACCAGTATCGTTATGTGCAGGATTCGCGTCTTGAAATTGCGCCGGCCGATTTTGGAGATCATTGGCATGATTTACTTCTTGTCGCCGGTAGTTTTGAATTCCAGCCGCGAGAGGATGCGCAGATTGTAGACGGTGAAGCCGATAAGCATGAACCCGAGGATCCACGCCATGGCGGTTGCCGGTCCGAAGCGCATGTGGGTAAATGCCTTGAAGAAGATGTGCAGGTCTGCTACTTCGGTGTTGGCGCCGCCGGCCGTCATCACCAGGATGTTGCCGCTGGCACCATACCACGCGCCGATAAAGGCGCCGATGAAGTTGATGATGACCAGCGGCCGCAGAATGGGAAAGACAATGAACAGAATCTTGTCGATGAAGGTGGCGCCGTCGATGTCACCGGCTTCATAGAAATCATCAGAGATGCCCTTGAGCGCTGCCAGGTAGATCAGGCAGCCGGGCCCCATGCCGGCCCAGACCATCGGGATGACGCAGGCGATCATTGCGGTTTTGCGGTCCATGAGCCAGCGGTTTGGTTCCTCGAGGGTGGCGCCCAGTTTGCAGAACCAGGCGATCGGCTCCTTGATGATCATCTTGATGTAATCGACGAACGTCGCGTCTGCGACCGCGAAGATCGGGCTGGCCAATGACGAACACGAATAGAACAGCAGAAGCCCGGCGATGACGTAAACCGTCGCCAATCCGTAGCGCTCGTGATACATCAGCCGTCGCGCGAAGGCCAGTGCCACGCCCAGCAGAATCAAGGCAAGCAGGATGTAACCCCAGGCCGGCACCGACATCAGGATGCGGTTGAGCACACCTTTCTCGCTGGGCTCGTAAAACAGCTTCCACAGCAGGACGACAACCAGGCTGGTAATCACCGCGGGCAGATAATAGATCGTCCGGAAGATGAGGCTGAGGTACGGCGATTCCTGCAGCAGGATAGCCAGAATGATCGGCGGCAGAAAGGTGAGGGCGATGATCAGGAAGCCGTAGCGCGCGGCGTTCCACACGGACTTCCACCAGTCCACCGACCACAGCACCGTTGCGAAGTTGTCGAGCCCGACATATTCGGAGCCGCCGGTCACCTTGTAATCCTGGAAGGCCATGATCGAGCCGCGGACCAGGGGCCAGTACCCCCAGAGGAAGATCGTCAGGACCGCGGGTACGAGCATCATGTAGGCCATGCGATAGCGGCGAAAGCCCCAGCGCTCCTGTTCGACCCCGGTGATTTCAGGCGGTGTGAAAATACGCTTGATCCACCAGAAGACGATCACGAAGGCAATGACAATCATCGCCAGGACCAGGCCGGAGATCGTCCGGCGCTTCTGCATCTCTTGTGGCGGGATTTTGCCGAGCATGTCGCGGTTGGCGCGGGCGACGGCTTTCTCCAGCAGTCCCTTCAGTACGTTGTATCGTTCTTCCGGGTCGGTCGGCAACTTGCCCTTCAACCCGAGGTTTTCCGCCTCATGGATCGGATGGGTCATCAGGTCGTAGGCGATATTGCTGTTGCGGCCGTAAGGCTCCGGCATGCCTGTCTCGATGGCGATCTCGAACGCTTCGAGCCAGGCAGGATTGGACAGGCGCAGGATGGCGTCGTACCCGAACATCTCGAGATACCGCGGATTGATGTAGCGCCCGAGCCCGCCTTCGACCATGATCTTGACCATGATTGCCATGGCGTCTTTGCTGTCGTACCAGAACATGTACTCCCACGCCGCGTCGCGGATCACCCTGTCTTCGATCCCGGCGTACATGCCCATCATCCGGCTGTTCAGCTCGGCCCCGCGCATACGCTGTTTGACGATTTCCCCGTCGACCTCGACATCGCGTTCCGGGCCGAAGGGCACCGGCACCAGGCCGATTTTGTCGGGGTTGATGGTGGTCAGCAGTTTCTCGTCGATGTATGAGAAACACATGCCGATCTGGTCGCGCTCCCACTTGACGCCGGCGTCGTCCTCCTTGTAGGCGTAGCCGTAGCGTTTCGTGCCTGTCCCGTCGGTCCAGTGCTCGGTCGTCAGTTGCGTATAGAAGTCGAGTGCTTTCACCGCTGCTTCGCTGTCGAAGACGCATGACCATTCGTCGGTCTCGCGGTCGTAGGTCATGCAGTCGCCGCCGGCTGACCACAGGAAGGTGACCCAGTACCAGGATTCATGGATGCCCCTGCCCAGCTGCACGCCGTAGACGCCGTTGGCAGGGTCGGTCAGCTTCTTGCAGATGTCGAAGAACCCTTCCCAGGTCCAGTTGTTGTCCGGGTACGGGATGTCGTTTTCGTCGAACAGCTGCCGGTTGTAAAGGATGACCTTGCCGAGCGCGCCCCCCCAGGGGACAGCCCATACCTGTTCTTCGCTGCTGCCCGGGCCGACGCGTTTGATGACCGGCCAGATTTTCTTGTTGATGCGAAAATTCTTCTGCTCCTCGGTCATCTGATCGACATACTCGTCGAGCGGATACAGGAATTCCTGCTCAATGTACGAGGAGGATTGCCGGAAATTCACATACAGGACATCCGGGGCGATGTCGCCGGCAATCGACAGCAGGGTGGTCTCGACACCCTCGACCTGGATGCCGGAAAAACGATGCATTTCGATCGAGACGTTGTCCCAGTTGTGGTCGCCATAGGTGGCCGGGTCGGCCTTGTAGATGTCGCGGTACTTGCGGGCGAATAACTCGGGGAACCGGCGGACAAACTCCTTGATCGACTGGCCCTGGGCGCGGCTGTGCGAATCGTTGGCGGCCGGGTCCGGCAGGGCGAATACCTTGACGTGGATGACGGTGCCGTCCTCGGTGTCCTCGATCCAGCCGGCAGCGGCTGCGAGGGTGAGGCAAAGCGAGACAAGGATGTAACGGAGTGGTTTCATAATGGCAACCGACAAATGTTGCTGCTTGACCGCAGAATGCAATCTGTACCGGGCAGCGGCGGGCACTGTTCGAGCCCGGTCAGCCTTGCCGGCAGCCACGGCAACAGGTCAATGCCTCTACTGGATTTTTTTGTTGATGATCTTTCGGCTTGGTCCATTTCGACGATGGGAACGGACGCAAG
>JASLZG010000027.1:0-294 GCA_030754995.1 Lentisphaeria bacterium
CTGTGTCTGGCCGGTGAATTTCGGTGCCGGGCTTCCAGGTTCGAGGCTCATCGGGTTTCCCTTTGGCTTTACTGTTCGCGGTTCATCGTTCAGCATCTGTTCCACGCCTACTGGGCGCGGCAGACGAGCCCTTTCAGGTACTGTCCTTCGGGAAACGTCAGGGCAATGGGATGATCTCCCGGCTGGGCGTGTCGACCGATAATCTGGACCGTCCGGTCAGCGTCGAGCGCCGCGTCCGAGACGATTTTCTGGAAGAGATCCGGGGCGACATGGCCGGAGCAGGAGTAGGTCAGC
>JASLZG010000027.1:304-26045 GCA_030754995.1 Lentisphaeria bacterium
GCAGGCCGCCCGGCCGCAGCAGTTTCAGCGCCAGCAGATTGATGTCCTTGTAGCCGCGGCTGGCCTGTGGCAGTCGCATCTTCGACTCGGCGAACCGCGGCGGGTCCAGCACGATCACGTCGAAACTGCGGCGACTGTCGCGATATCGCCGCAGCACCTCGAAGACATCACCTTCCACGTCCGTGACCCGATCGCCCGGCAGCTCATTCAACTCGACATTGCGGCGGCCGAGCTCGAGAACCGTCGCCGAGGTGTCGATGTTGGTGACGTCCGTGGCGCCGCCGGCCAGGGCGGCAATGGCAAAGCCGCCGGTGTATGAAAAGCAATTGAGGACGCTCTTGCCCTCGGCGAGGGTCGCAAGGCATGTGCGGTTGTCGCGCTGGTCCAGGTAAAAGCCGGTCTTTTGCCCGGTACGTATGTCGACATGATATTGACGTTCGTGCTCGGTGATCGTGACCAGCTCCGGCGGCTCGCTACCTGCCAGCACGCCGGCTGCAGGCGGCAGATTCTCCTTGTTGCGGACGCTGACATCGGAACGTTCGTAGATGCCCTGGCAGCCCGTGAGCTCCTGCAACAGTTCGACGATCTCCTGTTTGAACGCCTCGACTGTGCAGGTCAGGAACTGGCAGACGACAAACTCCCCATAGCGATCCACGACAAGTCCCGGCATGCCGTCCGACTCGGCGTTGACCAGCCGGCAAGCTGCCACCGGCAGCGCCGGCAGCGCCGACCGAAGGTCGACCGCCGTACTTAGCCGTTGCCGGAGAAATTCCCGGTCGATGGTGTCGTCCGGAGCGAAGGACCACATGCGCACCGTGATCTGCGATGCCGGCGAATAGCCGCCGCGGCCGATCAGCACGCCATCGCCTGTATAGACATCGACGACGGCGCCGGCAGCCGGGTCACCCTCGATGCGGTCAATGGCGCCGGAAAAGATCCAGGGGTGCAGGCGGATGAGGGACTTTTCGCGTCCGGCTTTGAGAGTGATCACGGGCATGGTGGCCTGGAGATTTTTCGGTGTCAGGTTTCGCGGGTCAGGAAAAAACGATTCGATGAAGTACTATGAAACCCTGAAAACCTGACACCTGAATCCCCGAATCCTATACCTGACACATCAAACCTGTAAGGGGAAGCCGTGGGAAAGACAGACGAAACTTGTGAATGGGCGGTTTCCGACCTGGCCAAAGTGTACCATGACAAGGAGTGGGGCGTGCCGGTGCACGACGACCGAAAGCTGTTCGAGTTCATCGTGCTCGACGGCGCTCAGGCCGGTTTGAGCTGGGAAACCATCCTCAAAAAACGCCAGGCGTATCGTGCCGCGTTTGACAACTTCGAGCCGGCCATCGTCGCCCGCTACGGAGACGACAAGATTGCCGAGTTGCTTGGCAATGCCGGTATCGTGCGCAACCGGCTGAAGATCAACTCAGCCGTCCGCAATGCCAGTGCCTACTTGAAGGTACAAGAGGAATTCGGTAGTTTCGACACCTACATCTGGGGCTTCGTCGACGGCCGCCCGATGGTCAACCACTACAAGGTGTCGCGGGAGATTCCCGCCTCCACGGTGGCGTCGGACGCGATGAGCAGGGACCTGAAGGCGCGCGGCTTCAATTTCGTTGGCACGATCATCTGCTATGCCTTCATGCAGGCAGCCGGCCTGGTCAACGACCACGTCGTCAACTGCCCGCGGCATGCCGAGCTGGACGGACTGGAATAGATCTCACGCCTCGGCGGCGCCGAGACCATAATGTTTGATGATCTTGTCCGCGGCGGTATCGAGATCATTGCTGTAGACGATCAGGTCGGCGTTGTTCCGGAAGAAGCCGATACGTTTGTCGTAATGTTCCGCGACAGTGTGCGCTGTAACCGAGTAGCGCCGCTGTCTCTCCCGGTTGTAGAGAATCTTCCGGTTACGAAAATCGAAGCGGCTGGGCAGCACCAGGATAACCTGGCCGCGCTCACGGCACTTGTTCAGCGTCTCGATGCAGCCGTCCGGGGCACTGTGAGAATTAATCAACGTCCCGCCGCCGAGGCACATGACGATGTTGTCGCGACAGAGGTACTCGAAGAGGATTTCCCGGCTGCGGTTGTAGTATTCGTCGGGGTCGGGATTGAGCCGCTGCCCCGTTTCCATGAAGCAAATGCGTTCGTACTCGGTGTCGAGGTCGAACGCTGTCCAGTCGTCCAGTTTCGTAGCGACGCTGTTGCCGACACCGGTCTTGCCGCAGGCACGTGGCCCGATCATGAAAATATAATCTGTCGCCAATACGAGAAATCCTTGTTCCCGGGTTCACGAACTGGGAAAAGCACCGGCACCGCGATTCGCGAAACCGGGTCGCCGCCGGGGCTTGAAATTGCTCGAATACTGCCGAGCAACCTGTCGCCGCCAGGTGCCTTTCATGCCGGCTTCGCGGCCTATTGCTTATGTCCCGTTGGTCCAATATAAACCCGGGCCGCACCTTTGCGACGTGCTGCTCCGAACTTCTCGCCGAGCTGGTCGACATCGGCGCCGCTGGCGGCGATGTACTTGTCACGCTCCGCCATGAAAAGATCCATGAACGGCGGCAACTGCTTCGCCGGAGCCTCGTGGTACTTCGCCTGATGCCGCTTCCACAGCAGTTGCGACAGGTTGTAGGAACCATTGGCGCGGTCCAGGTGGCCGATATCGAGCCATTTGAAAACCTCATGCAGTGAAGCCTCGACGATGGCCTGCCGTCCCTTGCCGCCGTCGGCATTGAGGACCTGCTCGATTTTTTGCGCCAGGAACGTTTCGTAGCTCACCGGGTGGTCACCAAGATAGTGGGAGCTGTAGTGCCTGTAGGTTTCGTTGGCGAGCGGATTGAGATTATAGATATACAGCACGGTGATCGCCTCCTCGAGGAAACGCTTGTGCTCGTCGTCCGCCGCCTTGCTGTAGTCGTTTGCGAGCAGGTCCTCCATGTACTCGTGGATGCGGCCGATGATCTGGACATTGTTCGTCATCGTCATCGTATTGTGCTCCTCACTGTAGAACATGCGACCTTCGCGGAAGGAGCTCATCATGCTCTGGCGCAGGATATGACCGTAATTGACATTGCCCGACACCAGGTCGTCGGCCGTGTCGCCGGCGAGCCAGTAGATGGCGTGTGCCTGATGCAGGCGCCAGTCCAGCGGCCCGTAGCGGACGTCGACACTCAGCATCCGCCCGATATCGAGCTTGAGCTCCTGCTCGAGGCGTTGGCGCTGGTAGAAATGAAAAACCTCGAGCGCCGCGGCCTGCATATTGGCAGCGTCCGGCCCGACATTGAGCGGTCGCTCGATTGGTGAATACGCCTCGAAATCGAGCACGTCTATCTGCTGCGCCTCGCCCGCGGCGATGTATGCTGCCACGGCCGGGCGTTTCCGCAGCGCTTCCAGCGATTCGGCCGCCGCCGCCAGGCGCTGCAGCTCCCCGGTGTCGCCCCGGGGCAGATAGTCCCGCATCTTCAGCGCCCACTGGTTGCGGAACTCGGCGGCATGCGGATCGATTTTGCTGCCGATGCGGTCGTAATACAGGCGCGCGAGCTCGTGGCGGATGACTTTGTCTTGCGGATTGTATTTCAGTGCCTCGTCGCGCAGCAAGACAATGGCGCGGTCGATCCACTGCCAGCGTTCGAGCGGGTCGGCGAAGTCGTGTGAGATGTTGTACGCCATGTTGAAGGCCTGGTATGTCCAGACCGACGAGAAATTCGGCTGCAATTGGGTGATCCAGCTGGTGAGCTGCAGGGCATCGAAGTACTCCCCGCGGTCTTGCTGTTCGATGGCGCGCCACCACAGGGCGTCGACGGTCAGCGCCCGCATTGGCCCGAGCGCGAACGTCGTGACTGCCAGCGAGGGCGGGATATCAGGATTGCCGATCATGCGGTTCAGGTCGCCTTTCGCGTGGTGCGCATCGATCTGGGCCTGGTTCCACACCAGGCCGGCGACGGCGAGCACAATAGCGGCGAGCTGGATGAGTCGTTTCTTGGTCATGGCGGCGCCGGGAAATTAATGGTTGCATAGGTGGCCGCATTACCATACCGTGTCGCCGCCAACCACACACCCGATGCATTGTAACGGCTCTGTAACGTTGCTGCCTTCCTGTTCCGGATTGATCAGCCGGTCGATGTCATTACGTTACGAACAAAGACGAAGAGTTCGCCGGGCGTAATGACGGGTTGATGCGCCGGGCATCAATATGACGTCGAAGCACTTTTCAACGCTTATAGTATTCACATCTGAAACCCCGCAATCGCTTCGGCTCATGTCCTTGCTGTCCCTCTCCAACATCACCCGGTCCTACGACTCCGGCAACGGCCAGCTCCACGTGCTGCAGGGTCTCGACCTGACCGTCGAGGCTGGTGAAAGCCTCGCCGTTGTCGGTCCGTCCGGCTGTGGAAAGAGCACGCTGCTCAATATCATCGGGGTGCTCGACCGCCCTTCGTCCGGCCGTTTTCTGTTTCATGACCGTGACATGCAGCAGCTTGATGAGGCGGCCCTGGCGCAGTTCCGCAATCGCGAGATCGGTCTGATTTTCCAGGACCACCACCTGATGCCGCAGCTTTCGGTGCTCGAAAATGTTCTGCTGCCGACGCTGGTTCCCGGTGCCCCGACCGATCCGGCCGGCGCCACGGGCGCCGCGAAAGATCTTCTGTCGCAGGTCGGCCTGGCGGAGCGCCTGGCACACCGCCCGGCGCAGTTGTCCGGCGGCGAACGCCAGCGGGTCGCTGTCGTCCGCGCCCTGATCAACCGGCCGGCCCTGCTGCTGGCAGACGAGCCCACCGGTGCGCTCGACCAGCAGTCGGCCGACAATCTTGCCGAGCTCCTCGTCGAGCTGAACGATCGACATCAGGTCGCCCTGATCACCGTCACCCACTCTGCGGCGCTGGCAGCGCGGATGCAGCGGGTCTGCGAGCTGCGCAACGGAACACTGGTCGATCGGCCGGCAGCACAATGACTCTCGTGTCGCTCATTCGGCGTAACCTGTGGTATCATCGCCGTGCCGTCGCCGGGGTGTTTGCAGGTGTGGTGATTACCACCGCGGTAATCACCGGCGCGCTGCTGGTCGGTGATTCCGTGCGCCACAGCCTCGCCGCCACCAGTGCCGAGCGTCTCGGCAATGTCGGTGGCGCGATCATTTGCGGCGATCGCTTTGTGCGCCACGCGCTGGCCGCCGGTATCGGGGCCGAGCACAGTGGAGATACCGCCGCGGTCGTGCATGTCACAGGTATCGCGACGGCGCCCGACCGCGGCACCCGGGTGCCGGCAATCGAGATCCTTGGCGTCGGCGAAGCGTTCTGGGAGTTTGGAAACGCATCGTCGGTGCGCCGCATCGCGCCGGGGCAGGTCGTCCTCAACACCCGGCTTGCCGGGTGGCTCGGCGTCGGGGAAGGCGACACTGTGCTGCTGCAGATGGAGCGGCCGAGCTTTCTGTCGCGTGACGCGGCGCTGGTATTGGTCGAGCGGCCGCACGTGAGTTTGCGCCTCGGCGTTGCGGCGGTGATCGATGGTGCCGGGTTCGGCAACTTCAGCCTGCGCAACAGCCAGCTTGCCCCGTACAACGCTTTCGTGTCCCGTCCGGTGCTGCAGCAAGCGCTCGGTCGTGAAGGCCTGGTCAACCTGGTGCTGACTGAACACGGGCAGATACCCGACATGGCCCTGGTGAATGCCTGGACACCTGCCGATGCCGGCCTCGTCGTGCATGACGGAGTCGATGCCGTCCAGCGCAGTGAACTGCGCAGCCGCCGGGTGTTTTTCGACCGGGCAACCGCTGCTGCCGCGGCGGCGCAGCCGGGTGCCGCGCGGGTCTTGACCTACTTCGTCGACGAGCTGCGCCTCGGCGACCGGGCCACGCCGTATTCGATGGTCTCGGCATTGGACCCCGCCCTGTTGCCGGTTGCCGACCTGGGTGACGACGAGATCATCCTCAATCAATGGTGTGCCGATGACCTCGGTGCGCAAGTCGGCGATTCGCTGTCGTTGAAATTCCACGTGCTCGACCGCCGCCAGCAACTCACCAGCCGCCAGGCGAATTTCATGGTTCGCCAGGTGATCCCGACTGAAGGGGCCGGTATCGACCGCTCGCTGATGCCTGATTTTCCCGGCCTCGGTGTGGCCGAGAACTGTCGCGACTGGGACACCGGTACGCCGGTGGATCTCGACCGTATCCGTGACAAGGACGAGAAATACTGGGACGATCACCGCGGCTCGCCGAAAGCGCTCATCACCTGGCAGCGCGGCAGCCGCATCTGGGACAATCGATTTGGCACCGTCACGGCCGTGCGCTATCCGCAGTCAGCCAATGCGGCGGGCACCCTGGCTGCGGCGGTGCTGGCAGATCTCGATCCCGCCGCGCTCGGGCTGCAGAGCACCGCCGTAGGTGACCAGGCCCGCGCGGCGGTGGCGCTGGGGATGGATTTCGGCGGGCTCTTCATCGGCTTCAGTTTTTTCCTGATCATCGCCGCCGTGCTGCTCACGGTTCTGATGTTTGTTTTTCATCTCGATCAGCGGCTGGCCGAGCAGGGCACCCTGGCCGCCCTGGGCTTTGGCAGGCGGCGCATCGGTTTCATTTACCTGGGCGAGGCAGTGTTGCTGTGCACGCCCGCGGCGATCTGCGGGGCGGTTCTCGGGGCGTTGTACACGAAGGCGATGATTCACGGCCTGGGCACCACCTGGCGTGACGCCGTCGGCGACTGGACGTTGCACATGCACGGTGAACCGCGGACGTATCTGATCGGGGCACTCAGCGGCGTTGCAGTCTCGCTCGTGGCGATCTGGCTGGTGCTGCGCCACCAGACGCGGGCGACCGTCGTCCGGCGGCTTGGCGCCGCCGCTGCCGCCGTCGTGCGACGCCGGTGCCTGTGGCCTGCGGTGATTGCACTGGCAACAGGCTTGCCGGTGCTGGTGCTGTTGACTGCCATTGACACGGCGGAATCGGCGCCGGCGGTCTTCTTTGGTATCGGCGCCCTGCTGCTGGTGTCAACTCTGGCTGCCTGTGCCTGGTGTATTGGTTGGCTCGACCGCCACACGGCGGTCACCGGGCCACGTGCGATCGGCTGCCGGAACGTCGGCCGGCGTGCCGCCCGCAGCCTGGCAGTCATCGGCATGCTGGCCTGCGCGACGTTTCTGATTGTCGCGCTCGAGTCGCAGCGTACGCGGCCGCAGGCCTGGTCGGATCGCAGTTCCGGCACGGGTGGTTTTGCCGTGTTCGCATCGACCACGCACCCGTTGTACGTCGACCCGAACGCCAAGGAGGCGCGCGGCGATCTCGGGCTGGATGAGCCGCCGTTCGACCGGGTGCAGTTCGTGCCGATGCGGCTGGTCGGCGGCGACGACGCCAGCTGCCTGAACCTGAATCGGGCGATCCGGCCGCAGATCACCGGCGTCGACATCGAGGCGTTGGCCGGGCGCAATGCCTTTACGTTTCAGAGGACGAGTGCACCACCCGGCGCGAGCCCGTGGGATATGCTGCGTTACCAGCCCGGCGCCAATGCCGCGCCGGCAGCGCTCGATTACAACACGATGATGTACAGCCTCAAGCTCAAAGTTGGTGACACGCTGACCTACGTCGACGATTTCGGCGAGCCTTTCACATTCCGCATCGTCGCGGCGTTGCGGCCCGGAATGCTGCAGGGGATGCTGCTGGCGGACGCCGCCGCCCTGGAGGCGCGTTTCCCGGCCAGTGCCGGCTTTCGCGTTTTCCTTGCGGACGCCGCAAAACCGGCCGACACCGACGCGATCGACGCGGCGGCACTGGCAACGGCGATGAACCAGCGGTTCCGTGACTTTGGAATGGAGGCGGTACCGGCAGCGACGCGATTGGCGGCGTTCAACCGGGTGCAGGACACATACCTCTCGATCTTTCAGGTGCTGGGCGGGATCGGTGTTGTGCTCGGGGCGTTTGGACTGGCGGTCCTGGTGCAGCGCAACGTTGCGGAACGCCGGCCCGAGCTGGCGCTCATGCGGTCCTTGGGCTTTCCAGTGGCGGCACTGCGGCGGCTGGTGCTGGCCGAGCACTGGGTGCTGCTGGCGGCTGGCCTGGCCTGTGGCGTCGTTTCAGCGCTGGTTGCCGTACTGCCGACCTTCAGCGACAGCCGGACCGGCCCGCCGTGGGCCGCGCTGGCGCTTGTACTTGGCGGCGTGCTGGCAAGCGGTATTATATCCACACGACTTGCGCTCCGGCGCGCGCTGCAGGGAGAGTTGATCAGTGCCTTGCGACAAGAATGAACGGGCAATAAGGCTATAGACAACGGAGTGAGTGATGAAGAATCTGCTGAGTCTGGAAGGGAAGCTGGCGATCGTCACCGGCGCGGCCAGGGGTATCGGTGAGAATATTGCCACGTTGTACCGCGATCATGGCGCCGAGGTTGTGATCTGCGACATCGACGACGACGGCGGCGCGGCGACGGCGGCGCGACTCGGTGCGACGTACAGGCATTGCGACATCAGCCGTCAAGAGGACGTGCAGAGCCTGTTCGAATTCACCGAGGCCGAGATCGGGCCGGTTGATATTCTGGTCAACAATGCAGGGTACGGAAAGGTCGTGGAAGGCGCCCGCGCCAGTGTCGAGGAGTTCCGCACGGACGTGTGGCTCGAAAAGATCGACATCGACCTCAACGGCACCTTTTTCTGTTGCCGGCACATGTCGGAGCGCATGGTGGCGCGGGGCCGCGGCTGCATCATCAACATCGCTTCGATTGCCGGGGTTGTGGCACTGCAGAAGCAGATCGCCCACGACGCCTCCAAGGCGGGAATCATCAAAATGACCGAGTGCATGGCGATCGAGCTCGGGCCGAAAGGGATCCGTTGCAATGCGATCTCGCCTGGCTCGACAGTGACTGCGGCGACGAAATCGATCTTCTATGCCGACGACGGTTCGCCGAACCCGGCCGGCCAGGAACTGCTGACGTTCATCCCGTTACGCCGCCCCGGTGAGACCAGCGACATTGCCGGCGCCGCCCTGTACCTGGCATCCGACCTGGCGTCCTATGTCAACGGACACAATCTTGTGGTCGATGGCGGCTGGATTGCCGGCTTCAACCGCAACTTCTGAGAGTGCCGGTGCCGGCGGCGCTCGCCGCCGGCACCGGGATGAAGGCCGGGAGTGCCTTAGATGTCACCGCCGTCGTCCGTGTCACTACCGTGGCGGTCACGGCACTTGCCGTCTTCACTGCGTTTGCCGCGTTCGCCGCGTTCGCCGCGTTCGCTGCGCCGTGCCTTGTGAGCGGCCTTGAGTTCTTCGCGGGTCAATTCGCCGTTACCGTCGGCGTCGATCTTGGCGAATATCTCGTCTTTGCCGCCGAACTCGTCACGATCGATCACACCGTTGCCGTTGCCGTCCTGTTTTTCGAAGCGTTTCTTGCCGTGCTCGGCGCGCCGTGCCTTTTTTGCGGCCTTGAGCTCGTCCTTTGTCAACTGGCCGTCGCCGTCGGCATCGATCTTGTCGAAGTGCGCATCTTTGCCGCGGAACTCGTCACGGTCGACGACACCGTCTTTATTGGCGTCGCCGCGCATGGCGTGGCTGCCGCGTTTCTCGGCACGGGCCGCCCGCACTTTGCCGTCGACCCGCTCGACGCGGACGGCGTCACCTCCGATCGGCCGGGGTTCGACGACGCCGGCATCGGCATCCTCGGCATTCGTGTTCAGTGTGATGGTGAGGGTGAGACAGCAGATGGTGAAAGCTGTGAGTTTGCGCATCGTGGGTTCCTCCGTAGTGGTTGGTGCTTGAGTACCGGGTCATTCAGTGTTCGGGGCGATTGGGATGTATCCGTGTGTTCTCCTGTGTTGTTTCAATGTTTTTTCGGATGATGACTTGTTCTTGTGCGAGTGCGCTGCCCGCCCTGGTCGTTACTGGTGTTGTACGCACGATTGGCCCGGCAGTTTAGCCGGCATTCGAAAAATCTTTGAACCGGCCGCCATTCGTTGTTAAACTGCAGTCCTGTGCGAGGGAGTCTGCCACATGACGAAGATACTGGTCATTTGCTGTTTGCCCACCGCTTGCCTGCTCGGCTGTTGCGGCTGTCTTCTGTTGCCTCAGCCGGCACCACGGTCCGGCGCTGGTCCTGCGGCGATTACAAAGATCGACTACGAAGGGCAAATCATGGCGACCGACTCGGTGCATGAGAAAATTCGGTTGTTCGAGGAGTGGATGCGCCATCCGTCTACCGGCACGGACTCTTCAAGGCACAGGCGCATGGCAGTGCACGATGAGATCCGCTGGCACCTGTCCCGGCACAATCTGCAGTGGTTCGACACTGAACTGGCGAAACTCGAGGAACGTCGGCAGGCGCCACTCGATCCGGCCACTGAGCTTGCCGAGCTCCAGGCTTTTCTTGGCCACGCCGATCGACTGCTGTTTGTCAGGAAGGACGCTGCAACGGTGAAGCGTCAGACAGTGCCGCTGCAGCAGCGGGCCGGCGAGATCACTGACAGCCTCGAGGTGCTGAAGGCTTTCCTCGCAATTGGCGCTGAAACGGGCCCACCATTGACGCTGAACGACCTCAGGCGCCTCGAAAGGCGGTGCCGGCGTTTTCATCGGTCGAACCGGCACCGGCTGCTGGCGGTGCACCAGCAGACCTTGACTGCGCACCTGGCATACCTGCAGCGTACGATCGCTGTCCGCGAGTCCCGCACCGCCGAACCCGGCTTCAGCCAGAGTGAGCAGTTGCTGACCTCGATCCTGCAGGAAGCCGGCACCGCCGGCTCGCTCCGGCAGCAGCGGCAGAGAGTGAGGCAATTGATGGAGCGGCACGAGGGCCGGCTGGACCAGGCCCACGAGGTGCAATTGCGGGAACTGGTCACGGCGCTGGAAATCGCGGCGCGTGAGACGCCCGAGCCAGCGGCCACTGACGACGGCTGGCGCCGGACCCTGGCGAAGATCAGCCGCAATGCGAAGGTTGTCGCCGACGGCTCCGAGGATATTGTCCAGCTGTTTTTCGATATTGGCCAATACACTTTGCAGAATCGTCTCAGGCCGCACCACCGGATTCCGCGCCAACCTGTCGAGGGCTACTACGACAGTGAGGGGCGCTACGTGAAACCGTAGCCTCCCGTCGGCGTTCCGGGAACCCGATAACCCGGGGGGTGGCCGGCGCTCACTCCACAACGATCCAGGTGCGGCCGGCCTTGCTCCAGTTGCCGGCATGGTCCACGGCGCGGACGTGAAACCACCATTTCCCGGGCGTCACGGCTTGGAGATGCGCCTGGTTCTGCCTGGTCCGCACACGCTCCGGCGGTACGGTATTCTCGACCTGGTCGAACACCCAGCTGTATCCCTCGATGCCGGAGACGTCGGGAGGTTCCTGCCATTCGAACGACGGTGTCGAGTCCTGGCGGGAGTAGATCGTGAAGTTGTCCAGGTACATCGTCACGCCGCCGATCTTGTCCTCCGCGAGGCGTCCTTGCAGCACGGCTTCCAGCAGAATGCCGTAAGGGGCGCCGCTGCCTGCCGTCGCGCGCCTGCGAAGGTCGCAGTCGTAAACGGCAAATCCGGTCCCGCCCCGTCGGTTGGCCTTGAGCAGGGTGGGGGAGGTGTCGGTGGTGCCGTTGAAAAAGAGCTTGCTCAACTTGAATTGCACGCGATCGATCTGCGACATGCCGGACAGCGACAGATCGCAACGCAGGTAAGGGTACGTTTCCGTCGGCACCGTGAAATTCGCCAGGCCGATGAGGAATCGATTGGTGCTGCTGAGGTTCATCAGCGCGGCACAGGCATCGCCGGTGGCGGCCGTGCGTTCGGTACGGGTGACATCGCAGTTTACCCAGTTGCCGAAGCCGTCAATGTTCTCTTCGAACATCTGGTAAACCAACCGCTTCGACGGTACGTAACTCACATACGGCGGCGGCGGTACTTTGCGGTCCTTGTCAAATGTGGCGGTCCATGACCATGTCAGCGGTTTCATGGCGTTGCCGGCCTCGTCCGCGGCTGTCAGGCGACAGTGCACAGGTTTGTTGTCCTGCCAAATGCTGCGAAACGGCCGCGCCTTGAGCGCCTGCCAGCGCAGGGTGCCGGTCTCCGCATCGTAGGACAATGCGGGGTTGCCGACATGCCAGGTGCGGTCGTCGATGCGAAGGCGGATGCTCCCGGCATCGAGCGCGCCATCGTCGACAAGAGTCAAACGCAGCTCATCAGGGCACGCTGCCGTGTCCGGCGCTGGTGACAGCACCTTGCCGCCGGGCCCGGAACGGTCACTCTCCGGCGGCTGGACCGGTGCAAGGACGGTGAAATTGTCGATCCACCAGGCCAGTCCTTCGCTGACCCCGGGGAAGCCGCCGCTGGCAAAAGTCAGCGAAGTGACGGATTGATCGCCGGCGCCATGAGCGCTGAGTGCCTTCAGGAGGTTCATCTGGGACTGATGCCACTTCAAGTCCTGTTGGACATCGGGAAATTCCCCAATGACCGGCCAGGTGTGATCGAAGTCGGTGAACTTGACCGTTACCTTGCGGCCGTCATCGAGCCCAACGACCAGGTCGACTCGCAGGTCGTGTGGCGCCCGATAATCGAAACGCACGATCGGGTACCGGCGCGGGCTGTACGGTTCGTCCCGGGCGACGGCTGCGAAATTGCCGCCCATGCGCGCGTTTGTCAATTTCAGCGAGGCGTTGCCGGAGGCTGCGTGCAGGATGTCGCGGTGCAGGGTGGCGCCGTTGACACCGCCACCGTTGTGCCACTGCCCGGTGTCGCGGGAAAAGGTATTGGAGAAGAGCGCTGCCGTGCTCTTCTCCTCCGGTTGGCCGGCTGCGTGAGCTGCGAGGCAGGCGACATCGCCCGCTCGCCGTGCCGGCTCGAACGCGAACCCGGACAGCCGGCAGGCCATGCCGGCCCGGTTGCCGTTGAAGCCGGCGACCGCGTAGGCATCGTCACTGAGCAGGCCGACGGTGATTTCGTCGAGCTGCAGCGGTTTGCCGTCGCCGTACAGTGCCGTGAGCCCGGACAGGTCGATGCCGACGCTGCCTTCTGTCAGGTCGACCGCCGGGTTCTCGCAACGGGCGATGACGGGAATATCCGCCCGCTGCGGTGTTGTTGCCGTGAACGCCACGGCATGCTGCCGGCCACGGGTCTTCAGATAAAAGTTCAGGCGCATGCCCGGCGACCCGTCGTAGTGGAACCGCAGGAACGGCGTGGCGCGAACGTCGTTGGCCGGCAGGCGGTGCGACGTGGGTCTCGTGTTCGGTCCGGTGCAGGCGTGATCGCCGCCGCCCATGTTGACCGGTCGGCGCGCTGCCGGCGCCGTTGCCGTGATCTTTGATCCGGCGACGGCGGCCCGCGCCAGCAGCAACTGATTGTCCCAGGTCCAGACCGCGAGGCGGTTGCCGGTCAATGGCTCGGGATCGTCGAAGGCTACCGCAAGCCTGCCGTTGACATAGCCGCGGATCATGTCGCGACGCTTCACCAGCCGCACCTGGTGCCACTGCCAGTGCAAACTCTCGAGCTGAAAGGCGTCGCGATTCTCCGGCAGCAGGATCTCCGGGGACTCGGCCACTATCCGGTCTTCCCGCAGCAACCGCGTGAAGCGATTGTCCCAGCCGGCGAAGACCATCGTGTAGCCGCTGTTCAGGTCGATACCGTTGCCGGCGACCGTGATGTTGATGTCGCCGACTCGATTGTAGAACGGCGCAAACGGTGAGTCCATGGCGAAGCCGGCATAGATCTCGACGACAACGCTGCCGTCGAACTCGTACTTGTGCCACACTGCGGCGGTCTGTTCGCTGTTGCCTCCGAACCAGGACCAGCGCGGCTGGCAGGCCCAGCGGGTCTGGATGCCCCAGTCGCCGGACTGCACGAGCCAGTCGGTGGGCGCCGCATGGAAGGTGTAGTCGAGCACGCGATCGTTCTTCAGCACGCGCTGCGACCAGGCCTTCATCTTCTTGTCGTTGGCGAACCGTTCCTTGACCACCGGCGTCCGCGGTGACAGCCGTCGCGGTGCGACACGGTCGACGCTTTCGACCAGGACGTCATCGAAGTGCGCCGCCCCGCCGCCCGTCAGCAGCCCGACCCCACCGCCCTCGGCGTAGCGCAGCCTGCCACCTGTACGCGCCGGACGCTGCTCGACATGCGCCAGGTCGACCTCGATCAGCGGGTATCGATCAACGTAACAGGCAATGCTTTCGCCGTGAATACAGATCGACAACTCGTACCACTGCGAACTCCGCAAATGCCCCGCCTGTTCAGCAATGACGTACTCGCTGCCGTCAACGACTGCGACAAGCTGAAACGTCTCCGCTTGCCAGCGGAAAAGGAGCCCGTTGTCGGCGTTCAGGGCGTACGCCGCCAGGCCGACAGCCGCCGTGCCGGAGTGGCGCCGGACGGCGGCGCTGAATCGATAGTCCTCCCAGAACCAGTAGCCCGCCGCGGCGAACGCCCGGTCGCCGCGGCCTTCGAAACAGAAGGCGTTGCTGCTGAACGAGGCGTGCCGCAGCTCTGCCACCGACCAGTCGCCGGTGCGCCGCTCCCAGATCCCGAGGTGTTCCGAGGTGCGGCTGAAATCGTCCGCAACCACAATTGGCCCGACCCGTTGCAGCGCGACATCTGTGATCGGCAGGTTCTTTGATTCGGCGGTGACGCCGAACCGGCCTTGCTGTCCGGCCAGCGGCTCTTCCAGGATCGGCCGGCCGTCAACGAAAATCGTCGTGCCCACGACCCGGCGCTTGATCAGAACGTCGTGTGCCGTGCCAGGCGCGAACTGGATGTCACGACAGGTTGTCGCCTGCACCGCACCGTCCCGGACCGTGCGGACGCAGATCTTTGCGGCACGGAAGTCGATCGCCGTGTAATTGTCCGCATCGCGCCACTGGCAGACGAGCGTCGCACGGTCCGGCGCCGTGAGCCGGTCAGCTGCTTCGACGACGGCGGTGATGTTGTACGGACCCTGGACGGCTTTGCCGGCCGGCGGGTCGACAGCGTCGACCTCGGTGGACAACAGGGTTGCGATCGACAGAAGAAATACGGTCGGCCTGGCCATAAGGAAACGGTACAGCGCCAACTGCACAGCCGCAACGGTTCAGCGACAGGCTGCCTTAACCCGGCGCTGGATTGGTGCAGCTGGGGTCACAGGGAAGTGATCTGGTGGTGCAACGCAAGGCCGCCGGTCGGCCGCTACGCCTTGGCGTCGTGCGCGGCGATCAGCTCGGCGACGAGCGTCTCGAGCAGCTCGGCCGGTACGCCGTCGCGGTCGCGCTTCTCCGTCCAATCCCAGAGGTCGAGGTAGGCGTCGCTCTCGGTGATGCCTTCACTGGTTGCGACGTGATCGATCTCTTCCTGGAAACGGTCGGGAAGCACCTTTGTCAATCGCTCGCTGCCGTCGAACACGCGGACTTGGGCGGGTATGTCACGCCAGTAAAGAATCTGATAGGTTGCCATTTGGTTCGACTCCTGTGGGGGTTGTCGGTAATGTACTGTCATGCGCGAAAAAATCTATTACTGGAAGTGCGACAGCCCGCTCTCGTACGAGGAAAAGCGGACGTACAACGACAAGTACCAGGAGTCCGACATCACGGCGACGGTTGCGGCGATCGCATCAGTTCATTTCCCCGGCAGAGAATGCCGGGTCGAAGCGACCGGTAGTGCCGGCAACCATTACGCCTACCTGCTGCACGCCGGTGACCAGACCTGGTTCTTCCGTGCCGACGACGGCAGGATCGACGACGACTACATGGATGCGGAGTCCGCAGTCATGGCGCGGGTGCGTGAAGCCGGTGTTCCCGTGCCCGAGGTGATGGTCACGGACACCTCGCTCGACCGCTTCCCGGTGCGATACCAGATCATGGCATTTGTTCCACACCCCAGCCTGCGTGAGCTTGACCAGGACGGGACGCTCGACCGTGTTGCGGTGAGCCGCCAGCTCGGCGGTTATGTAGCCCGGTTTCACGGCATCGGCGGCGACGGGTACGGATTTCTCAATACCGCACACTTGCGTGACACTGGAGAGTTTCTCGGTCTCGACGCAACCCATGCCGACTACTTCCACAAGTGTCTTGACGACCATCTCGGTTATCTGCGCGACGTCGACTTTCTCGATGCCGGCACGGTCCGTGGGATCAGCGGTATTTTTGCGAAGTTTGCAGGGTTGCTGAACCTCGAGCAGCCGGCACTGGTGCACAAGGACCTGGCGTTCTGGAATGTCGTGGGCACCGATCGCGAAGTCATGGCGATCATCGATTGGGACGATGCCGTGCTCGGCGATCCCGTCGACGACCTGTCGATCCCGCTGTGTTTCTACCACGGCGATGTCATCGAACCGCTGTTGGAAGGCTATCGTGAGCTTCGCGAATTACCGGACGACTTCGATGAGCGCGTGTCGCTGTACCTGCTGAGGAACATGCTCTGGAAAGCGAAGATTCGGCATTTCATGGGCTACTTCGACATGGGCGGTTCGTTTTTCATCCGCAGTCGTGAGAACGCTGATTCACTCGAGGCCTTCACCCGGGCGCGCATTCAGATGGCGATGACCGCGCTGATGTAATGTAATACGGGAGGAATTGTGATGTCCGCAGAACGCGTCACCGAGATCCGCCGCCGTCTGCAAGCGGCGTTCGAACCCGGGATTCTCGAGATCGAGGACCAGGGCCATATGCACGTGGGGCATGCCGGCGCGGCGAGTGGCGGCGGGCATTTCGCGATCCGCATCGAGGCGGCGGCCCTGGCCGGCGTGAGCCGGGTGAAACAACACCGGATGATCTACCGCGCGCTCGGGGAAATGATGGGCACCGAGATCCATGCGCTGAGTATCGAGGTCACAAAGTAGAATGGCAGACGCGCCCGAATTCCCTCGAGATCGTCGTGGCCCGCGGCCAGGTATTGCCGCTCACCGTTGTTCCCGGGAACCAGGCTCGGGAAGGCCCGGCAGCCAGCTTCGCCGCTGCTGACGATTGCCGGCAGCCCGCCGCCGCTGAACTTTTGAGCGGGTTGGAGACCACCAGCCACATCACTCGATGTGCCATGGATCACCGCTGGTGTTGCGAAGAGTCATTGACGCATCGTGTTTCACGGATCACGTTTCATTCATGTTCATCATTGGCCAACGCTGGGTGAGTGAATCGGAACCGGAGCTCGGGCTCGGTGTCGTCACCGATACCAGTGACCGCGATGTCTGCATTCAGTTCGGCGCCGGCGAGGAAGTGCGGCGGTACGCCGTGGAGTCCGCGCCGGTGCGGCGGGTGATCTTTGCCGCCGGCGACACGGTGGCGACACGGGACAATGCCGAGATCACCGTCGACGAGGTCATCGATGATGCCGGTCTGATCACTTATGTCGCCGGTGCGACACGGATCGCGGAAACCGCATTGTCCGATCGTATCACCTTCAACCAGCCGCTGGACCGGTTGCAGAACGGCCACGTCGATGAGCCGCTGCTGTTCGACCTGCGCGTCGAGGCGCTGAGTTGGCGCCGCCGCAGCCGGCAGTCGCCAATCCGCGGCCTGGTCGGCGGCCGTGTCAGCCTGATCCCGCATCAGGTCTACATCGCCAACGAAGTCGCCAATCGGCCGATCCCGCGAGTCCTGCTGGCTGATGAGGTCGGGCTCGGCAAGACCATCGAGGCCGGGCTGATTGTCCATCGCCTGAACCTCAACGGCCTGGCGTCGCGCGTGCTTATCCTGGTGCCGGACTCGCTCATCCACCAGTGGTTTCTCGAGTTCTATCGCAGATTCAACATGTGGTTCAGCATTTACGACGAGGCGCGCTGCGCCGCGGTCATCGACGGGGCGCCGGGCGGGAATCCCTTTCTCGATCAGCAACTGATCCTTTGCGGTGTCTCCTTTCTCACCGGCAGTGAACGGTACCGGGAGTTCGCGGTCGAGGCGGGCTGGGACGTTGTGGTTGTCGATGAGGCGCACCATTTGCGCTGGACCCCGGAGGTGTCGAGTCCGGAGTACGAGCTGGTCAGTGCCCTGGGCCGGTGCACGCCCGGGCTGCTGCTGCTGACGGCAACGCCCGAGCAGCTCGGGCACGCCGGGCATTTCGCGCGGCTGCGACTGCTCGACCCCGACCGTTATCCGGACTTTCTGCAGTTCGAGGGGGAGGCTGCACAGTTTGGCGACGTCGCCGCCGCCGCCGGCCGGCTGGTCGCGGGTTCCGAGTTGACCGATGACGACTGCGCCCACATCAAATCCGTTTTCCCCGAGGACCAGGCACACGTTGAACAGTTGTTGTGCGATGTTTGCAACAACGACGCTGCCGCCCGATCGAAACTGCTCAGCGAGATGCTCGATCGCCATGGGCCCGGCCGTGTCATGTTTCGCAACACGCGCCATGTCATCCAGGGATTTCCCAAGCGTATTTTCAAGCAGCACATCCTCGATGGAACGGCGGCGAACATCGAGAGTCTGCGCTCGGAGTTCGAATCGGAGAAACGCAATCCGGTCCCCGAAGTCGATGCCGATGACCCGCGCATCGTCTGGCTCGCGGCATTGCTGCAGGAGTTGACTGGCGAGAAAGTGCTGCTGATCTGCAAAACTACGCAGAAGGCGATCGCGATCGATGAGGCGCTGCAGCAGAGCATGAGCGTCAAGTCGGCGCTGTTCCACGAGGATCTCGAGCTGATCATTCGCGACCGCAACGCCTCGTGGTTCGCCGAGCCCGAGGGGGCGCGCATTCTCATCTGCTCGGAGATCGGCAGCGAAGGCCGGAACTTCCAGTTCGCGCATCATCTGGTCTTGTTCGATCTGCCGATGGACCCGGAGTTGCTCGAACAACGCATCGGGCGCCTCGATCGCATCGGCCAGGTCGAGGACATCAAGATCCACGTGCCGGTTGTCGCGGGCAGCCCGCAGGCGCGTCTTGCCGAGTGGTACGCCGATGGCCTCGACGCGTTTTCAGGACCGACGACCGACGCCGAGATGTGCATCGAAAAGTTCGGTGCCCGCCTGTACGACCTGGCGCCCGCAGTGGCCGGGGATTCAGCCGATGCCTGGCGGCAACTGGTGGCCGAGACGAGCGCTTATCACGATGAATTGGCGTCCCGTGCCGCGCTTGGCCGTGATCAGCTGCTCGAGCTGAATTCCTGCAACGCGGCGGTGGCCGACACCCTGGTTGCGGAGATCGCGGCGGCGGATGAGGCGCGCACTCTCGAGAAGTTCATGTACGACGTCTTCGAATGGTACGGCGTCAAGCAGGAGGAACTGGCGCTGCGCAGCTATGTGCTGAGCTGCGAGGAATTGTTCTCCGAAGGCATCCCCGGCCTCTCCGATGACGGCGCTTCGGTGACCTTTTCACGTCGCCAGGCCCTGGCCCACGAGAACCTCGAGTTTCTCACCAGCGACCATCCGATGGTCATCGGCGCCGTCGACATGCTGCTCGGCTCTGAACGCGGCAACAGCAGCCTGGCGATACTGGAAGGCGATGAACGCGCCGTCCTTCTCGAAACCGCATTCGTTCTCGAGCCGACGGCGCCGACCCGGTTGCATGCCGACCGTTTCCTGGCGCCCACACCGATCCGCATCGTCGTTGATCACCAGCAAAAAGACCGGACTGCGTCCGTTACCCACGAGTTCCTGCGTGAGCAACTGCGCCCCGGCGAGGGCTCCCTGCTGGATCGCCGCGAGCTGACCCACACACTGATCCCCGAGATGTGCGGGCGGGCGCGGGTGCTGGCGGAGCGGCAGGCGGCGGGCATCCGCGATGAAGCGGTCGCGGCAATGTGTTCAACGCTCGGTGCCGAGCTCGAGCGCCTGCAGGCTTTGCGCAAGATCAACGATCACGTCCGTGACGACGAGATCGAGGCATTGACGGCACAGCTCGACGAGCTGCGCGCCCACCTCGAGGCGGCCGAGCTGCGCCTCGACTGCGTCCGTGTCATCTGGATGAGCGGCTAGGCCGGGACCGGTGCCCGGGCATTTTCCGGCCCCGGATCAGCTTGCTGCTTCTTTGCCCTGTTCCGTCCGTTCTTCACCGGGATCGTCGTGGCACTTGACGTTGTCCGCAGTGCAGCCGACCATGCACGGGCGCTTCGCCAGGGTCTTGCCCTCGAAGGCCGGCAGGCAGTGGCGATGGGCCTCCAGCAGCTCGATCACCATGTCGCGGATCTCGTCGAGCGCCAGGCATGCCGCCGTCAACGGATCCATGCAAAAGGCCTGGAAGACGAGCTCGGGATCGGCGTTGATCGTGGCCTCGACCGCCAGCCTTTGGACATTGACCTGGGTTTGGTTGATCGCGGCCCCGTGCATCGGGATCTTGCCGACCTTCATCGGCTGCAATCCGTTTCGGTCGATGTAGGTCGGCACTTCGACGCAGCAGTCGTCGGGCAGGTTGTCGATCAGCCCGGTGTTTTCGACGTTACCGTGGATGATGACCGGCTTGCCGCCTTCGCAGGCGTTGATGATATGTGAGCCGAACTCGGTGCTGCATTCCAGGTCGACCGGCGTCTCCCAGCTCACCATCTTTTCCATCTGCTCCTCCCAGTCCGTCCGGTCGTACAGCTCCTTGATGAAGCCGCTACCGCCGTTCCAGGAGCCGCCGGGGCAGTATTTTTCGATCAGTTCCGGCCGCTTTCTCCACCAGGGTGAATACTCCGAGCAATGCCCGCTCGATTCGGTCACCGGTATGCCGAAATGCTTGACGTACTCCATACGCACGGTGTCGCCGAGCCAGATGTCCGGCCGCACCGCGACCTCGCGCATCTTCGGCAGCAGGTTCTCGCCGTTCCTCGAATATTTGTACAGCCATGCCTGGTGATTGATGCCGGCAACCTGCCAATCGACCTCTTCGACCGGCACATCGAGGCGCTCGGCCCATTGATGGATAAGGTGCTGCACCGAGTGGCAGAGGCCGACCTGCTTGATGCCCGGGGCCTGCCGGTACATGCCCCAGCAGAGCATCGACATCGGGTTGGTGTAGTTGAGCAGGACCGCGTCCGGGCACAGTTCCATGATGTCCTGCGCGATGCCGGCCTGGTGCGGCAGCGTGCGCAGGCAGCGCATGATGCCGCCCGGCGTAAGGGTGTCGCCGATGCACTGGTCGACACCGTATTTCATCGGGATATCGATTTCCGACTGTATCGCGTCGTAGCCGCCGACCAGCAGACTGGTGATGACGTAGTCGGTGCCGGGCAGGGCCTCACGGCGGTCGGTCGTCATTGTGCAGGTGGCGCCGGTGTAGCCGCCCTCCTTGAAAATGCGCTCCGCTATCCGGCCCGCGTAGTCGAGGCGTTGCTCGTCGATATCCACGAGCGCGAGCTCAGCGTCACAGGTGGTTTCATGGGTCAGGATGTCAGCAGCGAGGCGGCTGAAGAAACTCAGGCTGCCCGCCCCGATGAGAGTTATTTTAGGCATGTCAATTCCTGGCGTGAAGAGTTGAGACTGAAACAGGCACTTATTGTAGCTCTGCTTCAAGGAATGGCTATCAATCCTCCCGCCTGAATCGCGTTCGTGAGTCTGGTGTGGCTTCGATACCGGGCGGGCAATCCGGCCGCATCGCGGCCAGAACGGGATCTTCGACGAACCACTGCGGATTGCGGCCGCGAACTGCCACGACGAATGCCTGCAGCGGCGGCGGCAGCTGTCCGAAGTTCGGAAACATCCACAGGGTGATCACCGTGCGGCGCGTCTCCGTGCTGTTTGCGTGTGCCGCGTGCAGCAGCCGGGAATCACCGATCACCAGGTCGCCGGCCTTCACCGGCACATCCACCTCGTCCGGCTGCGTCTTAAACTCAGCCATCTCCAGATTCTCCGCCCGGGTGAGCACCGGGGCATGGGCGTCTTCCAATTGATCGTGCAGCGGGTGATCGCGCAGATGCGAACCCGGGATGACCCGCAGGCAACCATTGCTGCGGTTGGTGTCGACGAGATAGTACATGAAAAACGTCTGCACCGGCTCGATCTCGTAACTTCGCGGGTGGGCCCAGCCCATCCAGTCGAAATGCCAGAACAGCGGTGGGCTGTGCGGCGGTTTGCTGATGATATAGCCCGAAGAGAACCGGACATCATCGAAGCCCATCCGGCCGTAGGCATCAAGGGCCGGCTGCAGTGTTGCGAGTTTGGCGAAGGCCGGATTGCGTCCGACCGGGATCATGCTGCCGGTGGACCGCTGTTTCTTATTGTCGGATTCAGGTACTGCGTCGATCAGCCGGTCGGTGAGTTCACGCATCTCCTGCAGCATCTCCGGCGGCAGGACATTCTCGATGATGCAAAATCCGTCCTCGAGGTGCTGTCGTCTTTTCTCTTGGTAATAATCCAGATCATTCATCTTGGTCCCCCAGGTTATCTGTAGCGCGTGATTCGAGTACAACCTTCACATGTTCGACCGGTCCCCATTGCCCAATCATCGGTCACCGCTTCCCGGCGGCGGGCGTGGCGATCCCAGTGGTATGGAGACACTCAATCATTGACTGCCGCCGAGAACTGCCGGCGGAATGCCGCCGCGCCGCCGTGCGCCGGATGACGGACAGTACTTGCCTCGACGCCGAGCGCCGCCAGCGAAGCCTCAGCTTTGCGGCCGATGCTGATAATCCGCCGTGCCGAAAACAGTTTCATGAAGCGCTGCAGGTATGGTGCCGCTGCCTGCAGTTCCGACGTTTTCGGTGTACGGTTGCTGAGCATGCCCGTCTCTGGACAATAGGGGTGCCATGGGAAAACGTTCCACAACACAAAGTCGGTCGGTGCCAATCCCAACTCGACAATCGCGGTCTGCCACACGATGCCGGCGGTCGGCTCGGCAAAACCGTTCCTGTTGAGCGCCGGTGAGCTGGTACGCCGGCCGGTGAGCCCCGGCAACAGATGATCGGGCTCGATACCGCGCCCGGCGAGGTGTCCAAGCAGCAAGCGCTCCGAGGTCATGGCGATGCCGGTGAAATGTCCGCCCTGGTACCCGAGCGCCTCGGCGATCAAGAGATATCGGGCGTCGGTCCGCGGCGACAGATAGTGCCTCAACTGCCGGGCGCGGATCATCGGTGCCCGAGAGCTCTGATCATGTGCCGCATCGACGTCGTGCCATGGATTGAACACGTCATCCATCGCGGGCGCCGATTTCAGCTCGGCAACGAATTTCGAAATACGGTCAGGCATTGGCAGTTCTATTTTGCAGATCGGACGCTACCTTAAAACGCTTTTCGAACGAAACCAGTGGCGAGGCTTAATATGCGCATCGACAACGATCAGATATATGTCGAAGACGTCCCGGTCACGGCGATTGCCGAGACTTACGGGACGCCGACCTACGTCTATGAAGAGAACACGATCCGCGCAAATTTCCGGCGCGCCCTCAAGGCGTTCAGCAGGTACTACGAAAACTTCCGCTTCCACTACGCGATCAAGGCCAACAACAACCCGGCAATCGCTCATATCCTGCGCCAGGAAGGCGCCGGCATCGACGCTGCCAGCGTCAATGAGATCCTGTTGGCGAAGAAACTCGGATTTGCCGGCGACGATATTGTCTTCAGCGGCAATTTCCTGTCGGACGACGATATCAAGGCCGGCCTCGACAGCGGCGCCGTGTTCAATCTCGATGACCTTTCACTGCTGCCCCGGCTGCTGAAGTTCGGGCAACCGGACATCCTCAGTTTTCGCGTCAACCCCGGGTATGGCAGGAGCAACGTCGGAGATTATGTCACCAACGCCGGGCCCGGCGCCAAATTCGGCATCCACCCGGACCAGGTGATGGACGCCTACCGGGCCGCCCGGGATGCGGGCATCAAGCGCTTTGGCGCCCACATGATGCCCGGTTCCTGCCTGCTCGATCCCGGGTACTTTGCGTTTATCACGGAGCTGTTGCTCGACATTATCGGCAGCGCCGGCAAGGAGCTGGAGATCAACTTCGATTTCATCGACCTCGGCGGCGGCCTCGGCATTCCCTATCTGCCCGATGAGCAACCGCTGGATGTCGAGGCGACTGCCGCGCAGGTGGCGGAGGTCTTCACGCGCAAGGTCGGCGAGTACGGCCTCAAGCCGCCGCGCATGGTCATGGAGCCGGCACGGTATTTCGTCGGCGACGCCGGATACCTGGTTGGCCGCGTGCATTCGATCAAGAACAGTTACACCGAGATCGTCGGCACCGACATCGGGATGAACACCATCGCCCGCCCGGCCATGTACGGGGCGTACCACCACATCTATGTCAACGGCCGTGAAAGCGAGGATCGCCGGCCGCTGGGGTTGACCGGGCAAGTCTGCGAGAACACCGACTACTGGGTTCGCGACCGCGAGCTCCCGAGGGACATCGCCGAGGGCGATCTCGTTGTCGTGGAGAATGCCGGCGCCTACGGCTACTGCATGAGCTACCAGTACAACGGCCGGCTGCGACCTGCGGAGGTCCTGGTGAACGGCGACCGGCACCATCTCATTCGGCGGCGCGAAGAGTTCGAGGACATGATCCGCGACACCTATGTCCCGGACGGGCTGGACAAGTAGTAGTGGCTGAACGGGAGCCCGGGCACGATCGAGAACAGGCCGCTGGTGTTCTTCCCCTTTAAGGGGCTGTCTCAAGTCAACGCCTCGGCCGGTGGCAACCTGACGATGAGATCACTAAATTATGAAACGGCATCATCAGGTGAGCGGCACCTGTTCAGCGCTTGTCAAGCAGATCAAGCCAGGCCTGTACACTCGTGCATGACGGGCGACGAAAGGTGATCGCCTCCTCTTTTTCGCCGGCTTGCAGGAATGCTTATGAACAAATTGCTTAAGTCCTTGGTGAGAGAGACAACCCCGCCGCTTATCTTCCGTGGATTGCGATCACTGTTTCACCGGCTATTTCCCGACAAAAAGAAAAAAAGGGAAATGAAGTCCTGGGGAGAAAGGTCCGCGGAGTGGTACGATGATGTGTACGGGGGCAGTGTTGAATACCGTAAGCATTACACCCAGAGTGCGTATTACTTTTTGTGGACAGTGATGGCTGACCGCATGATGCGCCACGGTGTCGACCGGGTGCTCGATTTGGGATGTGGCCCCGGTCAGTTCGGGCCCTGCTTTACGAAAAAGGGTTCCGACAGTATTGCGGGGTGGATTTCAGCTCGGAATGCGTTGAACTTGCCCGGCAGACGTGCCCCTCCTTTGAGTTCATCGTGGCGAATGTTCTGGAGACAGATCTGTTGGAGTCCCGAGATTACGACTGCCTGCTCGCCATGGAGTTTCTGGAACACGTGGAAGAGGACCTGAAAGTTTTGCAAAGGGTTAAAGCAGGCACCAGGTTCTTCGGCATCGTGCCAAATTTCCCAAGTGTTTCCCACGTCAGGCATTTCTCAAGTGCTGAGGAGGTGGAATCAAGATATGCGGCACTCTTTTCGGCCTTCCGTGTCGACTCGTTTCTGAAGGGGGCTGAGGGGCCTGCATTCTACTTGTTCGAAGGCGCCAAGCTTTGATGAATGGGGGAAGTTCTTATTCGTGACACGCCGGGTATTCACTCCGGGCAGACGCTTTAACGGCCGGCGGATTGCCGTCTCCGGGGCCGTTGCCGCTGGGGGCTGCGCGGCGAAGGGCATTTACACCGTTCCGCCACTCATCGACGAATTCCCGGAGAGATGTGAAACCGCAACAAATTGATTCACCGGCCTTGTATACTCGCGTGGTTCGCATACAAGGCCGGTGATCATGTCGATAATGAAGAATCCCAACCAGACGGTGCGGCCAACCCGGTTCTGATCCGCTCCACCGGTTAGCAGGCCTAACCGTTCGTCGTGCCGATGCCGGCCGCGGCGACCAACTTTCTCATGAACTTCTTCGCAAATTCACTCGAACTGCGAACCGGTGCCGTCCTATGGCCATGGAGCAATTAACGATGGATGTAGAACCTGGAAGGAAGTCGCCGTATAAGGGCGCTGAAGCA
>JASLZG010000280.1 GCA_030754995.1 Lentisphaeria bacterium
ACTGTCGGGGTCGATCGCGAAATTATGATTCTGTGCGGTGATTTCAACGGCGCCAGAGTCGAGACGGCGCACCGGATGGTTGCAACCGTGATGCCCGAACTTCAGGCGATAGGTGGACGCGCCACAGGCCAGACCAAGAAGTTGGTGCCCCAGGCAGATGCCCATGATCGGCACCTTGCCGATCAATTCACGGGCGTTGTCGACAGCATACCCAACCGCTGCAGGGTCAGCCGGGCCGTTGGAAAAAAATACGGCATCCGGCTGCTGCGCCAGGACATCGGCCGCAGTCGTCGCGGCGGGAACCACGGTGACGTCCATCCGCTCCAGTCGCAGGTTGCGCAGGATATTCCATTTGATACCGAAATCATATGCAACCACCTTCAAATCGCACCGCGGCAACTCCTCCGCAATCCCCCAGGTCGCGGTCTTCGTACCGTCGGCATCCCAGCAGAAGGACGACTGGCAGGTGACTCGCGCCGCGTAGTCCTGCCCGTCCAACCCTTCCCAGTCGCGGGCTCGGGCGACGGCGGCATCCACGGTAGTGTCGCCGGTGACGCAGAGGCAGGCCTTGAGCGTGCCCTGGTCGCGCAGCTTGGTGGTCAGCGCACGGGTGTCGATGCCGGCGATGGCGGGGATGCCGTGGCGCACCAGGTAGGCCGGCAGCGATTCGTCGGCGCGCCAGTTCTCCGGCTCGTTCATTTCATGGACGATGAAGCCGTTGGGATACGCACTGCCGGACTCGGCATCGTCGGCGTTGACACCGGTGTTGCCGATTTCAGGGTAGGTCATGGTGACGAACTGGCCGTGATACGACGGATCGCTGAGGATCTCCTGATAGCCGGTCATGCCGGTATTGAAGACGACTTCACCGACACGGTCGATGTCAGCGCCGACCGAATGGCCGTGCATCACGGTACCGTCTTCGAAAGCGAGAAAGGCCTGGCGCGCACGTTGTGCTTTCCAGTTCCACGACATCGATTTCTCCTTCACATGATATGGTTTTGTGTCTGCAGGTTGTTGCGAGTCAGCCGCATTCGGCTGATCTTGCGCTCATCGGCATCGAGGATATGGACATCAAGCCAGGGAACCTGGACGTTCTCCATGGATTTCGGGATACGCCCGAGCACCTTGGTGACATAGCCGCCGATGGTGTCGTATTCCTCGTCATCGGAAATGTCCACACCGAGCAGTTCATTGACTTCGTCGATCGGCATGCGGGCATCGATTTCAAAGGCGCCGTCGGAGACGTTCTGGTGCCCTGGCGGCTCGTCAGCGTCGAATTCATCCTGGATTTCGCCGACGATTTCCTCCAGGATGTCCTCAATGGTAACGATCCCGGAGGTACCGCCATACTCGTCGATGATCACGGCCAGGTGATTCTTGCGCTGGCGAAACTCATCGAGCAGCTCGCCGACATTCTTGGTCTCCGGCACGAACACGGGTTGCTGCATGATCTGCTCGACGCTGTCGGCTGCGGCCAGGCGGGAATCATCGAGCAGGTGCTTGGAATAAACGACGCCGACTATGCTGTCCACGGTGCCGCGATAGACCGGGATCCGGCTGTGGCCGCATTCGACGATATGCGCCTTGGCCTCGCCGATGGAACTGATAATACTGAGCGCGTCGATGTCGACTCGCGGTGTCATGATCTCCTTCACCAGAGTCTCGTCGAGGTCGAAGATGCCGCGGATCATGCGACGCTCGTTGTCTTCCAGGCTGCCGTCCTCCTCCTCCTCGGTGGCATCCTGCTCCACCAGGGACATGATCTCGTCCTCCGTGGTGGCGCGGATCTCCTCGTCCCCGGTGTCGCGGCCGCGGGCCAGCCGGTCCTGAAAAGTGTTGATCGGTATGGCCGCGATGCGAAAGGGCCCGAACAAGGGAACGGAGAATTTCAGAATGGACCAGTGATAGACAGCCACCCAGTGCCCGACCGTTTCGGAGATCAGAAAAAGAACAACGACGAAGCCAAGCGATGCGAATACAGCGTTGGATGCCTGCACCCCGCCGATCTTTACCAGCAGCGACTGACAGGTCAGGGCGAAAAGGCTGAGGTTGATGAAGGAAAGTACGCGGATCGCGATGCGATAGTCATCGCGATGGTCCAACCAGAACTCGGCACGGGTAATCAGGCCCTCGTGCTTCGATTGCTCCAGTTTACGAATACCAGCGCGGCTGAGGTCGGACAACGCAGCCCAGACCGCGGTCAGCCATGTTCCGATGACGATGGTGATGGCGATGATCCAAAAACCAGGGTCCATAAGGGGAGAGAGTTTAACCTCCAGATGGATTATAAGCTCGCGGCGCGCAACAACCGTCTCCTTGCACCAACGATGGAAGCAATGCAAAGGTCCGGGATGTCATGATCATAGGATGACCCTGATTTCGATCCGCAACTGGCAGATCGCGCGCACAATACGTAATATAGAACCACAACCTTGCGTGTCCACGTCAATTGCACAGACACTTTTATGCCCCTTTGTAGGTTGGCGCATTCCTGCCGAGTTTTATCCTGGCGCCATGCATACCGCTCCATTCTTCCTTTGCAGCGGTCAACTTCCATTTGTACCAGACGGTTTCGAAGCACGCAGGAATACACCACGCCACAAACCCAAGCAGCATTCCACACTACGAGCAGAATACGAAACAGTGTTGGTCGGCCCGAATCTCCCGGATCCCGTCGGGCCGCTGCGCCAGGAATGCCGCGACGTCGGCGGCGCGGCCGGCGTGAAAGCGGTTGCCGATCAGCAGAAGGCCGCCAGGAGACAGGCCCCTGGCAAAGCAGTGCCACACATCCCGCATGGCCCCGGGACGGTTCAACAACGGGCCGCCGATCAGTCCGTTGCAGACGATCAGATCTGTCTCCTGTCGCCATGCCAAGCTGTGGAAGTCACCGGCCACGAAGTCGACCTCGACCTGGTCGTCGACCGCCGGGTAGTCGCACTTCGCGTCCCTCATCTGGAATGCCCATTCCAAATAGCTTGTGTCGCGACGGCTGGCAAGCCATGATTCCAGCGGTTCAACAGTTACCCCGACGACCAGCGACCCCGGCGGCAGCAGCGTCGCCAGCTCCCAGGTCCCCTGCCCCGTTCCGCAGGCGTAGTCCACGGCAAACCGCGGGCCCCCACGGTGCTGTAACCAGTCGCGCAAAACCTGTTGCTGTTCGGGATAGCGCCCGGCTGTCGTGCCGTGCTTCAGCGGTGCCGCCAACGCACAGGCCAGCGGCCACAAATCGGCGGACGCCCAGGTCAACCGTCCGGCAACCGGCGGTGGCAGCGTCGCCCACAGGTCGGGCAGCGAGGCTGGCGGCTGGCGCAGGCTGGCCGGCACCCAGGCGGAAAAAGCATCATTCTTGAAGGTCCCCGGCAGCACATCGCTGAGCACGGAAGCCAAGTCCCAGGCATATTCGGAGACGGGAAGAAAGTGCTCGTATACCGATCGGGTGGCGTCCGTCAGGAGCAATCCCGGCGCCCAGAACGGCAGTGGTGCGTGGCGCGCGAAAAGCGTTTCACGCTGCGCCCACTTGTCGTTGAACAGCGCCAGGCGCGTCTCTTGGTGACGGCTCATTCCGGGTCGAGCTTGCGTTCCAGGGTCGATCGCGAAATTCCCAATACCCGGGCGGTCTTGCGTTTGTTATTGCCGGTGAGGCCATAGACATACTGGCAATGCTGGCGGACAGCGGTCTCGAGTGTCAAGTCATCGCTATCGGCCCCCGGCGGCGCGCGGTTCCCGGCGCTGCCCCGTTGGTCGTCGAGGATGACATGCTCCGGCATGACGATGTCGCCGGTGGTGAACAGGACGACGGCCTGAATGACGCGATGCAGTTCACGCAGGTTTCCGGGCCACTCGTAGGACTTGAGCCGATCCAGCGCATCGGGATCGATGCCGCTGATGGTCTTGCCGGCGGCCGCGGCGGTCCGGTTCAGTTCGCCGGCAATGAGGCCGTCGAGATCTTCCCGACGCTGGCGCAGCGGCGGCAGGACCAGCGTCAAACCATTGAGGCGATGATAAAGGTCTTCGCGGAATTCCCGGTCACGTGTGAGTTGACGCAACGGGCGGTTGGTTGCGGAGATGATACGCACATCAGCGTAGTGCGTGACTTCGGCACCGAGTCGCTCGAACTGGCCATACTCGATGGCGCGCAGGATTTTGGCCTGGGCCATCGGGCTCATGTCGGCGATCTCATCGAAGAACATGGTGCCTTCGTGGGCGACCTCGAATTTACCGCGGAACTGATTGGTCGCACCGGTGAACGCCCCCTTCTCATGCCCGAACAACTGGCTTTCCAGGAGCGTATCGGTCATCGCGGAACTATTGAACGAAACGAACGGTTCGGCAGCGCGCTGCGAGGAATTGTGGATAGCCTGGGCCAGCAGCGTCTTGCCGGTACCGGTCTCGCCCTCCAGCAGGATTGGAATATCGGTATTGGCCGCTTCCCGCGCCAGCGCCAGACAGCTCCGCATGGCAGGGTCTTTACTGATGAAATCGTCGAGGACAAATTTTGCGATGCGTTGTCTGCGATCTTTCAAACGGCGTCTCGTTCGCGATCAGTCGCGGTCGACCCGGCCAGGCACATGCCTGACCAGGACTCCGTGGAAGCTACCGACCGCAACCTTGCTGGAAAATCGCAGTGGCACGCGGAATTCGTCGTCCGACAGCCAGATTCGCAGCTTCGCATTCCGGCTCTTGCGGAACACACCACCGATCTTCGAGACGTCCGGTTCCAGCAGCCACGCGGACACTTTCCCGTTGCGGGTCACCAGTCGTGTCTTCTCGACGAAATCCAAGCGGCCGGGTTCGCAGCGCTTGCCGTCGGTCACCGGAATCTCGCGTTCGGTTGTTTCATCCGGATCGATACAACGAAAGGCGTACATCACCGACAGTGGATCGAAGGTTCCGGGTTCGATTGCCACCGGATTGCGGGTGCGCTCGTAGTTGGTGTACTGCGAGGTCATGTTTTCCCAGTCGAAAACCACTTTGATATCACGCGTGCTGCCACCCTCCTGCTGTTTCTTCCGGTAGTAGAGCGAGCGCGAAAAGTCGGCCGCGGCGAAACTGTCGACACGGTCACGTACTTTATAAACAGCGTCGACGATGGAGTTGGTCCTGGCAGTCATGACGAAGTGGTAGGCTTCTTCGCCATCGACCTCGGTCATCGGCAGGACCTGGAAGATGACTTTTCCCGCTGGGACAACACCCCATTTCAACTGGTAGGTCAGATGCTCACCCGGCAGGAACGGAACATTCGCCGCGGAGACGGTTGGCGGCAAGGCGACGGCGGAGAAAACAAAAACAGCGCAGAGGCAAAACAGACGGTTGCTCATTTGCAGTCCGGCTTTGCGAATGACGTTCGTTTGCAGAAACATCGGAATTCACCGACGTGCGACCGGCGGAAAGGGCATACAATTATGCAACATTGGGCTCTTGTCAATACCGCTCACTCCGGCTTACGGTCAAAACCTTTCCGAACGTCGTCCTCAGTCAGGCGCCGCTCCCGGAGTTTCGCGTACTTGTTGAACGTGGAAAAGGCGGTGTTGACCGCAATCACCAGTCCGGGAAAACCATCAAGGAAGCCGCGGCGCAACACGTAATCCCGCACAAACCCCAGCAGCGGATTGCCGATCAACCGCACCAGTGAGCAGCGGCATCCCTGTTGCTCGAGGTCGGCTGCGCCGATGGTCGAATACCTGTCGATCGTCCGCAACTGGTCGCCGATGTCCTCGTGCGTATAATGATGATAGAAGTGTCGCAGACTCCCGACATCGCCATCGACCTCGACGGCGGCGTGCAGCCCGCCTTCCCAGCGACTGTGTTGTCGATTGTACAGGCGGATCTCGAAATCGCGCGCCCAGGCGCCATGCAAAATCCAGCGGCCGAGGTAAAACGTGCGCCGATCAACGTTGTACCCGCGGACCGAATCGTCCGCCGAGACGCCGCCGAGGAGTGTTTGGATCTCATCCGCCAGTGGCGGCGAGATTTCTTCGTCGGCATCGATAAACAGGACCCAGTCATGGCTGCACTGGTTCTGGGCAAACTGGTATTGCTCGCGGAAGCCCGGCCATGGGCGCTCGATAACGCGGTCGGTGGCAGCCCGGACGAGTTCCAGAGTACCGTCGGTGCTGCCTGAATCGACGACAACCAGCTCGTCAGTGAAGGCAACACTGGCCAGGGCCCGCTCGACCGTGGGCGCATTGTTAAAGGTCAGCATGTAGGCCGAGACTGGTTGCATAGACG
>JASLZG010000281.1:0-5893 GCA_030754995.1 Lentisphaeria bacterium
CGGGTATAGTCGTCAACACCGTCCATGGCAACGAGCATGTCGACAAGATAATCCATCGGCCGCCGGCCACGGCGAGCTGTGCGTACGCGCTCCATCCTCGAAAACTCGGCCAGCAGTGCGCCGACGTAGTCGGCAACATCGCGGCAGTGGATGTCAACCCGGCGCAGGGCGTGACGCGCCAGGATGTAAAAATACAGTTGGCTGGAGATGGAAAGCTGGGCGGGCGATTCGAGAATCACTCGGCGCAGTGCTTCGTCGTCGAGGATGAGATCACGACACTCCGCGTCCTCGAGAAGCTTCACCAACGACACCTTGCGCCCGTCGCGCGCGACGGCAGCAACAATAAAATCCAGGTCATCCGCAGTAATCCCGGTACGGCACCTTGGTAACACCAATTCCATCGCATTCACCTGTCGTCCAGTTGTCCCGCCATCACAATAGAAAACCTATCCCTATGCGCCCCTCCTCCGTAGGTTACTGTAGCAGATTCCGGTCCAGATTGCTAACATTCGTCTAAAACAAGGCACCCGAACCCAGAAGAAACATTCACGGCACTGCCGGCGCCGGGACCGTGACGCGCAAAATCGAAGTGCGCTCGTTGTCCAGCGGACGTGAGTCGGCACTGCCGTGCTCGATGACTTTGGTCCATATCTCGACATCACCAGCCGCATTGGCAGCCGTGGCATCGACGTTCAGCGTCCGACTCACCGACTCACCGACAGCGACATCCTGGAAGCTGTAGGATCTCTCGCTCTCGCCAACCCGCACCACAAGCGTCGCGGTGGCCACCGGTTCTGTACCGCGATTCTGCGCCGAAACCACGATCGTGACCGTCTCGGGATCGTCGTGCGAAGTTGCCAGGTAATGACTCGCAATGCCCATGTCGTGAATACCGGGTTCCTCACGTGACATGATCCGCCGCACGTTCAGTACGCCGGCACCGAAAACCTCGTCCTCGCCCGGGAAACCGTTGTCGTCGGCGTACGCGAGAAGAATCGACCGAGCCGCATCTGCACTCATTCGCCCATCCATCGAAATCATCGCGGCAAGGGTCCCGGTGACAAACGGCGCCGCAGTCGACGTGCCGCTGAAGCTGACCATGGCATCGTCGGTCCACGCCGCATACACGCCGAGGCCGGGTGCGGCAACGTCAACTGCATCGCCGGTATTGGCAAATCCCGCATGCTCGCCGTCGGCACCAATCGCGGACACCGCCAGAACCGTCTCGTAACGCGCCGGATACGTCACGACACCGGCAGCAGCGTTGCCGGTCGATGCAATAATCAGCACGTCGTGTTCAGCCGCATACGCCACGGCACGCCGCAGAACGTCGGCATCAAAGTCGGTACCAAGGCTCACATTGATCAAGTCTGCCCCCTGATCGACCGCCAGCACGATCCCTTCGGCAACCGTGAACACGTCGCCGACGCCGGCGCTGTCCATCACGCCAACCGCCAAAAGATTCACCGCTGGTGAGATGCCCTGCAGCCATTCGCCGTGCCCGACCAGCAGTGAGGCCACCGCCGTGCCGTGTCCGGCAAGAGCCGACGACGTGTCCGGCTCAGCCTCGTCAACCAGGTCGAATCGGGTGACGGTCGTACCAGCCGACGACGGCTGCGGGGCCATGGTCGCCGTGTCCAGTACAGCAACCGTAATACCATTGCCCCACATGCTGATGTCTCCGTCCGCACCCAGCCAGCGCAGGGCCCCACGGCCGAAAGCCGACCGGCTGCCCGCCGGTACGTCCGCCTGCGGCGCCGGGGCCCGCACCACATGGTTCCGCTGGCGCGACGACACCGGCAAACCGTCCAGCAGTCGATCAAGCGTGTCGGCGTCACTGCGAACACGTGCCATGTGCCATATGTCGAGTGTGCCGATGAGTCGCGCCCTCGTACCGCCGACGCGGTCGGTGAATGCCTGCAAATCCGCCGCCGTTTCGAAAGCCACGATGTACTCACGGGCAGGCGTCAATGTGGCACCGTCGAAAGCGGAACCTGTATCAGCATCCAAGTCCGGCGGCAGCGGTGCAGACGTTTCAACAGCACCCGCTGTGTCGGTATCCGCAACAGCGCGTGGGCCCGGCTGCAAAGATCCGGCCGGTGACTCGATGGTCACTAGCTCAGGCGGCACGGGCACATCAGCCGGGCCGCGCGTCAGGACAGTAGTAAGTACAGCGGCGGCGAGCATTGCGACAATGATGATCCAGCGCCGGTTCATGGCCCCTTGCACTCGTCGGCGAGCTGCGACAGTTCACCGCCCAGATCGAGATGCGGAAAACGCCGCTGTAGAGAGTCGGCCAACGCCACTGTCGCTCTGGCAAACTCACGATGCGCCAGCGATCCGGCCTGCCGCGGCCGATGCGACAGACGCCGGTGCAGGTCGGATACACCTGCGAAATAGTCGTCGGTGCCGGCGGCAAAACACCAGCGGCGAAACTTCTCCCAGATGTAGGCTACTGCAACATCGTTCGGGTGTACCATGTCGGCCTCGTAGAAACGATAATCACGCAAGTCGTCCATGACGATTTCGTACGCCGGAAAATAATGCACCGCCGCGTACGCCTCTGCCAGGGCCTGAGCCGCAACAATCAGTCGTGACTTGCTGAGCTGGTTGTCACAGGCGTCGTCGCGCAGGTGCCGCACCGGGCTGACAGTCAATATGACCGTGAGATCCGGCCGCAGCTCGAGGAGCCGCCCAATCATCATGCGATACTCTTCGACGATCTCGGAAGCCCCCACCCCGCGCCGCTCGAACCAGTCGGCCGGCATCCGATGACAATTGGCGACTGGTTGCCCGGTTCGTGTCAGAAAGTATACGAACGACGTCCCGAATGTCAGAATCAGTACATCGGTCCGCTCAAGGTGCATACGGGCCTGGGAGAATCGATCGTTTATTCGCAACAGGCAGGAATCGCAGTCTTGATCGGAAAACTGGCCGTGATGGCCGGGACTGTGCCAGCCGCCGTCGAACTCGATCAGGTCGTCGCGGGTCCAGGCATTATTATCCAACAGCCGACAAATCGCCGTTGACATCGAAAACGGGTTGTATAAAATACCGTTTGCATTGACCAGTGCGTCGAGACGGCTCTGGATCATAAGTTGACCGATGCGCTCGGCGAAACAGGAGCCGATCGCGAGAAAAACGTCGGAAGGTCGGCGCTGCAGCGGCGCGCCGGACGGCGTCACTATTGTACGAAACGTTTCCATCCTTCAGCCTCGGAATGTAATGTCGGCCACAGATCGTATCGCCCGGGTCATTGTCAATCTCGCACTCGATCAGACGTTCGACTATCGCGTCCCCGAAGATCTTGCCGCCAAAGTTCAGATCGGCTCCAAGGTTACCATACCATTCGGCAAGAGTTCGCGCGACGGCTACGTCGTGGCTTTGTTGGGAACTTCAGAGTTCGGCGACCTGAAGGAAGTCCAGGCGGTTGTCGGTGATCGACCGCTGATACCTGAGAAACTGGTGGCACTCGGCCAGTGGATCTCCGACTATTATTGCTGCAGCCGCGAGCAGGCTACCCACGCCCTGTTGCCGAGTGTCGTGCGCGGCGGCCGGGTCTCGCCGAAAAAACAGAAATTCGTCAGGCTGGCGGACAACGTCGACATTGCCACCGCCCTCGAAAAACTCGGGACCCGGGCACCCCGACAGGCCGATGTCCTGCGCCTGCTCGCCCGCAACAACAACGTCTCACTGGCGAACTTGGAAAAAACGGCAAAAGTCACCGAGTCGCCAATCCGGGCGCTCGAAGAGAAGAAATACATCGTTATCGAGGACCAGGTCCAGGCGCGAAACCCCAACGCCTCCGTCGCTGTCCTGCCGACACAAACACTGCCACTTAATGACGAACAGGCGGACGCACTGCAGATGGTGAACGACAGTGCCGGGAAAGACCGCCGTGACGTTATCCTTCTCTACGGGGTTACCGGCAGCGGCAAGACAGAAGTGTACCTGCAAGCCATCCAGGCATGTCTCGACCGTGGCGAGGAATCAATTGTGCTCGTGCCGGAAATCGCGCTCACGCCACAAACGATCGAGCGGTTCCGGGGCCGCTTCGGCGACATCATCAGCATCCTCCACAGCCATCTGAGTGACGGTGAGCGCTACGACGAATGGACGCGCATCAACGACGGCAGCGTCAAGATCGCCATTGGCGCCAGGTCCGCCGTGTTCGCACCGTTTCGCAATCTGGGACTCATCGTTGTGGATGAAGAGCACGAACCGAGCTACAAGCAGGATCGGCTGCCGCGCTACAACGCTCGAGACATCGCCGTCATGCGGGGGCACTTCGAAAATGCCACCGTCGTGCTGGGCACCGCGACGCCGGCACTCGAGTCGATGTACAACGTCGAAGGCGGCAAGTACCGCCTGGCTCGTCTCAACAAACGAGCAGACGACGCCCTGATGCCGACAATGGAAATCGTCGACATGGCGGAGGTCGCAATGAAGGAGGGACGGCCGCAGATCTTCTCACAACGCCTGACTAATGCCTTGCAGAACGCACTCGAGGAAGGCGAACAGGTCATGCTGTTTCTGAACCGCCGCGGCTACGCCACCCACATGCAATGCCTGAAGTGCGGATTCACCGCCGGATGCGATGAATGCACGGTCAGGTTCACCTACCACCGCCAGGTCGATCGACTGGTCTGCCACATGTGTGGCGAGACGCGGACGGCACCGCAAACCTGTCCGGAATGCAACGACGCCAACATTAAGTACAGCGGACTCGGCACCGAAAAACTGGCCGGCGCCGTCAAAGGTATCCTGCCACACGCCCGCGTTCTGCGCATGGACTCCGACACCATGACCCGCAAGAACGCATACCGTGAGGCACTCACCGCTTTCCGTGCCGGTGACTACGATATCCTCGTGGGAACACAAATGATCGCCAAAGGACTGCATTTCCCGAACGTCACGCTGGTCGGCATTGTGTTCGCCGACCTGACGCTGAATTTGCCGGATTTCCGCGCCGGCGAGCGAACCTTTCAACTGCTGGTCCAGGTGGCTGGACGTGCCGGTCGCGGCGAACTGCCGGGTCATGTCATCGTCCAGACCTATACACCGTTTCATCCAGCCCTGATGTCAGCGGCTAAACAGGATTACGACGAATTCTACGAAAACGAAATCGACGCCCGCCGACTGCTGAACTTCCCGCCCTGTACGCACCTTCTGCTGGCACAGTTTCGCGGTGAACAGGAACAGGCGGTCGCCGGCACGGCAGACGATTTTTTTCGGTTCCTGACAGCGCACCTGCCCGATTCGGTGCAGATGACGCCACCGATACCATGCGCCATTTTGAAGAAGCGGGGATCTTTTCACTATCAGATCCTGTTCACGACCGAACGCATCGTTTCTCTGTCACGCTATATCAAACAGGTCCTCGGAAGATTCAAGAAGCCGAAAGACGTTTTCATCAGTATCGACGTCGACCCGATGTCCGTGCTGTAGAAAGCAGTGGCAGCGCTCAGCGATCGCACGGTGACGAAAATGCACTTAGCGGATGGTTATCTCGATGCTGTGCTTTTCCATCAGCGTCGCCGCGTAGCGTTGACGCGCATCGTCGGCGCGGCTCTGCCTTAGAACGTCGCGGGCCAGGCGGCGAAGATGTACGTTGATCTCGCGATCCGGATTGTGGTTGCGCTCACTGATGAACTGGTCAACCTCGTCGTCGGTAGGTTCGAATTCATTGGCATCGATGTCGCTGGACGCCAGTTGCAGGCGTTCGAGGATCAGGGATTCGACGAACATTTCCTCGTCCAAAGACGAGCCGCGTGTGCTCGACTGCAGCCTCCGCTCCCGCGCCTCATGCGCCAGTATGTTGTTCCAGACAATCTCTGCAAATTCCCCGGGCCCCAGATCATTCGCAGACCCGAGCAATATCGGCGGAATTGAT
>JASLZG010000281.1:5903-6210 GCA_030754995.1 Lentisphaeria bacterium
TCAGGCGGCTCGTCCAAGTAACCGATCATCTCCTTGAGTTCTTCCAGGCTGTCCTCGAGGCTCCCGCGGTAATTCGTGTCGCTGGCCCATCGCTCACGGATTGCGCAATCCATGAGCACATACCCCACTTTCTGGCGATTGACTTTGACCGTCGTCTTCAGCCGTGCCAGTGTCAGAGCCTTCCATTGAGCTTCGGTTCGTTGCTGTTTCCTGCGCGTCACAATCCTCCTCGCAGCCCGGGTCGTCTCGAGGTCCGTCATGCCTTCAAAATCCATGGGGTTGGACTTGATATAAAACTCGACTTCAG
>JASLZG010000282.1 GCA_030754995.1 Lentisphaeria bacterium
ATTGTCTCCGGCCGGCTGCCGCGAGATACCGGCTGTCGCGGCCGCGATCGACCAGTTCAACTATGCTTATGGCGTGGAGTTCGCGAAGAACGGTTTCATCACCTTCTGCCCGGACGCGCGCGGCTTCGGTGAGCGCCGGGAAGAACATGACCGCCAGGATATCATGATGTCCTCCTGTTTGTGGCTGAACCATATGGCGTACCCGCTCGGGCAAACGGTGACCGGGATGTGGACGTGGGACATTCACCGTCTGATCGACTACATCGAAAGGCGCGACGACTGCGACAGCAAACGACTGGGCTGCGCCGGGTTGTCCGGCGGCGGGCTGCAGACACTGTGGGCGACGGCGCTTGACAACCGCGTCAAATGCGCCATCGTCAGCGGTTATTTGTACGGCTACAAGGAATCGTTGCTCGACCTGCATGTCAACTGTTCCTGCAACTATGTGCCGCACCTCTATGAACATGTTGACATGGGTGATATCGCAGCCATGATCGCGCCCCGGCCGTTACTGGTGGAAACCGGCAATGCCGATTCGCTGAACGGCGCCAGCGGCGTTAGGAACGTCAAGTCACAGGTGCGCATCGCGCGCCGCGCCTACAAGCTGTACGGTGCGACGCGCCTGCTCAGGCACTATGTTTTTGAAGGCGAACACCGATGGGACGGCGCCCATGCCGTGCCATGGTTGCGGAAGCACCTGGTGTGAGCAGTGGCGAGTAACATTTCGATCGGCTTAACTGGAACAGTCAAGCCTGAACACCGGTTCCGGGAGTTTCCCATGCCAACCATGCCCACCCGTGCAGCAGCTCTCGAGCTGCTGCACGAGCACAACAGCAACCCGTCGTTGATCAATCATGCACTGTCGGTTGAAGCGGTCATGCGATACATGGCACGCAAGGGCGGTGAGGACGAGGAGTTTTGGGCGCTTGTCGGGCTTATCCACGACCTCGATTACGAGCGGAGCCCTGACCAGCATTGCGCCAGGGCGGCGGAGATCCTGACCGCCGCCGACTGGCCGCCGGAAATCATTCGTGCGGTCATGTCGCATGGCTGGGAGATCTGCACCGACGTGGTGCCCGAATCCCAATTGGAAAAAACGCTGTACGCAATAGATGAACTGACCGGGCTGGTGTATGCTTGTGCCCTGGTCCGGCCGTCACGCGGCGTCGCCGACATGAACGTCAAGTCGGTGAAGAAGAAGTGGAAGCAGAAGGGGTTCGCGGCCGGTGCCAGCCGCGAAGTGATTATGCGCGGCGTCGACATTCTCGGGGTCGAGCTGGGCGCCCTGATCGAGGACGTGATCATGGGGATGCGCGAGGTCGAGGCGGACATCGGCCTGGGGCAGCCGATGGAATGAACGGACGCGGAGATCCGTCCCGCTGCATCCGGTGCCGGACACCAGGCGCCGGGCCGTGCCGGCATCGCGGCGGCGGGCTGGAGATGCTGATTTGGGACAGCCCACGCAAGGCGACTGGGGCGCAACTGCAAGGTTGAATGGGGCGAGAGATTCAAAAGGGCCAGGGACATTGATGGATTCCGTGCTGGCGGCCGTGTTTCACGGCGGCGATGAAGCAATCGAATTGAAGCAGACACCGATGCCTGCCCTGCCGTCCGGCGGGGTACTCGTCCGTGTCCGCTGCTGCACACTCTGCGGCAGCGACATCCACACTGCTGATGGCCGGCGCCCGGCGCCGACACCGTTGATTCTCGGCCACGAGATCATCGGCGACATCGTCGAGATCGGCGGTGCGGTGCCTGTTCTTGATTATCGTGGACAACCACTGGAGGTCGGGCAGTGCGTGACATGGTCTGTGGCGGTTCATTGTGGCGACTGTTTCTACTGTCAGCACCAGTTGCCGCAGAAATGCGTCGACCTGCTGAAGTATGGCCACACCTCCATGGAGGCGCCGAACCCGCTGACCGGCGGCCTGGCCGAGTATTGCCAGCTGATGCCGGGAACAACCATCCTGCCGGTGCCGACCGGTCTTCCCGATGAAACCGCCTGCCCGGCCAACTGCGCCACCGCAACGGTCGTTGCAGCCATGCGCCTGGCGGGGGATTGTGCGGGCGCCGCGATTCTCATCCATGGCGCCGGCACGCTCGGCTTGACCGCCTGTGCCCTGGGCCGAACCCGCGGCGCCGCATCCGTCATTGTCTCCGACCCCGATCCGCGGCGCCGGGAAATTGCCCGGCGGTTCGGTGCGACGAGCTGCGTCGGCAGTGACGACACGTCGGAGCTGGCACAGGCAGTCGCCGCGGCGACTTCCGGGCGCGGTGTCGATGCGGCATTGGATTTCTCCGGTGCCACCGATGCGATGGCGGCGGGGCTCGACCTGCTGCGCACCGGCGGCCGGCTGGTGATGGTTGGTGCCGTCTTTCCCGGGCCGGCCCTGCCGATATCGCCGGAAACGGTCATTCGCCGGATGCTGACCATCCACGGCCTGCACAATTACGCACCGGTGGACCTGGCCGATGCGATGACCTTCCTGACCGACTGCAGCGACCGCTTTCCGTTCAGTGAGCTGGTTGCCAGAACTTTTCCGTTGACGGCCGTCAACGAGGCGTTCGAATACGCCGCGCGTGAACGGCCGTTTCGTGTTGCTGTTCGACCATAACCCGGAGGTGAATCATGGACTTCGTTTTCAAAAGAACTTACCGCGGCCCGCTCCGTGCCGTCATTCTTGACTGGGCCGGCACAACGATGGACTACGGCTGCTTTGCGCCGGCCGTGGTTTTCATCGAGGTTTTCAAGCGACAGGGCGTCGAGATCACCATTGCCGAGGCACGGGAGCCGATGGGGGCGCACAAGAAAGTGCATATTCGCGCCATCTCGAAGATCCCACGCGTCGCCCAGGCGTGGCAGGAGATCAAGGGCCAGCCCTGCACGGAGGAGGACGTCGAGGCGATGTTCCAGGCGTTCGTGCCGCTGCAGCTGGATTGCCTCGCCGACTACGCCGACCTGATTCCCGGCACCCTCGAGGCGTGCGCCGATTTCCGTGAGCGCGGTTTGAAGATCGGCTCGACGACCGGGTACACGGGTGAGATGATGAAGCTGCTGAAGGACGAGGCTGCCAAGCGCGGCTACGTCCCCGACTCCTCGGTATGCGCCACCGACGTGCCGGCCGGGCGGCCGCATCCCTGGATGTGCCTGCAGAACGCCTTCCACCTCGAGATCTATCCAATGGAGGCGATCGTCAAGGTCGGTGATACACTGCCGGACATCAGCGAAGGGCTGAATGCCGGGATGTGGACGATCGGCCTGGCGGTGACCGGCAACGAGTTCGGCATGACCGAGGCGGAAGTCGCCGCGATGGATGCGGCCGGCTACGAGGAGCAGCGCGACAAGGCCTACGGGCGCATGGCCCAGACCGGGGCGCACTACGTCGTCGACTCAATTGCCGATGTATCGCCGTTGCTCGACCAGATCAATGCCCGGCTCGCTGCTGGTGAACAACCGTAGCCGATGGGTACACCACGCATCCTGTGCATGTGCGACCTGTCGATGGCTCCCGAGGCTGCCGCGGCACTCGGCGCTGTTGGCCGGCTCGATTGCCGCGACCCGGATCAGCGGGTACTCGAGGATATCATCGACCAGTACGATGTCCTGTGGGTCCACACCGAGGTCCAGGTCAACCAGGAGGTGCTTGGCCGTGCCGCGCGGTTGCGCGTGATCAACACGGCATCGACCGGCACCAATCACATCGATGTCGACGCGGCCGTTGCCAACGGCATTCGTGTGCTCAGTATTACACGTGACTATGCGTTGCTGGACACCTTCACCGCGACGGCGGAATGCGCCTGGATGCATCTGCTCGCGTGTCACCGGCACCTGCGTGGTGCGGTCGATCATGTGCTGCAGGGCGGCTGGGGCATTGGCGATTTCACCGGGCGGCAGCTGTCGGGGAAAACGCTGGGGGTGCTCGGGGTCGGGCGCCTCGGCAAGATGACCGTTGAGTATGGCAAGGCCTTTCGCATGCGCGTGCTCGGTTGCGACAAGCTGCCGTTTGACATTGACGGTGTGGAACCCGTCGACTTCGACACCATGCTGGCGCAGTCCGACGCCATCTCGATCCACATCCACCTGCTGCCGGAGAACGTGCATCTGTTCAACGACCAGGCGTTCGCGAAGATGAAAGACGGTGCCGTCCTGGTCAACACCAGCCGCGGCGATATCATTGACGAGGAAGCGCTGCTCAATGCGTTGGCGACCGGCAAGCTTGCCGCGTTCGGCGCCGACGTCATCCACAATGAATGGCGTGCCGACATGCGTGAGTCGCCGCTGGTGAAATATTCGCAGGCGCATGACAACGTCATCATCACACCACACTTGGGCGGGGGCACCGACAAGTCGATCCGCGATGCGCGACTCTTTTCAGCTAAGAAGCTGGCCCATTATCTGGCGACCGGCGAAGAACTGGTGATGGCCTGATGCGGCGGCATGTAACACGATGACCCCGTTCTCTTGCATACGGACCGCCCGGCACCGGTGTAAAGTTCAATTGTTGCCGTGCCGCCGGATGCACCGGCACGGCGCCGTCGCGGCACCCGCGGTGCCTATCCCGTGGCCACCAGCACGAGCCCGCTGAACATGACCAGGATGCCGGCGAGCTTTGGCCGGTGCCCGGGTTCCTTCAGGGCCACTATCCCGAAGGCGGCGCCCAGCGGGATGCTGAGCTGGCGGAAGGCGACGACATAACTGACGTTGTCGACAAAAGCCAGGGCGATCAAAACGATGCTGTAGGTCACGTACACGCTGACGCCAGTGATGAAGGTGTCGCGCTTCTGTGCACCGGCAGTTCGCCGCAGGCTGGCGCGGCCGTCGCGCCGGCAGACGATGAATATCGTCAACCACAGCGAGGCGCTCAGGGCCTCGAAGCAGGCATAGCACAGCGTTGTCCGGACCACGCTGTAGCTGATTTCCGGCGATTCCCGCAAGATCCTCAGCGCCTCGTCGTCGAGCATTGAGTAACCGGCGGTGCCGACCGCGGCAAGCAGTGCCAGGCCGCAGATCCTGCACAGGTAGTTGCGCATCCCGAAGTCGGTGAACTGCTTCAGCGGAATCAGGAAGCAGCCGGCGACGACGAGCGCTATGCCGATTGTACACTGCCCGGACACCTGGTCGCCGCGGCCGAGGATCAGCGTCACAACCGCCACGACAATGACCGGCGACGACCGCGCCAGCGGATAGGCGACCGACATGTCGCCGGCCCGGTAAGCACCGGCCAGCGCGGCCCAGTACAGCGCCATGAAGAAGCCGGTGGCCAGCAGCAACAGGCCGACGCGGCCAGTGACGAAACAGTCCAGCACGTCGGCCGACATTATCAGGACCGGCAGCAGCAGCGCTGCTCCGGCCAGATTGGCCAGTAGAAAAAACGACGCGGTCGGGTGCCCGTGTTTACTCAGCAGGTTCCAGCCGGCATGCAGCACGGCGGAGATTACCACCAGGATGATTGCGGTCACGGCCATGCTTGAAGAGGGGGTGGGGGAGGGCAGTCAGCGGATTGATCAACCGCAACGGCTGGGAGAGGAACGGCAGCGGGATGGAAGCAAGCCGGGAATCAGCATTCGACAGAATCAGTGACCGTTTCCCAGGCGCCGTGATCACACGATCGGATGATGGCGGCGTGGACACGGGCGACCGCCAATGCCTCGGCGAATCCCGGTACGGCCTGTTCGCCGTCGCAGACCGATTGCAGAAAGTGATAGGCCTCGATTGCTTTCAGGTCCTCGTACCCCATGATGTTGCCGGCGCCGGGCAGGAAGCGGTCGAACATCGGGTGCTGCGGCCCGGCCATCAGGCAGGTGTTGCCGTCGTGGTCGTCGCCGGCCTGTCCGGGCAGATACACCTCGAGCTCGTTCATGCGCTCGTAGTTCCAGCCGAGCGCCCCCTGGGAGCCGTTGAGCTCGAAGGCCATCTGGGCCGGCTTGCCGCTGATCACGCGGCAGGATTCGAACGTGCCCTGGGCGCCGTTCTCGAACTGCACCAGGGCGCTGACGTAGTCTTCGTTGGTGACCGGCCCCCTGGGACCATCAGTGCTGACCGAAAAGTGCGTACCTTCGCCCGGCGTGGCCAGGGGACGTTCGGCCACAAAGGTTTCCTGGTTGCCGACCAGGCGCTCG
>JASLZG010000283.1 GCA_030754995.1 Lentisphaeria bacterium
TCGGCGACGAACGTACGGCCCAGGCCGTAGTAATACCACGCATTTTTCGGGTCGATCTTGATTGCTTTCACCAGGAGATTGGCCGCCTCCTGCCGATCGCCTGCGGCCCCGGTGCCCATGTAGGTAAACGCCAGCTGCGCCATCGCTTCCGGGTTTGTGTCAAGGTCGAAGTCAGCAGGCAGGATACGCGGATAATCTGCCGTACGATGAGCAACAAGCAACTCGGTGATGAGCTCCGTTGTGCCCTGCTGATACAGCCACTTCGGCGCATTGAACCCGAGCAACAGCGTGTCATCCGTGTTCAATGACGCACCCTCGGTGTAGGTCTTGACGTCGGCGGCGCCCATTTCAAAAAAATACAGCAACCCGGCGGCCCCGTGAATTTCGAACTCTGCCAGGTCCTGTCGTACCAGGTCCCATTTGGCGATGCGCTCGTTGATCAGGGTGGTGTCGAATGTCAACGGTTGTTTGCTGGCGATGATCATCGTGTCGGCCGACATCGTCTTCCACAGCTGCACGTGCGGGAAAACACTCTGCACCGAGGCAATCACCATCTGAAAATCCTCGGGTGAAATCGAATAGCGCTGCAGCCACTGGCAAAACACGCCGTCGTCTTCCAGCCGGTCATGGGCCAACTCGTAGAATTGCTCCGAAAACAGGTAAGCCAGGCCTGCCATCCACGGATTCGACGGCTCACTGATGATGATGTCGTACGGCTGCCGATGCACCAACAGATGATTGCGTCCGTCATTCACAAATATCGTCGTCTTCTTGTCCAGGTAAGCTCGGCGATTGATCCGGTCGAAGTATGGCGCCGCGTCCAGCACAGACTGCTCAATCTCCGCCTGGTGCACCGTCTGCAGATCTTCGTGCGCCAGCACTGCTCCCAGTGTCGTGCCGCTGCCGAAACCGATGACCATCGCCCGCTCAACCGTACCCGGATGTATCAGCATCGACAGGTGCCCGGACAACACCTGGGTGCGCATGTCCAGCCCGGTCGACGCATCGGTCTTGCCGTTGACCTTTATGTTGCGATGGCCGGCATGTTGGTCGACATTGACAATGCTCGCCATGCCCTCAGCGTAAAACTTGGTGTCACGCCCGTAGATCGACGATAGAATTTCCGGTATCGTCATGCTCAGGTTCTGGAACGGCCGGATGTGCAGGCCCGCCGTGATCAACCGCGGATCCCAGCCGCGGCGATTGGCATTGACGCCAAAAAACAGGATCACCGCAACCAGTGCCACGGGTGCCAGGCGCCAGGCGGTGCGACGACGATCCATCAACACCGCCCACAGCCCGATGCCGCCGCTCACGACAATCGTGATCAACATCGCCGAGTGGATGCCGAACGAACGGATTAGGATAAACCCGGCCGCCAGTGACCCGATGATATTGCCGAAACTGTTATACAGGTATAAACGTCCGACACCCTGCGAGATCCGTCGCGGATCGCGCGTATACAAAGACACGCTCACGGGAAAAAGTGCACCGAAACAAAACGCCGGGATCAGCATCAGGGCGCCGCACACAAAAAACCGCATGAGCGACAGCAGACCGTGATATTCGACCGTCATCGCAAACAGTCGCAGCGTGACGACGTCGACATACTGGAACAGCGGCAAGGCAATCAGGGCGGCCAGCGCCACTGTAAGCTGCATCCAGCCCCAGTCGGCGGGGTGCGCCACTCGCCGCGTCAGCAGCCGTTGAAAAACCGCGGCGCCGATCGCCAGGCCGAACAGAAATGTTGCCAGCATGATCGTGAAGGCATATGTCGAACTGCCGCACACCGTTGACAGCGTGCGCGTCCAGGAAACCTCGTAGGCCATCGTCGTCGCCCCGCTCACGACCAGGGCCGGCAGCAACCAGCCGGCACGCGCACCTGGTGACGTCGCCGTGTCCGCCGATTCTGTGGCCGCCGCAATTTCGGGCTCGGGCTCGGGCTCGGGTTCAGTCGCCGGCATCGGCTGCGTGCGTGACGACAGCCAGATCGCCAGGCCGCCCACCACGACGTTGACGACGACCGCCACCGTCAGCGTGCCGCGCAGGCCGATCAATGGTAACAGCCAGAACCCCGTCAACACGGTACCTGTGACAGCACCGATGGTGTTGAGTCCATACAACATCGCGGTACCGGAACCGATCATGTCCTTGCGACGAATGTAGAAGCGTGCCAGGATCGGCAACGTCGCACCCATGAAAAACGTCGGTACGAAAAGAATAAGCACGCACAGCGCCAGGCGGATCAGGGTGTAGATGCCCGGTGATTCGGCCACTGTCTGCGAGAAGGTCTGGGCGAAACTGACATATAGAAACTGAATCCCGTAAAGGATCGGAAAGGTGAACGCTGCGTATGTACCGATACCGATCTCGAGGATGCCGTAAGCGCGCAATGGACGCATCCAGCGATCGGCGTAGCGGCCGAGGAAATAACTGCCGACACCGAGGCCGGCCATATAGGTTGCCAAAACGGTGGAGATGGCGTAGGTCGTGTTACCGAAAACCAGTCCGAGCAGACGCAGCCACACCACCTCATACATCAGTGCCGCCGCTCCTGACGTGAAAAAGAAAATACAGCCCAGCCGTAACGCCAGCCGCTCGCCTTGTTGCAGCACATTGCCAGGACCGGCGGGTGGGCGATTTTCGGCTTGATCAATGATCGGCGGCCTTTCCGCAGTTGCCCGCCCGACGCTTGTTGGTTCGTCAATAGACTGCATATCTTCAGCTCTTTTCCACGTCGTCCTTGTTTTTCTTCTCTTGCTTGATCTGCGCCACCATCAGCAGCTCGTCGAAGAAGCTGTGGGTACGCCGGCCGCGGCGGCGCGCCCATTCGGCGCGACGATCGTCGCCGCTTGCTTCGCACAGCTGCACCAGCGCGATCCAGCTCTGATGGCGATAGGGATTCACCTGCACAAAGTCTTCGAATGCCGCCACCGCATCCGTGAACCGGCCGGCCTCCTCGTAGATTTTGCGCAGTTCGTTGTAAATGCCGGCGTTGGAACGGTGCGTCTGTCGCAGGGTCTCGAGGATCTCCGCGGCAGTGTCAGTCTCGTCCGCCTGGCGACGGCAACGAGCCTCGGCGATGTAAAAATCGATACGAAAGTCCGCCAGCTCACGGGCTTTCTTATACGAACCGGCGGCGGCGGCGTAGAGTTTGCTCTTTTCAAGTATCTGCCCGCGCCACTGGTGGTAACGGCTCTTTTCGGGTTCGAGCTCGATCGCCTTGTTGATGAACGCGATCGCCCGTTTACCCTTGCCCAGCTTCCAGTTGGCGACGCCGGCGTAAGCGTTGGCATCGGCGTGGCCGGGAACGGCGCGCACAACCGCCTCGAAGTGTTTGACCGCCTGGCCGGCGTTGTTTGAATCATAGAGGTACCGGCCCATGCCGATGTGTGCCGGGACGTGGTTCTTGTCGGCAGCGATGGCTTTCTTGAAGTAAGTACCGGCAAGCTGGCGGTCGCTCTTGCCCGCAGTACCAAGGTACACCAGGCCTATCTGCGTCAGGATGTCTGGCTGCGCCAGCCAGTTGGCGCGACTGCTGCGCACCGCCGGCATTTTCTCCGTGCGGTGTTTGTTCAATGACTTGATGATCACTTTCGACGTGATCTGCTCATACAAGGCTTTCGGTGCGTTGTACTCGAGCAGCAGTTTATCGTCGGTATTCAACGCGCTGCCGCGCACATAGTTCCAGACATCCTTCTCGCCAAGCTGGAAAAACGACAGTAGCCCGCCCGGCCCGGTGATCTCGAACTGCCCCATGTCCTCACGCAGGATTTCGTTGCTTTCGAACTCCGCAGCAATACGGTCGAGATCCATCACAATCGGCTTGGCAGCAGCAATGATCAGGTTGTCACCTCCCTGGCTCTTCCACAGCGTCACGTGCGGGAAGACGTGTTGCACAGACGCCAGGATCATCTTGAAATCCGCCGGTGAAATCGTGTAGGAATGCAGCCACTGGCAGAATATGCCGTCCGCGTTCAACCGCCGCCGCACCATCTCGTAGTTCTCGACGGTGAACAGATACGACACGCCGGCCATCCACGGATTGGACGGTTCGCTGATGATGACGTCGTACTTGCCCGGCTCGGTCAGCAGATGGTTGCGGCCGTCGTTCAGAATGACACGGGCCTGGCTGGTGTTCTTATAGGCCAGTCGATTGATGCGCTCGAAGTGCGGCGCCGCCTCGATCACGGCCGGTTCGATTTCGGCACAGTCCCCCTTGTTTTCCGGATACGCCAAAGTCGCACCGAAGGTCGTGCCGCTGCCAAAGCCGATGACCAGGCTGCGTTTCGGCGCGGGATGCAGGAGCATCGGCAGGTGCCCGGCCAGAACCTGTGTGCGCATGTCGATGCCGGTCGATGCATCGGTCTTGCCGTTTACTTTGAGGAACGTGCTGTTGCCCGTCTGCCCGACACTCACGATGCTGTTCAATCCCTCGCGGTAAAAAATAACGTCGCGATCATACGTCTTCGCCTTGAGATCGATGATCGCCTTGCCCACCGTCGTCTGCGGCCGCACATGATAGCCCCCGACAATCTCGTGGGCGTCCCAGCCGCCGCGCGTCAGGCACAGGCCGACGATCATCACGGCCGCCGCCGCCGCCGCCGGCACCAATCGCCGGAGACCAGCCGCCGATCTCTGCCATCGCGCCGCCACCAATGCCCAGATCGCGACACCCGTTCCAACCATCACGCCCGCCTGTAGCGAGTGAAAAATGCCGACTGTCGGAATCAGGATGAACCCGGCCGCCAGCGACCCGAGAATGTTGCCGCCGGTGCTGAACAGATACAGCGTGCCGACGCCCCGGCCGATCCTGTGGCAGTCAGGCGTGTACAGGGCCACACTGACCGGAAACAACGCGCCGAAACACAGCGCCGGCACCAGCATGATCGAGGAGCACAACACAAAGCGCATGACATTCAGCAGCGGCACCGAGCCGACGGTCAGGGCATAGAACCGCGCACTAATCAGGTCGATCTTGCTGAACAACGGCAGGCCGACCAGCACGAACACCACGATCACCACCTGCAGCCAGCCCCACTCCGCAACAGTCGGCGCGCGCCTGGCCAGGACGCGTTTATAAATGGCACTGCCCAGGCCGATGCCGAGCAGGAAGGTTGCGAGCATCAGCGTGAAGGCATAGGTAGAACTGTCGAGAACCGCCGCCAGCGTGCGCGACCAGCCCACCTCGTAGATCATCGCCGTCGCCCCGGAGAGCAGCATGGCGAACGGCAGCCGCCGGATGAAGGTATCCGCGGCCGGCGAACGGCCACCTGTCGCACCACTGGCAGGCAACGGCAGGTCAGCTTCATGTTCGTGCGCCGGCACCGAGTCCAGCGGCCGGGTCCCCGCCGACAACAGCCACGCCATCACACCGACGCCGATATTTGCGGCAACGGCAATCGCCAGGGTCACCTGGACACCGCACACCGGCATCAGCCAGAAGCCGGTCAGCATCGTGCCGATGACCGCTCCCATCGTGTTGAGACCATACAACCGCGCCGTCGTGGTGCCGATCGCGGCGGATCGGCGAATATAGAACCGCGCCAGGATCGGCAACGTCGCCCCCATGAAAAACGTCGGAATGAACAGCAGCAGAAAACACATCGACAACCGCACGATGAGCAGCAGCGTACTGTTGCTCGTCGCGCCCTGGGCGAAGCTGACGTATACACTGGTGAGCCCGGCAACGATCATCGGGGTCAGGATGCCGTAGATGCCGACGCCGATCTCCAGCAGCCCGTAGGCACGCAGCGGCCGGCTCCACTTGTCCGCCAGCCCGCCGAGGAAGTAACTGCCGAGCCCGAGCCCTGCCATGTAGGCCGCCAACACGGTGGCAATGGCGTACGTGGTATTGCCGAAGACCAGGCCGAGATATCGCAGCCAAACCAGCTCGTAGATCAGTGCGGCGGCGCCGGAAAGGAAAAAAAACAGAAAACCGGCGCGATAGGCGATGACATCGGCAGCAGGCAATGGCCGAGAGGCATCAACAGCGGATTCTGTATCAGTTGCCATGTGTGACATCCTCGCAGAAAGTGTCGATAAATCGTCGCAACGCCCGTCTGCCTGAAGTCAGTCCTTGGCGCCTGCTGAAACTATT
>JASLZG010000284.1:0-5759 GCA_030754995.1 Lentisphaeria bacterium
GCTCAGCCTCGGCAGCGGGTTCCTCTTCAGCCGCTTCCGGGGCCATGGAATCGGTGAACAGATCGTCCATCTCATCGACGATCTGCTGTTTCGACTGGTCCTGTTGGCCGACGACAAACCACGCCGGCGGAATCAGCGGGACGATTAATGCCAGCGGCAACTCGACTTCCTGTCCATAGATCTCCATGATCTCGTCGGTAAACACATTGAGTTGAGCCTTTTGCACGACATCGGCCAGGCTGAAGGGGAGTCGTCCGGTAGATAGCCCGGACATCAGGTCGTCCCGGGCGAAAATGAAGCCGGTTTGCTCGCCGTAGTCGGCCACCAGGTTTTCGACCGGGGCAATCAGATACTCGGGCGGGAACAGGTTGAGGACGATATCCCCGGGGATGACGATACAATTTGCCGGCGGCGCGACGGCTGGCGGCGGCGCGGGTTCCGGTTCGGGCACGGTTGCCGGATCGGCCGGTACCGGCGCTTCCGAGACATCGGCGGCGAGCTGGGCTGCGAGGGTCTGATTGGACAGCCCGGCTTGGGGTTTCTCGCGGCTCTCCTTCTTGTTCGTATCCTTGCTGAACCATCCCTTGAGTTTCTTAAACATGAGCCGAGCCTCCAAACCCATTTCCACGTTGCCGGGCTGTCGTTGTCACAGCCGCCATCTTCTTTGGGCAGACCGCTGCACCGAAAACGTTTTCACGCCATAAACATAACAGTTTCCCATAGTTTCACAAATTCGCGGTTTCGGTGGCAGGCAGATTGTGAGGGCCACCGGGTGGTGTATCCCCGGGGCTGTATCCGCGCGGATGCAGTATTGCCAGGCTGGAACGGTGCTCACGGTTGGCGCGGGGAGGTCCTTGCAAATCCGCCGCGATTTTACTGACATCCGTGGTACTGGAACCTTGCATTGAAGTAGGTCACGGTTAAGGTTGTTCCGGCGTCTGGTGACAGTGCTGGTCATCGTCACCGCAAGCAGCAGCTGCGACATCGGGCAGTCATTCATGGCACTTGTCAATTACGCGAAAAAAGAGATTCAATTCAAGATCGTCTACTACGGCTGCGGCCTGTGTGGGAAGACGACGAATCTGCAGTTGATTCACGAACGGGCCCCGTCGAAGTCGAAAGGCAACCTGACGTCGTTGGCAACCAGCCAGGACCGGACTCTGTTCTTCGATTTTCTTCCGCTGCAAACCACGGCAATTGAAGGGTTTGTGACGAAATTCCAGATGTATACAGTGCCTGGCCAGGTGAAATACAACAGCACCAGGCGTTTGGTGCTGCGCAACTGCGACGGTGTCGTGTTCTGTGTCGACTCGCAGTTCGAAAAGATGGCGGAAAACACCGAGAGCCTGGAGAACCTGCGGGAGAATCTCAAGTTACAGAAAGACGAACTCGATGAAATGCCATACGTCATACAGTATAACAAGCGCGATCTGCTGAATGTGGCGCCCCAGGAATATATCGATTACCTGTTGAACAACGGCAGCAGCAAGATCCCCACGTTCATGGCCTCGGCGAAGCTGGGCGACGGTGTGCTGGAGACGCTCAATGGCGTTGCCAAGTTGGTTCTGCAGGACTTCATACAGAAGTACAACAGTTAGAGGAGTCGAACGAAAGATCAGGCATGGCATTCATTCTACAACCTGAAGAATACAACATTATCAAAGGAGATCTGGACGTCTTCCTCAACAACTCCGAGGCACGCACCGTGATGCTGTGCGACCGCGGCGGCAATGTCATTGCCGACAGCGGCGAGGAGGTCACGGGTGCAGTTGACCTCGTTACGGCACTGGTCGCCGGTGCGTATGCCGCCACCAAGGAATTGGCGATGGTGCTCGGCGAGGATGAGTTCAATGCGATTTTCCACCAGGGCGACCAGACAAGTATTTTCATGTCGTCGATTGGTGAAGAAGTCTTACTGCTTGCGGTCTTTTCAGACGAAACCAACGCCGGGTTGGTCAAGATGTATGCCACCTCCACCTGCCGCAAGATCCACAGCCTGGTCGATGAAGTGATGACCCGCAGCGAAGTGAGCATCAGCGACCCGACCCAGTCCTTCGTCATCACCAAGGGCAACGTCTTCCAGTTCGAAGACGGCAGTTAAGAATTTCGTGTGCTGTGTTCACCCTCTTCTCCCTGTCTTTCCTCATAATCCTTCCTCATACTCTTTTTTCATTGTCTGTTTGATGCCGGGAAGACGAGGAAGAAAGATCACGATGAAAGACAAGAACCTTCAATTCCAGTTTCATTCATTGTCGATAGCCTTGGGGCAATTCGGCAACTGACAGCCGACCCACCGTTCAACTGTCCGCATGCGATGAGTGTTCACGACGTCGTTGATCTTCGCCTGCCGGCGCCGCGCCTGGCACCGCTGCGCCGTGGACACCCGTGGTTGTATGGCCATCCGGACCTGCACTTTCCCGAGCTGCCCACCGGGCAGAGTGTGAATCTGGTCGACGAGCGTGACGACACTGCGGTTGCTTACGGCCTCTACGACCCCGGAGCGGCCATCGTGTTTCGCGCCTACGACCGCAAGGCGCCGGTCAGCGCCGACTATTTTCAACGCCGGCTGGTGCACTGTCTCGATAAACGCCGGCCCCTGCGCAAGGTCACCGATGCCATCCGCATTCTGCACGGCGAAAACGATGGCATCCCGGCTGTCGTTCTCGATCAGTACGGTGACTATGCCGTCCTCAAGCTTTACAGCACCGCGTTGTTGCCGTGGGTTGACACGATCGCGGCCGTCCTCAGGGAGATGGATGTTTTCAAGGGGGTGTATTTGAGGTGTAGCCGGGCCCTGAAAACCTCGGAGCACGTGTTGTTTGGCGAGGTGCCGGAACAGGTCGTCATCACCGAGAAGGGCATGCGATTCAACGTCGATGTGCGGCATGGGCAGAAGACCGGGTTCTTCATCGACCAGCGCGACGGCCGCCAGCTGGCCAGGTCACACGCGAACGGGACTGTGCTTGATTGTTTTTCGTATACTGGCGGCTTCAGTGTGGCATCTTTGCTGGGCGACGCGGACAAGGTGATCAGCGTCGATTCCAGTGCGGCAGCCGTTGCCGCCTGCGACGAGCATGTGCAGATGAACGCGCCGTCGCTCGTTGACCGGCATGAAAGTGTAGTTGGTGACGTCTGGGATTACCTGCGTCGCGGCAACAGCAGGTTCGACATGATCATTCTCGATCCGCCCGCCTTTACCAGCGACAAGGAGTCGATGGAACGGGCACAGAAGGCCTATCGCGACCTGCACGAGGCCGCCCTGCGCCGGCTCCGCAAGGGCGGCCTGTTGTTGACCTGTTCCTGCAGTTCGCGGATCAGTGACGCGGTGTTTAGCAGCCTGGTGCAGGAAAGCGCTGTGGGAAGCGGCCATGGGCTGTGCCAGCTGGAGAGCCTCGCCCAGCCGCCGGATCATCCGACCCGAAACAAATTCCCGGAAGGCAGGTACCTGAAAGTGATGTTGTACGGACCGCGTTGAACACGGGTACCGGGTAAAGACGAAAAGTCCGGCAACGGGTAGGGAAGGGGGCAAGCTGCACCCGGCGCCGACGTCTTATTGTCCCCGCTTTTTCTCTTGTATCACGCCAGGCGCCGCAGTCCGGTTATCTTGACGGGGCCGCCGATACGCGACTCTATGTCGTTGGCAGCGATGGCGTCTGCGAGCTCCGCAAAAACCTCGTCGCAAGCTTCGAGGTAAGTGTCGACGTGGGCGTCGGTGTGCGTCCACATCGGATAGAAGCTACCAGTGATGAGCAGGCCGTGGGTCAGCATGCGCACCGTCCACAGGGTCTGGAGGGCCGCGGCCTCGGGGTGATCGAAGCCGAAATACTGCAGGCACGGGTGCCCGGAGAAGGCCAGCGGCATGTCGTACTTCGCGGCCAGCTCACGCAGGCCCGCGCGGACGGCGTTGCCGATGTGGTCGAGATGCGCCGGGACATCGAGGCGCATGTGCTTCTTGACGGCTGCCAGGGCGGCTGCCGGTCCGATGCCCTCACTCCAGAAGGCGCTCGAGCAGAAGGTGTCCTGGAAGGCATCCATCGGCTCGGTACGCCCGACGATGGCGCCCATCGGCACGCCGTTGGCGAGCGATTTTGCGAACACTGCCATGTCGGGCTCGATGCCGTACTTCAAGTGGGCGCCGCCACAGGTGAGTTTCCAACTGATCGTGATTTCGTCGAAAACCAGGCAGGCGCCGCACTGCGTTGCGAGCTCCCGTACGCCTTCGAGGAAACCCGGTTCGGGAAAGAGGTTGCGCGTCGGCTCCATGACGATGGCGGCGAGCCGGTCACCGTGCGAGTCGATGATCGCCTTGAGCTCGTCAATCTTGTTGTAGGTGAACGGCATCGTGGTGCCGGCGAGCCCGGCGGGCACGCCCTTGGGCTCGAGCCCCGGCATCAGGTGCCAGTTGCCGAGGCGGTCGCTGCCGCGGTCGTCGTCATCGGTTGGGAGGTTGGCGGAGATGTACCAGTCGTGCCAGCCGTGGTAGCCGCAGAAAGCGATGTGATCGCGACCGGTATGGGCTCTCGCGATGCGCACTGCGATGGCCATGGTTTCACCGCCGAGCCGCCCGAAACGGACCTTCGACGCCCACGGGTGAAGCTGCAGCAGGAGCTCGGCCAATTCGACTTCATCCGGCGGGTTCAGCATGCACATGGAGCCGTTGGCGACACGGTTCGTCACCGCTTGTACCACGTCGGGATCGGCGTACCCGAGGGCGGTGGCGCCGATCCCGCAGCTGGCGAAATCGATGAACCGGTTGCCGTCGAGGTCGACGACTTCGCTGCCTTTGGCCTCGGCGAAATAGGTCGGCCACTGCTCCGGCGCATGCAGTTCCTGGCGGTGCCCGAACAGGCCGGTGCCGCCGGGTATCATCGTTTTTGCCTTGCGGTAAAGTTCCGGGCCTTTGCCGGCGCGCAGCGCCGCCGGATCGATCGTGGTTGCCATGGGGAGATCCCTCGGTGACTCGTTTGCTTCCGTTGCGGGTAATGTGACCAGCGTGCGGCCGATATCAATGCCCCCGGCGCCAACCGGAAGGGTGTGTGAAATAGAAGGAAAGGGGGTGTGGCCGGGCACCTGACTCGCAGAAAACTTCGCTGAAAATCATGACTGGTTGAACTCGATCGACGCCAGGTGATTCGCCTCTGCCCGGACAATGACGTCTGCCAGCCGGGCGCTGCCGCTGACGCATCCGATATTGATTGCATCGACCGCGTTGATATGTCGCAATGCGTCTTGCTCCGGGCGCCCGCCGCGCCGGTGGCGGGCGAGCAGGTTGGCGCGGCACTGGGATTCCGGCACGTCCAGGTAAACGCACAGATCCAGTTGCCCGCGCACCCGGCACCAATTGGCGGCGTCCAGCAACAGATAGTTCCCTTCGGCCACGACAAGATTGACCGCCGTACCGACCTTGATTCGATGTTCCCGTGGTTCGTGCGTCTCACGGCAATAGGCGGGCAGCGACAACGCCACGGTACGATCGGCGCACGCCGTGAGATCGTCGAGAAAGCGGACGATATCGAAGGTTTCCGGCGCGCCTTTGATCCGGCGCAGCGGCTGCCCGCTCATTTCCGGATAGCCGTCGCCATCGCAGAGCAGGCGGTCGAGCGTGTCGTTGCGCAGATGATAGCCGTCGAGCGGCAGATGAACAGCGCCGCCGCCGTCGACAATTCCCTCGCCCCGCAGCCAGTCGACGAGGCGCATCGCGAAAATGGTTTTGCCGGCGCCGGGAGGTCCGCAGATCCCCAGGCGCAGCCGCGCTTTGA
>JASLZG010000284.1:5769-6065 GCA_030754995.1 Lentisphaeria bacterium
CCCAGCGGACGGACGACGTCGCGCAGTTCATCGGCATCGAACCCGGAGAGTTCCAGGTCCACGCCATCGACCCTCAACTTCATCAGGACAGACCATGCGGGGGGGGAGTTGTCAAAGTACATTACGCAACTTATCAGTAACCACACAACCGCTCACCGGCAACCTGTGTCATGGTGAAAAAACACTCAGACTTTTTCATTTACCGCGAGCTCCCCGGGGCAGCCCTGTCCGATTTCCGGGAACAGGGCTATCACATGTACGGCCCGATCCTGACCGACTCCGGGCTGTCGCGCATG
>JASLZG010000285.1 GCA_030754995.1 Lentisphaeria bacterium
AAATCGCTATTGCTGGTGATGTATTCGACCAGCCAGTCCTGATACTTGCCCATGCGGAAGAAATAGTTGGACTCGACCAGCTTGTCGACGTCGCGGTCGCATTCCGGGCACTTGTCATCGACCAGGTCTTTCTCCGTGAAGAAACGCTCGCACGGCGTGCAGTATGAGCCGGTGTAATCGGCCTTATAGATCTCGTCGCGATCGTACAGGTCCTGCAGGATCTTCTGCACGATCGTCTTGTGCCGGTCTTCCGTAGTGCGGATGAAGTCGTCGTTGGTGATATTCAGGCGCCGCCACAATTCGAGGAAGGGTTCGACCGTGTTGTCCGCATGCTCCCGCGCCGTGACGCCCTTCTCGCCGGCCGCGTCGGCAACCTTCTGCCCGTGCTCATCGGTGCCGGTCAGAAAAAAGGTGTCTTCGCCAAGCAGTCGATGATACCGGGCCAGGACATCGGCGAGGATGGTCGTGTAGGCATGGCCGATATGCGGCTTGTCGTTGACGTAATAGATCGGGGTCGTTATGTAAAACTTGTTCATTGTGGGGATGACAGATGTCAGGGTTCAGCTGTGGGAAAGAAAAGACGGTGCCGCGGTCAAATTTATCAGACTGTCAGTTGCGCACTCGCCGGCACCTGACACCTGAAAAACCTCCCTTCACCGGGCGACCGTCATGGTCAACTCGTTGTACAGCTTTTCGAAGCAATCAGCAATGCCTTCTTCAGATTCGCAGCCCATGATTTTCTGTGGCGTGTACTGAACGATCGTTTTCATTTCCTCGCCGGACCCGGCGGTGCCCGGAACAACATGGCGGACAACCAGCTCCGCGTCGGTTGCGAAAAGTGTGGTGGCGTGTTTGTTGGCGGGAAAGTGTGTAGGCGTTCCGGTTTGCTTCCTGCAATACTCCGTGAAGTCGGCGAGCAGCTGAAAATTAGGCACGAAACATCGATCGCTGCCAAGCGGTTTAAGGACACCGGCCTTGAGCAGCCAGGCGAAGACGCGGATGACTGGATCACGCGTAACGCACAGCATCGTACTGATCTCGGCGATGGCGTTTTCGGTGTTCAGCGCCAGCGTTCGCTTGTCGCTGAGCGTATCGACCGTCGGCGTCCCACAATTGGCATAGAGTAACCGCAACTGATTCAGCACATGATAGCTGCAGTCGCCCTGCATCAGCGGGTGGATGCTGGCGTTGGCCGTCCGCAGCCGGTCGGACAGGGCCGTCACGATCTTGTCCATCCATGGCGGCAGTTTATCGAGGCCGCGCTGGATGAGTGGTTCGGTAATCACGAAAACCTCCGTATCCGTGATGGCCCGGACGGAAGCCGACCTCGGCGCTGGTGAAATCACCGCCATCTCCCCGACGGTATCGCCTTCCAAAAGGCGCATGAGCCGTACGGATTGGCCGCGCATTTCCTTGAACACTTCAACTTCACCGCACGTGATCATGTACGCTTCGGTTCCCTGCTCGCCTTCGCGCATGATCATTTCCCCGGCAGCAAATGACCGCCGCACTGAGGCGGTGTGGCCAGCCAGCAGATCGTCGATGGCAGTGGCGAATTCCTCGACGCTTTGGTAACGGTCGGCACGCTCGTAAGCCATTGCCTTGGAAATGATGTTGCAGAGCTCCTGCGGAATCTCACGCTCCGGAGCCTGGATCGCGGGGTCGACAAAATTGCCGGACTCGGCATTGGACAGGGTCTCGTAGACATCGTCACCGCTGTACGGTGATTCGAGCGTGGCGATGGCATAGAGCGTCGAACCAAGCAGGAAAATATCGCTGCGGTGATCAACCTCATTGGCCAGGCCCTTGGCAAGTTCCGGCGGCATATACGACGGGGTTCCCTTGATGATGCCCAACTGTGTCTGGTCGCTGTCCTTGTTGCTGAACAGAGTGGGCGACTCGGCAACGTCCTCACCACCGCCACGGGTGACACGTGCCAGCCCCCAGTCCATCACCAGCACTTCGCCGAAATGCGCCACCATGATGTTGTCAGGCTTTATGTCACGGTGGATGATGCCCTTGGCATGAGCAAAGGCGATAGCGTCGCAGACCTTGCGAAAAATAGTCAGCAGCGTGTACAGGTTGTAGTTGTCAAGGTAGACCTGGTCGCCGGACGAAAGGCGCTGCAGCACCTGCCCCAGGGAATCGCCGCGGACCATTTTCATCGAGAAGAACGGGGTATCGTCGGGCAATACCCCAAGCTCATGAACCGGGATGATGTTGGGATGCTCGAGTCCGGCGGTCAGGCGGGCTTCGGCGATAAAACTATCGAACAGGACCGGGTCCGCTTTACTGTCCGGCAGGATTGCCTTGAGGACTGTCGTCCGCTGCAGGTCGCAGTCCTCGGCGCGCAGAATCGCCCCCATCCCACCGCGGGCGATCTCCTGACCGACCGTGTACTTCTCGCTGGCAACCTGGCGATCGAGAATCGTGCTCCCGAACTCCTTGGCCGTGACCTTGGTGTGTTTGGCAAGAATCTCACTGGTTTCCAACGCCACGACGGTATCGTCGTTATCGTTCATGCCCACTTTGCGAATTCTCACAGGATCCGGCACTGGTCAGACTCTGTTATCGGATTTCGAATTACGAACCGAGGATTAACAACCGCCGGTGCCGTCAAATGCCGCGAACCGGGATTTGCCGGCGCAACACTCCGGGCTCAGCCAGTGGTCATCAAACTTTTCAAAAGCGGTTTCGGGCATGACATCCTGCGGCAGATCGCCGAACCCGGGTCGTGGACATGGCCGCATAGCGTGCAAATGTAACAGGGGTCCCGAGTCTCTGTCAACACAAAAGTGAGCCGGATCAGGTTAGCCAAACCACTACAATAGAAGTAATTTGCACCTTTGCAATGAGATTCCATCCTTCCCTGCCGCCTGCTGCAGGCATTTTCGGGGACGCTGTCCGGACACCAACCGCAGTTCGGATCCGTCACGGCGCCTCATCTAAACCGCAAACCGCAAACGAAGTTCGACTATGAGTTGGTGGGCTATCTATATTGGCATCCTGCTGACCGCCGTCGGCGTCACAGCGCTGCTGACGCCGCTGTGCCGGCGCTGGGCCTTTCGCTCGGATTTTCTCGATCACCCGCTCGGCGAACATCACAAGCAGCATCCGGAAAGCACCCCGCTGCTCGGCGGCCTGGCGATGATGCTGGGCTGGTTGATTACACTTTTCGGGGGACTGGCACTGGCGTACCTGGCGGTCACACACCTCGATGCCGAATTGGCGCAGCAGATACAGGGCATCCCCAACGTCTTCAGCCGCCTCGCGACCGTTGCCGGCGGCGCCGTCTTCCTTTGCATCATGGGCATCATCGATGATCGACACCAGCTCGGCCCCTTCCGGAAGTTCGGCTGCCAGGTGGTTGTCTGCAGCATCGTCGCCCTGGCGCCTGAACTGCGGGTCAGCATGTTCGCGGCGTATCCGATGCTGTCGTGGCTGCTGACCGTGCTGTGGTTCGTTTTCATCATCAACGCCTTCAACTTCTTCGACAACATGGATGGCCTCGCCTCCGGCCTGGCCGTGATCGCCAGCTGCCTGTTCGGCCTGACTGCCGCCCTGCAGCAGCAATATTACGTTGCCAGCCTCGGCGCCGTCACCGCCGGCACTGCATTGGGCTTCTACCTTTATAACAGGTACCCGGCCAGTATTTTCATGGGCGACGCGGGCAGCCATTTCCTCGGCTTCCTGTTGTCGGCCCTGGCGACGCTGACGATCTTCCACCGCAGTGACAACACGAGCACGGTGGCGGCCTGGCTGATTCCGGCATTCATCCTGGCGCTGCCGATCTTCGATACATTCGCCGTCATTGCCATTCGGCTGCGGGCCGGGAAACCGATTTATTATGGCGACCACAATCATATTTCCCATCGCTTCACTCGCATGGGCTTCGACCAACCGACGGCGGTGCTGCTGGTCCATTTGCTGGCGTTGTCGCTGGGGCTCGGAGCCGTCCTGCTGATCTGGCTGCCGACGGCCCCGACCATCATCGTTCTGGTGCAATCGCTCGTAATCCTTTTGCTCGTGTCGATATTACATCACCGTGGCACCACCATGACAACGGAACGGGAAAATGATTGACAACCAGCGCCTCGCTTCACATGTTTTGCGCAACCTGGTCCGGTCGGCCCTGGCGGAGGATGTCGGCGGTGGCGATGCCACGACGCTGGCGGTGATCCCCGAGGAACTGGAGACCTCTGGCAACATCGCGACACGCCAGGATTGCGTGATCGCCGGCATGCCCGTCGCCGAGATGGTTTTCACCGAGCTCGATCCACGGGTCGTGGTTGAAAACCTGGTGAGCGACGGCACCCATTGCCGCGCCGGCGCCACCCTGGCGGTCCTGTCCGGCCCGGCCCGGGCCCTGCTCACCGGCGAGCGGACCGCCCTGAACTTCATTCAGCGCCTCAGCGGCATTGCTACCGCCACCGCGGCCTTTGTCGATGCGTTGGGTGATTCGCCGACTCGACTGCTGGACACGCGAAAAACCACGCCGGGCCTGCGGGCGCTCGAGAAGTACGCCGTCACTGCGGGCGGCGGGGACAACCACCGGTTCGGGCTGTTCGACATGATCATGATCAAGGACAATCACTGCCAGATCGCCGAGCTCGGTGGCCCGGGCGCCATTGCCCGGGCGGTCGCCAACTGCCGCGAACTTTATCCCGGACTCAAGATTGAAGTCGAAACCGATACACTCGACCAAGTCCGGGCGGCGCTGGACGCCAAGGTCGACTTCATCTTGCTCGACAACATGACCAACGCGGAATTGGCCGTGGCCGTAGCGCTGCGCAACGAGGTCCACCTCCAGGCAATGCTCGAGGCGAGCGGCGGCATCACGCTGGACCGGGTGCTGTCAATGGCTGACCTCGGCCTCGATTACATCAGTGTCGGTGCCATCACGCATTCGGCCGGGTCGATCGACATCGGCCTCGACTTCGATGTGGAGGTTTCGTACCCGTAGGGTGCCTTGGCAATCCTGTGGGAAGGTAATTATCAAGCCGATGCAGCGGCTCGGTTAATCCGGTCAATTCCAGATCAGTGCCTGGGTGCTCGAGCCACGCTGTGCCAGATATTGTCGCACCGCACGCATCAGGGGTTCGTCCCGTTCCTTGTCGAACGGACGACTGGCGAGGTCTTCCGGCGGGTATGCCCAGACGGAACGCGATTTCATCTCCTCCGGCTCCGACTCGTAACGGGGATGTAAATGCGCATGTAAGGCGGGATCCATAGTGCCGGGGATCGAATAATTGATTCGGTAGGCGTCGGTAATCGCCAGCACCGCATCGCCCAGCGCCGCCATGTCCACGAGAAACTGCCGGCGATCCTCGTGAGGCAGGTCATTGAGATCATCGACCACCGGGTCCGACAGCAACAAGGAGTATCCCGGCAGGAACTGATGATCGCCCAGCACGGCCCAGCCCGAGGGCATGCGGCAGATCACATGGGGATTCTCGCCGCGGCCAGCGGCCTCTACACGTTGATGAATCAGCGTAAGCATGCGCTACTATACTGCACTTGTTCGGCACCCAGCCCGGTTGCCGCAGGCGAATAAAAGGCAGGCTTGTCCGCTTGCCATCGGGCTGCGATGCGGCAGTGCCAGGCAGGTCGCCGGCCAATCCGCTATTCAGCATCCGCCGCATCGGAATCTTCGCCGACGAAGTCGAGAAACGCCTGGCGATCACCCAGCACTTCGTAGACGCCGCGGAAGTAGAGGGCATCGCCAATGACGCCGTTACAGGCAGCCAGGAATTTGGAACGTGACCCCATCCGTCGCATTCGTTCGAGAACGAACTGGGCCACCCCCACGACCAGGTCGCCGAGCGGCGTGCGGTAGACGATCAGACGCCGTAGAATGTGCTTGGTTACCGATGCCGGGTAGTAGTGTCCCAACCGCACGTCGCGCTTGATCTCGGGAAACTGCATGTCAGAGCACGTCTCGAGATTTTTGATTACGTTTCCTATGACGTTGCCCTGTGAACAAAGATTTTTCCATAGTTCCATGTCTG
>JASLZG010000286.1:0-2069 GCA_030754995.1 Lentisphaeria bacterium
ATGGCATCGAGCTCGATTTCCTGCGCAATCCGATTTACTTCCGGCCGACCCTCGAATGCCGGCCGTGCGAGCAAGAACACCTCGACGTGATGAGCGGTTTCATGCGCCGGGTGCGGGAGATGACCGAGGCAGTGGGCCGCGAACGGGGCAAGCCGTTACTGATTACCTGCCGCGTCCCCAACCAGGTGGACTGCTGCTGTAAGATCGGCCTCGACATCGAGCGCTGGCTGGCCGACGACCTGATCGACATCGTCGTCAGCTCCCTCGAAAACGACCCATTCACCGGCCCGGTAGCGGAGCTTGTCGAGCTCGGCCATCGCCATGACACGCCGGTGTATGCCGGCGTAGCCGAAACGGGGCCCCCCGTTATGTCTGGACTTGAGATGATCGACATCTGGGCCGGTATTGCAACTCATGCCTGGAACGCCGGTGTCGACGGCCTCTACATCTTCAACGCCAACCCGATGTCGCCCGAGTGGAGCGCCATCGGCGATCCCGATCGCCTCGCGCCGATGGACAAGGTGTTCGCCGTCGACAACCTGTCGGACCGCGGCAAGGAGCACGTCTACCCGCAGACCGGTCGGCTGCCGGTCGAGCTTGCACTGAGCCAACCGCTCGCCCTCACGCTGCCGGTCGGTGATGACGTCAACGCCCGCGAACTCCGCGAGTTGTCGCTGCTGATTTACGTCGATAACCTGACGCACATGGACGAGATCGAGTTCCAGATCAATGGTACGCCGGTCGCCGTCGATGTGGTCTATCATACGGACGGTGTATCGCCGGCCCAGCCCAGCAATTTCTTTCTGTTTGCCCAACCCGATCCGTCACTGCTGCGTCAAGGCGACAACGCCTTCACCGCCCTGTTGAAAAAACGATGTGACGCGGTGGAAGGTAGGCCTATCATTTCCGAACTCGCACTGGTTGTGAAGTACAAACGATGAGCGATTCCTCCATCGACATGATAGTCTGTCCGCTTTTCGAAACCGGCCCGCGGAATCTGCGCAACAGTGAAGGCGGTGTCGTTGAACTGAGCGACGGCCGCCTGCTGCTGGCCTACATGCACTTTTATACCGGCGCCACCGACTGGTCTGCCGGCGACATTCGGGGCAAGACCAGCGAGGATGGCGGCAAGACCTGGAGCGAGCCTTTCCTGATCGAACCCAACTCAGCCCGGTTCAATGTTGGACGGCTTTCCCTCTTCCGTCTCCCGCCCCATGCGCCGGTGGGTGAAGACGCGGAACTCGGCCATGTCCATTCGGGGCTCCTCGGCCATGTCTATGTCGAGTGGAACGACGGCTTGAACCGGCGCATGTTCTTCAAGACTTCGAGCGACGAAGGCCAAACGTGGTCGGCGCCGGTTCAGATCAACGACACCGGCACGCTGGGATCGATCGCCCAGTGCGGCGACTCGGCGCTGGCGCTGTCAACTGGCAGAATCCTCGTCCCGGCCTACGCCCTTTTCGGCCAGCTCTGTGCCAGCTTCATGTACTACAGCGACGATGACGGCTTTACGTGGGCGCGGAATTCCGGGGAGATCTCCGTCCCCCTCCTCGAGGGCGAGCGCCTGTTCGCCTTGTCCCACTTCGAGGAACCCGTTGTTGCCGAGCTGCGCGACGGCAGGCTGTTGTGCCTGGGACGCACCTGCCTGGGCCAGCTGTACCAGAGCTTCAGCAAGGACGGCGGCATGACGTGGTCACCGGCCCGGCCCTCCGGGCTGGTCTCGAGCTATGCACCCGCAGCCCTGAAAACAATCCCCACGACCGGCGACCTGCTGTGTGTCTGGAATCAGGCCACCAGGCAGGAGATGGCCGACGGTTTGGGACGCATGCGCGTGTCCTGTGCGATATCGAAGGACGACGGCGACTCCTGGACCCACTTCCAGAACCTGGATTCGCTCGACGACACGACCCGCGTCGAACCCGAGGACGGCACCACCGACACGGTGAGCCAGCACTATGCGGTCCAGGCCCGCACGGCACTCGAGGAGCAGGGGACGCAGCTGGCCTATCCCGGGGAGGTCACGAGTCGATATCCCCGCTGGCCCGGCTACATCCACAACTGTTACCCGT
>JASLZG010000286.1:2079-5976 GCA_030754995.1 Lentisphaeria bacterium
CCCGTCCGCTGCTTTTACCAGCACCGGCAACGTCGTCATCACCTACATGGCGAGCGACTACTCGATAGCCGGGTTGCCGGTTGGCTTGAAGCTGGTGATTCGACCGATTGACTGGTTTTACAATGCGTAAGATTACAGATGAAGAGATTGAGTTTTTCGACGCCCAAGGCTACGTGATCTGCCGGGACGTCTTTGGCGACGACGAAATGGCAAATGTGCGAACGGAAACGGCCCGTTTAATCGACGAGGTCCTGGCCGGCGGCGCGGCGGAAAAATGGTCACTTACCGGTCCGGAGGGTATTCCCTTCGAGCTGCAGTATCTTCACATGCACCCCAACACATTTTCCCTTCGGCTCCTCGCCCATCCCTTTATAGGTGACCTGCTCACGCGCATGGTCGGCCCGGATTTCGTTCCCTGCTATGAGACCCTGGTCTTCAAGCTCAAGGGCCACGGGTCTTCGGTCCCCTGGCACCGGGACAGCAACGTGACGGAGGAGCATGAGCGCATTTTCAACATCGATATCTACCCCGACAAATCCACGGTTGAAAACAGTTGCGTCTGGCTCGTCCCCGGCAGCCACCTCTGGCAACATGAAAAAGCCGTCGAATGGATAGAACGCACCAAGAAAGAATGGATAGAATGCGGCAAGAGGAATTTTTCGCCACCGGAAGCCATCCCTGCAGAAGTCGAACCCGGCGACGTCATGCTTCACAACAGCAAGGTGGTCCATGGCAGCCCAGAAAACAAAAGCGGCACCCAGAGGCGTGTGGTTTACTTCGACAACCGCTCACTGAGCCTGAACGAAAAGTACCGGTGGTGGCCGCATGAACTGATGGAAAGAAGGGGCGTTCTTTATCAATCCGCCCTCTATGAAAGGCGGACCAACCCGTACCCCATGGACGACGAATGTTTCGAATATTCACCTCCCGACGGGATGCCCATCTGGAACCCCGGCGACCCGGTCGATCTTCAATGTGCCCCAGACTGATCCTCGCTGCCGTCGTGTCGGCAGCGACGATGGCCACTGTTGCAACCGCAGTCGCCGCCAGGACGAACCTGCTCGAGAACCCCGGCTTCGAACAAGTCGACGCGGGCGGAATGCCGGTGAACTGGCACTTGGCAAAGCATCCTCGCGCTGACACACCGGAACCGCAAGTGCGAGGCGCGCCGGCGCACAGTGGCGAGAAAGCGGTTCAGTTCGAGTTCGGACCTGAGCTCGAGTGGGCCATCGTCGAGCAGACCGAAAGGAGATTGTTTCTGCCCGGTGAGCGGTATTCCTTGTCGGTCTGGCTGCGGGCGAATACGCCGGCCCGTGCCAGCGTCGCGTTGCTTGTTTTGGGCGGGCTCGGGCAAGGCGAAGAAGTCATCGAGATTCAGTCTCGTGAGTGGGTTGATGTAGCGCCTGAATGGCATCGGTACTCGACATCGGCAACGGTCGACGACCGGGGGCAGTACGTCGTGGCCCGCTGCATTGTGCAGCTGCACACGCCGAATGTGTCACTGTCGATCGACGACGCAGCGCTGGTGCTCGAGAATGCCGAGACCACGGACGACGCCCTGCATCCGACGCATTCGGTCGGTTGCGTTCGCACGACTGTCCCACCGGTTCTCGACGGCAGGCTGGACGATGCCTGCTGGGCCCGGGCCGGCGTCGCTGGAGGGTTCACCAACACGACCAACAGCCCCAGCCACAAACCCAGTCAGCAGACAGAGGTGTATCTCCTTCATGACGACGAGAATCTCTATGTCGCCTACCGCTGCTTCGAGTCGGAGTTCGAGTCGGTGAAAGCGGAGAAAACCGGGCGGGACGCGCAAGGGCTGTGGGGCGACGACTGCATAGAACTTTACCTGATCCCGCCGGACAGTGCTTTCCCTGAAACGCCCATAGTCGGCACCGACTATTATTACCTGGTCGTCAACAGCATCGGCACCCAGAGTGACAACGTCGGGCAGCACGATGTCGACCAATGGACCGGCAACTGGGAGGCCCGCACTGCCCGCGAGGGCGACGCCTGGACCGTCGAGATACAGATTCCGCTTGCCGTAGTCGACTCGCGCCCGGCTGAAGGGGCCCTGTGGAAAGTGAACTTCACCCGCTCACAGAAGCGTCTCCGTGAGAACAGTTCATGGGCGCCTATCGCCGTGCGCTTTCACGATCCATCGCGATTTGCAGACATGTATTTCGTCAACGACCAGGGCCAGGCGGCATTGGTCATGGCCGCCGCCGCCGGCCGGCAGGTGAGGAAAATTACGGGAAAATGGCGCCTGGCACTGTCGAGTACAGCGGATGAAATCGAACGTCTCGATGGATTGCTGCGCACCCAGTCGCGCCCGGACACGAAAAACCTCCTGCGACGCCTGGACCGCGCCGGAGTAGAGATCGCTGACCTGCTCGGTGAAATCGATTCCCTGAAACCGCGAGAGATCATTGCAAATAAAACATCACTGAACGACCGGATGGAGACCGCGCTTGCCGCCGGCAACGCCCTGGCCAACTCCACGGCGGCGTTGCTCTTTGCCCAAGACAACAGGCCTTTCATCGTGCGCGCGGCGCCGGTAATCACCGATGAGCGGATTCTGCCTACGTCACTACTGTCGCACCGGCCGCCGCCGCGCGAACTGGCGCTGGCCGCGTGTCCGGCGGAGTACGAGTCCGTGTCCTTCGTGGTGGTGCCGTCGCGCAATGTCGAGCAACTGACCGTCAGTTGTTCGGATCTCGAATCCGCCGCCGGCGTGATCGGCGCTGCGGCGGTCGACATCAAGTTGGTCAAGTGCTGGTTCCAGGGCGGCGGCGGCTGGACGCCCGGCGGGGTGCAGACGGTGAAGGGCAAGGTACTGGTGCCGGAACTTCTCGTCAACGACGATGATCTTGTGCGTGTCGATCTCGAGAAGAAGCAGAATCTCCTGCGCGTGGCAGATCCGGACACGGGCCGCGTACGTTACGAGGATGTGACGGTTGAAGCGAACGACGGGTTGACATCTGAACTCATTGTTCGTGATGCGCCGGCGCTGCTGCCGGTGGACATCCCGGTCAGCGAGGTGCGGCAGTTCTGGGTCACGGTGCATGTCCCGCCGGATGCCGCCGCCGGGGTCTACGAGGGAAATCTGACAATCGGCAGCGCCGAATCGTCCGCAGCGGTGGTGCCGCTGCGTCTCCAGGTGCATCCGTTCAAGCTGGCGCCGAGCATGGTCGAGCAGTCGATCTTTTATCGGGGTGTGCTCTCGGGATCGGAGACGCCGGTCATCCATGCCAACAACAAAACCGAGGTGCAGTACGCCGCCGAGCTGAATGACCTCGTCGCCCACGGTGTCGATGCACCGCTATGCTATCAGACAACCGGCGAGGGACGCCCGGCGGCAATGGCGCTGATGAAACGCGTCTTCGAGATGCGCCGGGATGCGGGCATCAGCACGGACCGCTTCTTCGGATGTTTCTGGGGGTACGGCCCCAATGACGACCCGGAATTGGCCCGCCGTGTCCTGGGACAGGTCGTGGAACTGACAAAAACCTTCGGTTACCGCGACTACTACAACTACGGCCCCGACGAGGCCGGCGTCGAGCAATGCCGGCAGCAGATCGCGCCGTGGCGGTTTCTCCGCGAAGAGATCGGCGCCAAGGTGTACCTGGCGGCGAGCCCGGCGGTATGGACGGGGACCGGCCCGGTTCGTGAGGAACTGTGGAACCAGTTCAAGGGCGTTGTGAACCTCGTCGTTGCCGGCGGCGTGCCGAACCCGGACTGGGCAGCGCGCCTGCACGAGGCCGGCCTGCTCATTTACAATTACGCCAACCCGCAGGGCGGCATCGAGGAGCCGCTGACCTATCGGCGTAACTTCGGGTTGCTGCTGTGGAAGGCCGGGTACGACGGTGTCATGACCTACGCGTACCAGGCAGGATT
>JASLZG010000287.1:0-277 GCA_030754995.1 Lentisphaeria bacterium
CAAAGAGTTGCCGCAACCTGGCGGACAGATCGGCGGGGGTGAGGTCGTAGTCGATGTCAATCATAGTTTCAGGTTTGAGGTGTCAGGGTTCAGGCATTTCGGTGTCGGGACGGCACAACGCGAGGTCCACAAGCCGGAAGATTACGAGTGGGATTACGAGAAGTTTGCGTCGGTCAATCCAGCCGTGGAGTCGGCGGCCAGCCCTGAACCCTGCCCGAATGGCTCTGGTTCACGGGTCCCCGCCGTAAATGCTCATTCCATGAAATGGGACGAGCAG
>JASLZG010000287.1:287-5966 GCA_030754995.1 Lentisphaeria bacterium
GTTTCACTTTTATTTCGGTCAGGGCGTCGTGCCTGGTCAGGGCGGGGCGGTTCGAGTCGTTGCTGATCCGGCCCAACAGCGTCTCCGGCGCCGCCTGCAGCAGAACGACGAAGCCATCGGCCGTGAGACAGGTGGCATTGGCTGGATCGACAATGGCGCCGCCACCCGTTGAAATGACAACCCCGTCATGGGCCGCCGCCGCCGCGACCGCGAGGCGCTCGCGCTGACGAAAAGCCGCTTCGCCGTCGTCGTGGAAAATCTCCCGAATGCTCTTGCCCGCCGCCTTTGCTATTTCGGTGTCGGTCTCGATCAGCGGCCGGTCCAGATAGCGGCTCAAAAGAGTACCCACAGCGCTCTTGCCGGTGCCGCGATAGCCGATGAGAACAATGTTCACGATGGATCCTGTGCTGTAATGTCGGCGAGGCGCTCGAAAAAGTCCGGAAACGACTTGGCGACACATCCCGGGTTGCTGATCACCACGCCGGGCACGCGCAGTCCGGCAATTGCAAAGGCCATTGCGAGGCGATGATCATTGTATGTCTCGACCGTCGCGCCATGCATACTTTCACCGGCACGGCCACGGACGATGAGACGATCGCCTGCATCTTCGGCATCGACACCCAGGCGCTGGAGCTCGGTTGCGGTGGCAGCGAGGCGGTCGCTTTCCTTGATACGCAAATGCTCGACGCCTGTAAAAACGCTGGTGCCGTCGGCAAAGGCGGCGACTACCGCGAGGGTTGGGACCAGGTCCGGATAGTTTGACATGTCCGTCTCGATAGGGGCCAACGGCCTGCCCTGGAGCTCGACGGCGTCGTCTGCGAACTCCGCGTGACAGTTCATTGTCTGCAGGGCCTCGACAATGTAGCGGTCGCCCTGGTCGGAATCCGACCGCAACCCGTCGACGCGGATTTTGCCTCCAGTGACGGCGGCGGCGGCGAAGAAGTAGGAGGCGCTGGAGTAATCGCCTTCGATGGCTGTCTGCAAAGGTTGATAGCGCTGTCCGGCAGCGACCCGGAAGCCGCTTTCGGTGGTTTCGGCCTTGACGCCAAATGCCTTCATCGCCGCGATCGTCGTGTCGATATAGGGGCGCGACTTGATCTCGCCGTCGGCGTGAATGGTGACGTCCTCGTCGGCGAACGGCGCCGCAATAAGGATTGCCGAGAAATACTGCGACGACGCCTGGCCGCGCAGGTGCGTGGTACCGCCGCGGATGCCGCCGCCTTGAACGAGCAGCGGCGGCAGCCCGTTATCGCGCGTCGAGGACGCAGTTATTCCGAGAGGTGCCAGCGCTGTGAGCAAGTCGGCGATCGGCCGGCCGTTGCACATCCGCTCGTCGCCGGTCAAAGTCACGGTGCCGTCGGCGACCAACGCGGCGATCGGTGTGAGGAAACGTATGCCGACGCCCGAGTTACCGATGAACAGTTCTTTGTCGGGTGCCTGCAGCCGGCCGCCGGTACCATGGATGGCAGCGGCGCCGGCAGTCTCGTCCAGTTCGACGGGAACGCCAAGGCTGCGGATGGCATTAAGCGCGTGATGCTGGTCCTCCCCCAGCAGCAGGTGATCGAGTCGGGAAACCCCGTCTGCCAGTGCGGCGATGTAGATGTAGCGCAGCGAATGCGCCTTACTCGGCGGTGCGCTGATGGCAACGTCGAGGGATTTGACCGGCTGGATTTGGATGGCGGAGTCGGGCATGACAGTTCGGTTGGAATTTTGGTACTATACCGCCTCGCCTGCTCGCGCGGGCAGAAATACGCCAAGCCCGTCAATTTGAGATCAGGGTCTGGCCCTGAAATTGGCGTTGGATGGGATTGGATTGCGGCGTCACGTCGCTTTATCGCGGTTGGAGAGCCTCTTCGAGGGCCTGGCGCATGACCTCTACAGGCGCGGCTTGGTCGGTCCAGATCTCGAAGCTCTTGACGCCCTGGTACAGGAGCATGGCACGACCGTCCGCGACGCGGCAGCCGGCCGCTTCGGCGGCCTGCAGTAATGGGGTCTTCCGGTAGATCATGTCCATTACGTTGCGGCCAGGGGTCAGGAAGCCGGTCGGGATGGCCAGGGTCTCGCCGTCCATACCGACGCTGGTGGCCTGGATGATGGTGGGGGCTTCGGCTACGGCGTCGGGCAGCAAGCCGTCGGTCGGAGCATATGTGGACACCTCACATTTCGGCGCGAATTCCCGCAGGGCACCGGCGAGGGTCACGGCTTTTTCGACGGTGCGGTTCACCAGGACAAGACGAGCCGCGCCATGATGGACGAAGTGCGTGGCTGTGGCGCGGGTCGCACCGCCGGTGCCCCAGAAAATGAAGGTGCCGCCGGCGATGTCGATCCCGAAGGCCTCGCTGAGGGCGCGTTCGAGACCGTAGCCGTCGGTGGAATATCCGTGCAGCCGGCCGTCGCGGTTGCAGACGGTGTTGACACTTTCCGCCTGACGCGCGACCGGATCGACCTGGTCGAGGTGTGCGAACATCGCGCCCTTGTGCGGGATCGTGATGTTCCAGCCTCGGAAGCCTTCCGTGACGAGCTGCGGGATCCGCAGATCGAAGTTTTCCGGTTCGATCGGGACAAGCTCGTAGGTGGCATCAAGGCCGAGGGCGCGGAAGCCGGCGCCGTGCATCTGCGGCGACACAGAGTGCTTGACGGGCCATCCGAGCAAGCCGTATTTGAGCGGTGCCGCCACGGGTCAAACCTCGAGATCGACGACCTGTTTCCAGGCACGATTTTTCCAGGATTGGATGCCGAGCTCGGCGAGCTGGACGCCTTTGGCGCCCTCGAGCAGTCCCCAGCGAAATGGCTCGTCGAGAACGACATGGCGCAGAAAGAGTTCCCACTGGATTTTAAAGGCGTTTTCGAACTGGTCATCGGCATCGACGGGGGTCCAGTCGGCGTAATAATCGATGGGTTGCGCGACATCGGGATTCCAGACGGGCCGCGGGGTGTCGGCGAGGCTCTGGGCCAGGCAGCCGCGCAGCCCGGCGACGGCGCTGCCGTCGGTGCCGTCGACCTGGATGGTCAACAGGTCGTCACGCCGTGCCCGGACACACCACGAGGAGTTGAAATGCGCGAGGATGTCGCCATCGATCTCGAAGGTGGCGTAAGCAGCGTCTTCGGCGGTGGCCTCATAGTGCTCATGGTTTTCATCCAAGCGGTCGGGCAGAAGCACGGCCGCCACACAGGAGACGCTTCTGACCTTGCCGAAGGTGTTGTCGAGGACATAGCGCCAATGACAAAGCATGTCGAAGATGATGCCGCCGCCGTCTTCGGCACGGTAATTCCATGACGGTCGCTGTGCCGGCTGTTCGGCATCCTCGCCGGTAAACACCCAGTAGCCGAACTCACCGCGGACGGACAGGATCCGGCCGAAGAAGCGCTGGTCAATGAGACGCTTGAGTTTGACGATGCCGGGCAGCCAGAGTTTATCCTGGACAACGCCGTGTTTGACACCGGCGGACTCGGCGATTCGGTGCAACTCGAGGGCGTCTGCAGTATTGAGCGCGGTCGGTTTTTCACAGTAGATGTGTTTACCTGCGGCAACGGCCTGCTTGACGGCAGCGACACGACGGTCGGTGGTCTGGAAGTCGGCGTAGACGCTGTAGCGGTCATCGGCGAGGACACGGTCGAGGTCGGTGGTCCAGTTCTCGACGCCGGTCTCGGCGGCCAGGGCTTCGAGCTTCTGCGGGTTGCGGCCGACCAGGACGGGATCGGGCATGATCGTGTCGTCACCGACTTTGACGCCGCCTTGATCACGAATGTCGGCGACCGATCGTTTGAGATGCTGATTGGTGCCCATGCGTCCGGTGACGCCGTTCATGATAATGCCGACAGTATGCGTAGTGGCCATGGTAGTTCCCGCTCAGACGCAGCGTGTGTAGGAGTCGATGATTTCATTGAGAAACGAGACTTGGTCTTCGGCCCACCATCGGGTCGAGAAAATCTCCACCTCGATGGCGCCGTCGAAGCCGGCGTCATCCATCCAGCTGGTGATGCGTCGTATGTCGATGATGCCCTCCCCCATCAGCCCGCGGTCGTTGAGCATATCGCTCATGTCGGTTTTCCAATCGCAAACGTGGTAGGAAAACAGCCGCCCGGCAGCGCCGGCGCGGGTGATTTCGGCCTGTAGATCGGGGTCCCACCAGCAGTGAAAGACATCGATGGTGACGCCGACCATGGATGAATCGATACGGTCGCAGAGGTCATTGGCCATTTTCACCGTTGCGATGGCGGAGCGGGTGTCGGCATACATCGGGTGCAGCGGCTCGATGCCCAACCGTATCCCGGCGCTCTCGGCCGGTTCGAGGATCGCCTCGATGCCTTCCTGAATCTGATCGACATTATCGGCGACGGTCTGGCCCGGCGTGGCACCGCAGACCAGCACCAGCAGCGGTGCCCCGACAGCCTCGCATTCCTCCAGTGCCCGGCGGTTTTCCTCGATGGCGTGCAGGCGGTCCGCAGCGCTGGCGGCGGTGAAGAAGCCGCCGCGCGCCAGTGAGGTGACGGACAAGCCGGCGCGCTCGATCAGGTGACGCATGGTATCGGCATTGCGTCCCTCCAACGCATCACGCCACACGCTGATGCCGCGCACGCCGGCATCGGCGAAATACGGCACCGCCAGTTCGATACTCCACGGACGTGTCGTGATGGTGTGGATGCAAAGACGTGAGAGATCGGCCATTGGAAGGATTCGGGTATCTGGGGTCGGGATTCCGGGGTCGGAGTGGGATCAAGATTTGGTGGGGAGCGCGCAGACTCTGCCGACGGTCATGCCGCCGTCGACGAAAAGGGTTTGGCCAGTGATGTATTCACTGGCTTCGGAGGCCAGGAAAACGGCGGCGCCGTCGAGGTCACGGGGCTTGCCGGGGCGGTTCAGCGGAATGCGTTCGCACAGGTATTCGACCCATTCCCGATCCTCATACATTACCTCATTCTGGGTCGTCTTGAACCAACCGGGCGCCAGGCAATTGACGGTGATTCCGTCCCCCCCCCAATCGTCGGCCAGGCTCATGGTCAACTGCTTGACACCGCCGCGGCTGGCGCAGTAGGGGCCAAGTCCGGCGTAGCCACTGACACAGGTGATGGAACCGATGTTGATGATCCGGCCGTAGCCATTCGGAATCATATAGCGGGCGACGGACTGGGCCACGAAAAAAGTACCGCGCAGATTGGTATCGAGCACCAGGTTCCAATCGTCCCAGGTGACATCCATGGCCAGCTTGCGGATATTGCAGCCGGCGTTGTTGAAAAGGATGTCAACGTGGCCAAAGGCATCGGCAGCGGCGGCGGCCATCGCGGTAATGCTATCGGGGTCGCCGACATCGAGCTGGAGGGGCAAGACCCGGCGGCCGAGCGCCTCGACCTCTGCCTGGAATTCGCTCAGCGCCTCAAGCCGACGACTGGTAATCACCAGGTCGGCACCGGCGCGGGCCAAAGCCCGGGCAAGATATTGACCGAGACCGCGACTGGCACCGGTAACGATGGCCACGCGTCCGGTCAGATCGAAATTTGAGGTGTCGGCGGACATACGAATCAGAGGTGCGGATTCAGCCGCGCAGCTGGATCAAGACTTTGCCGTCGCCAGTGGCTTCGGCGGAGATTTCGGAATCGTCGTTGAACATTTCAACGATTTTTTCGGCTTCGGTCTGATCGCGCAGCTTGAGCTGAATCTTCTCGCCCCACTTGCGGACT
>JASLZG010000288.1 GCA_030754995.1 Lentisphaeria bacterium
CCTGCCTTCGGTGCGCCTCGGGGCCCGGCATCTGCCACCGTCCATTGGTTGCACGAGGTGCTGATCGTCACCGTCGACTGCGAAGGCCAGGACGCCGGCGATGACCGGGTGATCGTGGCCTTGCTGCCGGAGGGCAGGGTGCCCTGGCAGTTCGATTGCTCGAAGGCCGGCGACTTGCAGCTGGTAAAGAATCGCGACGCCGGCCCGGCGGCGCCGGCGAGCGCCGTAGTGACTGAACGGGATGGCGGGTGGTCAGTCGTTTTCACGGTGCCCTGGGCGATGCTCGGCCTGCATCCGCGCCCCGGGCTCGAGTTGCCGTTCAATGTGGTCCGCAAGAAAGAGTGGGCCGACGTCGAGCCGCCCGAGATGCTGCCCGGCGGTTACCTGGTCAACGGCCAGGAGCCGCTGAGCGCCGGCCTGGAAGTGTGCACGCTCAGTCGCAAGATCCGCTATCCGGACATGAACGAACCGACAACGGAAGAGGGGCTCGGCCGGCTGGTGCTGAGTCCGGCGCTGGAGATTCGGGACGTTCAACTACGCGACTGCGGCCTGACTGCCAAGGAACTGCAGCTTGAGCTGCATCCTGTCGGCAAGGTTCCGGAGCAGATCGACGCGTTGATCACCATGATCGATCCGTACGGTTGCGAACTCCGCATTGCCGAGCAAGTGCCGGGCACCGGGCAGTCGACTGTCGAGTTTCAATATCTCTTCGGTGCTGATCGCGGCTTTCTGTATCCGTATCGGGTCGAGGTGATCTTGTCCGATCCGGGTTCCGGCATGCATCTTGCCGCCCGCGCTTTTTCGTTTCAACCGCGGTGTGTGCGACTCGATCCGCTGCAGCGCGGCCATGAGCAGCGCGGCACCGGGCAGTTCCGCCTGGCCGGGCCGGAGCTGGCCGGCTCCGAATGGCGGATCGAGCTGGTGGCCGACACCGACAAGGGTGCCGACCGCGGCCGGTTGAAGGCGGTTTCGGAGGAGACTTTTTTCGAAGTGAACATCGGCGAGGTGCCGCGCGGCCGGTACCGCCTGCGCCTGACAATTGCCGGGCTCAATCCGGTGTGCTGCGTGCAGTGTCCGTGCAACGTCATGGGGCGGCGGCCCCGTCCGTCCATCCTGCTGAGCCCCGCGGATGTCGAGCGTTTGCGCCAGGATGCCCGTCGGCCGGGCGGCCTGCGCCCACACTACGAACGGATGAAGCAGGATGTCGACGCGCTGGCCGCGCGCGGGACGATTTCGGAGCGCAGCTGGGTGCCGACCGGGACGGAGTGGCACGACTTCGCGATCGACGAGATTCTGTCAGGCGACACGTTGTTGCTGCAGGGCTTCGGCGCGGACACGATACCGCAGCGGAATCCGCACCTGATGATGGCGGCGGCGCTGGTTTACCTGGTCGAGGGTGATGCGAAGTACGGGGCGCTTGCCAAGCAGCTGGTGCGGGTGCTTGTCGACCACACCCTGTGGGGGGACCCGCGGGTGCACGGGGCCGATCTGGATTTCAGTTGGAAGGCGGTCTTCTGCGCCATTGTAATGGACTGGCTGGATGACCTGTTCGAGCCGGACGAGCGGCGGGCGCTGCGCGACCAGATCGTGCACAACGGCATGCTTGTATACCTTTGGCCGTTCGACTCCGAGCCGCATCTCTGGAAGGGACTCCTCGACAACGGCGTGCCGGTGTGCAGTGGAACTGGCGTCGCCCTGGCGCTGTTGCTGCGCGACGAGGTACTGGATGCCGAGCAGGTTCTGGTGACGGCCCGCGAGGTCATGCAACCGGCGATGCGTGCCTTTCCTCCCGAGGGCTCATGGCCGGAGTCGATCAATTACTGGGGCGTGTTCGTGAGCGGCCTGGTCTTCTATGGCGCGGTCCTGGAATCCGGCTTGGGCACGGATGACGGGGTGTTCTCGATGCCGGGCATGCGGCGGGCGGGGTATTTCCCGATGTATTTCACGCCGCGCGGTGTTCCGTCGGGGTTCAACGACGGCATGGTTGCGGCGGCGGCGCCGCTGCTGCACCTGCTGGCGAGGAAGTACGATGAGCCGTTGTTCTCATTCTATGCCGATGCCTACGCCGGCACGGTGAGCGACATGTCCAATCCGCAGTCGGAATGGTACACGGTGATGTGGCGTTCAGCCGATTTCGAGTACGTACAGCCGGCTGAGCAGACGGCGATCGGGGATCTGCCGGCGCCGCCGGCACTGGCGGCCGCGATGAATTTGAACACGCTGCAGGTTTACGAGGAAATCCGCTGGGCGGCGCTCGCCGACAGCTGGCCGCATCCCGAGTTGTACGTGTCGTTCAAGAGCGGTTACGCGATTCACGGCATTGGCCATGTCAGCCTGGATCTGAATGCCATACAGGTGGTGGCGGGCGGCGAGCCGCTGATCCGTCGCAGCCACAATTACCAGCCGCCGCCGCAAGGCTACAGCACGGTCCTGATCGACGGCGAGCCGCAGCAGTATGGGACCGGGACGTTCACGTACTGGCGTGAGACCGAGCGGTTCCGTTGTATCGCGGCGGAAGCGGACCGATCATTCGGGTCGAAGGTCGAGAAGGTACGCCGTCACCTGGTGATGGTTGATGGACGCTACCTGGTTGTCGTCGATGAAGTGGCGGCGGAGCAGCCCGTGCAACTGACGTTCATGGCGCACACCGCCGGTGCGCTGGAGCTGGGCGAAGGCGGCAGCCGGATCAAGGGGCGGCGGACGAATCTGTCGGTTGTGTTTGTGTCGCCCGTGGTCGAACAGGTTTGCGTCGATCCGCCGATCTGCGTGCGCGACCAGCTGACGCAGCGGGTGCTGCACGCGACGACTGCACCGGCGCCGCAGATCGAGCTGGTGACGGTCGTCTGGCCCAGGCGAGGGGAGGGCGGCCAGCCGATTTGCGACTGGGCCGATGCAACGCTGACCGTGGGACATGCCGATGGGGCTCGCGATTGCCTGGCTTTCGAGCGTACGCCCGACGGCCTGAAATTCAAAGATGTGAATTAGCGGTGTTTTCTGCATGTTTTGCTGGAGCGACAGTCAAGAATGAGTACGGCTCCACTTTGCAGACGCTTACGGCTATTCCTTAACCGGCGACAGCTTCATGCCAAATGATCTTCTTCTCCTGTTCGCCATGGTGTTTGCCTTTGCCGCGTTCGTCCATGGTTTCACAGGTTTCGCTTTCGGCATTGTCGGGATCAGCATTCTGGCGCTGACGTCTGTCGACCTCGAGGTGGGCACGGCGGCGGTCATGCTGCAGTCGGTGATTGCCGTGGTGTGCACGCTGTGCATGACCGCCCGGCGCGACCCGATTCACTGGCGGCCGATCGCTTTGCTGGCGGTCGGTGCGGCGATCGGGATGCCGTGTGGATACTGGGTTCTCGAGACGTTCAAGGACCTGGCGGTATTTCGCATTGTCCTCGGGGTGCTCTTTGCCGGTTTCGGCCTGCACGGGCTGCTGCCGCAACGACCCGTCAAACTGCGGTGTATCTGGGGGCTGCCGCTGGGTATCGTGAGCGGCTGCATTGGTGGCGCCATAGTGTCCGGCGGCCCGCCGATCATCTACTATTTGTACAGCCAGGCCGAGGATCAGCGTACGATGAAGCCTACGGTCCAGGCGATTTTCATCGTACTGGTCACCATGCGCATCGTCGTGGCGACAGTTCAGGGCTCGGTGATGAACACCCAGCTGCTGGTTGCCACTGCGATGCTGGCACCCCTGACGATCGTTGTGTTGCTCTGCGGCTATCTGTTGTCTAAACGTGTCTCAGCCGGAGCTTTCCGACGCATAACGTTCGGATTCCTGATTGTCATCGGTCTTGTTGGTGCGATGCGGGCGACGTTCGTGCTGCTGCGGAATGGACCGGGGATGTGACCGTGCATTGACGAGGCCACGGCAGCGGTTCGCGTTGTTTGCCGATGGCCGAAGGGTCTGGTGGCGCCGGCCAAATCACTTCACCAGTTGATCGTGTCGGCGGGGACAAAGCGGGTCACTTTTTTTCGGGGCGCTTCGTTGTTCCGGTAATGATCGCGTTGATAGAGCGGATAGATGGTGCCTTGGGGATCGATGTTGATGACGGTGTTGCCCTTGACCGTCAATTTGTAGGTGCGTTCACCGATCTCCTTGAACACCGTGAACTCGCGCATCGGGAATTCCACGGCGACCTCATCGCCCTGCGTCAGTCCCTCCACACGGATATAATTCCCGGCCCACTGCAGTTCCCGTTCTTCACCGTTCACCCGGCAGGTCACCTGGTGGCGTTCGGTCCAGGCGGGGATGCGCACGGCAACCAGCGGTGCGTCTTTGATCTTGAGCACGACCTTGCCCTCGTACGGCAGGTGGCTGTCCACATCCAGCCATTTCGAGGCGCGGTTCAGGTGCAGGTTCACCTGCACCTCGTCGCCGGTTCTGGTCACGATGCTGTCCCATGCGTAGTACATGCTGCGTCCGGCGTTGCCGGCACAGCACTGCATCAGGCATTGTGGATGGGCATCATTGGCCAGGGCCCAGCCGGCCCAGGAACCGAGGGCGCGTTCCACCGCATCCTGCTCATCTTCCCAGAGCTGCAGCGGGCCGTTCAGTATCCGGTACGGGCTGGCTTCGGAGTCGGCGGCAAAGCGCTCGGCCCAGCCGGGGCGGGTGATCTGGTTTTCGACGAACTGGTTGCGGATGCATCGATCCACATCTTCCCAGTAATCACCGGCTCCGGCCCTGGTCAGCTTGATACCGAGGACCAGCATATCCGCCACCTCACAGGTCTCGCAGGTCGTGTGTCTGTTGGCCAGTTCGAATCCGTCTGTATCGGCATGGCCGGGTATATGTTCGGCATAGTATCCGACCAGCGGTTCGCCGGCGGCCTTGCCGAATTCGTAACTGTTTTTTGCGAAGGCTACCAGCTCGGAGTCGTTGATCGTCAAGGCGTAATCAAGGATCCCGATCAAGCTGCCTGTGTTCGTGTGGAAATGATGGGTCATCCAACGCCCGTCTTTGCCGAATGCCATGGGGTCCTGCATCGCTCGATTGACGAGTCCCGCGGCCAGCTCGAGTGCCGGCTCGTGGCCTGTCAGCCGGTAGTACAGTGACATGCCGTGGACGCCGAACATCACGTCGAAGAGGGCCCACTGTCCCCCGGGCTGCGGTCCCTCGACCGGGCCCTTGTCGCCGAGCACATAGAAGCGCCGTGCGAAGTAGCAATAGTCGTTCCGCCACACCGCCACCTCCGCCAGGCGTTTGATTTTCCTCTCGATAAGTTCCTGCCACAGCGGATTCCCCGACTGCTGGAACCACATCGAGAGCGCGATGAGTTGCCGTTCCTCCTCCCAGATGCTGGTGAACGGCTGCTGCGTTGCCGAGACGATGTCCTGCCCGGGCGGCGCGCCGCCGATGTAGTTCGGGTTCCAGGCTGCCTTGGTATAGGGCGAGTAAAAGAATCCGTCCTTCGCCGTCAGGTGCGTCATCGAGCCCATGAGCTTGTTGTCGATGCCGGCGTTGTACATGCTGCCGGTCATGACCCGCATCAGCACCAGGGACTCGAGCTGTTTGGCGGTGCACTCGAGGCCGCCGCCGGAGATCAGCAGCGGCGGTTTCCGCACGAAATTGGCATTGCCCATGAACCGATAATCCTGTGCCGGGTCGATCATTCTGGTATAGGCGTTGATCGCGTACAAGGCGTTGTCGGTCAGGTCGAGGGTGTCGGGGACATCCGCTTCGTAGCGTTCGCCGTCGACCTTCGGTGCCGGCAGTTCGGCTTCTGAGATGCGCTCGTCGAGGTAGCCGAGCTCGCGTTCGATCCGGGCAATCGAGGCCAGCGCCTTCATCCGTTCCTCACTGGTTGCTGGCAGGTTGTCTGTGGTGAAGTCGATCATTTGTCCAATTCCCGGGGTGGCTTTTTCTGTCAGTTCGGTCTGTCTGTCACGGAACATCCATGACTATAGACAGCATGGTGTTGACCTTGGCGATGGCGTTTTGCCTGCCCTTGAT
>JASLZG010000289.1 GCA_030754995.1 Lentisphaeria bacterium
GACCAGGCGGTCGCCACGGGCCATCACCGTCTGCCGCTGCCCGTCGGGCCAGGTGACGAGGAGCTCCAACGGGGCTGAAGTCGCGCCGGCCGCCGGCCGGGTCGGGTGGGAGCCGAGGCCGAAGTGCAGCGTCATGTCGTTCATATTACCCCTGCCGGTGCTGCTTTCGACCTGGCGGCTGAGCGTTTTGTCTCCGAGCTTGATGCGTACCTGGGCGCCGACGGCGGTGCGGTTGATTCTGACGTCGCTGCCGCGCAGCTTCACTTTCAGCCAGTTGCCGGCAGTGCCCTTGTTGCGCCACAACTGCCCGCCACTCATCAGGTCCAGGTCGCCATCGTTGTCGAAATCGCCCCAGGCAGCCTGCGTCGTGCTGCGGATTCCCCGCAGTCCGGCCTCGCCGGTGACGTTGGTGAAGTTCCAGTCGCCGTCGTTGCGATAGAGCACGGCGGCATCGTCCGCGTATATCGTTGTCAGGAAAAGGTCCAGGTCCCCGTCATTGTCGTAGTCGCCGAGTGCCGGCGAGCCGTAGGATGCCTGGTAGTGCAGGCCGCATTGGCCCATGTTCTTGAACCGGTGCCCGTGTTCCGGACCGTAGTTCTTGAGGAAACGCGATTGCGGCTGACCGTGCTTTGCAAAGTTGGCGGCGAACAAATCGAAGAGCCCGTCGTTGTCGAGGTCACCCCATGCTGAACCGATACCGTTACCGTTGCCGCCGGTGACCCCCTGCATGGCTGCACCCTCGCCGAACTGACCGGTCCGTTCGGAGCCTTTCTGGCCGACCCCGCCATTGATCAGCAGCGCGTTCGGCTGCAGCTGATATTGGGATATGTAGATATCCGTGTCGCCGTCGTTGTCGAAATCGCAGGTGGTGATGCCGCGCGCTGCCTGCGACGGGCCCTTCGTGTGCCAGACCTTGACGATTCGGCTGCCGTTGTCGAGGTTTAGGTAGAGTGAATCCGGCTGGTTATTTCCGTTGAATTCGTAGCCGCCCCAGTAAATATCCACTAGGCCGTTGCCGTCGAAGTCGACGCAGGCGGCGCCGTCGCTCACCTTGTTCATCCGATCCGACAGCGTCGTGGCCGTGTATGTGCCATCGGCATTCTGAAAACTGATGATACCGGTGCCGGCACTGAAAAAATCGACAAATCCGTCGTTGTTAAAATCAGCCCAGGCATTGTGCCGGCCGCCCGGACCGTCCTTTACAAACTTCTTGCCGTTGTCATTGCCCCAGATTGCCTCGGCGGTCTGCAGGTCCGTCCAGCCGTCGTCGTTGTAGTCGATCCAGGCAGCCTGCCCGTTGTCGACCCCGGTGAGGCCTGTTGCATCCGTCGCCAGTTCGAATGTGACGACCTGCGCACCGAGAGATCCGGACAGGGCGATTGCGATTACGGTCTGTAATTTCACGGGGTCTCGTTTTTGTGGATGTAATCGCCGTAGTGGACGCGGCGCTACTATAGACCGCTGGAGGCGATCTCACCGCCGCTTCTTTGAATCTTTCAGGTTGTCCCTCCGGTTATACACAGATCGGGCGCCGCCCACCCGTGGGGCCGTCGCGCAGGTGTTCCCAGCTAAAGCGGCTGCTGCACTGATACTGTCACGTATTCGAGTCTCGCCTTCATCTCAGGTATTCTGCCCTGACGCCAGAGGTAACGGAGCACCGGGGCCAATCGGACGTGACGCCGGCTGTCGTTCCATGGCTTTTTCGATGTAGCCGGTATATCGTAGGGAAAGCGTGGCACAGCGTTTTCCGGGCGAGATCAGTGTGTTCCTCAAGACAGATCATGGGAACCGCTGTTTGATGCTTATAGAACTTATTGGTTGTCATCGCCATGCTTGCGTCGATGTCGTATCCTCCGTGGCCGGATCCCAGACTTTGAGGCCCGTAGTTCAATGCCGGCGACGACAACCAGCGCCGCCCGTCCGAGCCTCATACCGTGGCTTCCCGGCAAAAGGGGGTTGAAGTGGATGAAGCGTTAACTTCTTTATGCTCAAGAGGTTGCATTGACTGCTGCTGATCAACCGTTAAAATTCCTTGCCGTCGACGAACGTTGGATCGACGAGACCGCCTGCATCCGGCGGCGCATCCACCCGCCGCGGATCCATCCGCAGCCGGTGCTGATCGTTGACCGTCCCTGGGAGGCGCTTGGTGTTCTCCTGTACGGCACGGTGCATCGCGCGGCCCCCGACGGTGCCTTGCGGATGTGGTACCTGGCCATTGACGCCGACGATCATCCCCGCCTGTGCTACGCCACCAGCAGCAACGGTGTGGATTGGCAGAAGCCGGAGCTCGGCCTCTGCGAATTCCGCGAGAGCACGGCGAACAACATTGTCTTTGACCCGCCCGGCAGGTTGGACGGCGCCAACATCATCATCGACCCCGACGACGGCACGGCGCCATACAAGCTGGTGTGCCATCTGGTGACCGATGGGAACGAAGCGTTGTGGGGAGCGGTTTCGCGCGACGGCCTGACATGGGAGATGCAGCCGCAGCCGATCGGCGGCGGGTTCAGTGATCGGCAGCAAGCGATGACTTTCCCGGACAATGGCGAGCTTGTTGTCCTGTGCCGGGCGCCGGAAATGTTCGACACCTATGCCGAACGCGCCGTTTACCGGATAACCAGCTGGGAGTTCAAGACCTGGTCGAGGCCGGAGCTGGTGTTCAAGTCTGCACTGGATGATCCGCCGCACATGGAATGCTACAGCATGACCGGCTTCCGCTGGGAGTCCGTGTACCTCGGCGTCTGCGAGCGCATGCACGTGGCGCCGGATGTGGTCGACTGCGAGCTGGTCGTCAGTCATGACGGTCGGCAATGGCAGCGAATCCAGCCGCGCACCACTTTTCTGGAGCTCGGTCCGCCGGGGTCATGGTACAGCGACTGGATCTGCACATCGTCGAACCCACCGATTTCCCGGGATGGAGTGCTCTGGTGGTTCCTGTCCGGGCGTACGGGTTGCCATGACACGACGCCGCCGCTTAATCTCCGGGCGATTGGCGTTGCCACCAGCCGTATCGACGGGTTTGCTTCGCTGACGGCGACCGAGCAGGGCGGCTGGATTCGCACCCGGGCGTTCACTTGGCCGGGTGGCGAGCTGGCTGTCAACGCCGATACCCGGCGCCGCATGAGTATGGATCGACGCTTTTGTTCCGGTCGCATCCGTGTTGAAGTCCTGGACGAAGCGGGTGTGCCGACAGCGGGTTTCAGGCGCGAGGATTGCCAGCCGTTCACCGGCGACACCAATGGTGAATCCCGGGTGGTCGAGTGGTGCGGCGGCAAGCGTCTGGCTGAGCTGGCGGGCCGCTCCGTTTCATTCGTCTTCATCCTCGAGAGCGCCAACCTCTATGCTTTCGAGTCCCTGCGATAGGGCGGATTTCCACGTCAGTTCATTTGTGTTCACCGTCGAAGTTCTGCAGCGATCCGGCCGGCAGCCCCAGTTCCTTGCGCAGAGCCAGCAGCGCATCATTCAAACGGCCTTCGCTTCGGCTGAGGTAGACTGTCAGGTGTCGGCTGGCATCGTCTTTCAGTCCCATTGCGAAGAGCGCCCGCAGGTGCACGATTGCAGTTGCCGGCCGCACGGCGGCGAGGCGCTCGCTGACTGCGGCGGCCCGGTCATACTCACCGGACTCCAGCAGGGCGACAGCGTACATGTGACCGATCTCCGGCGACAGTTGTGAGGTTGCGGCACCTTCCACTGTCTGCCTGACCGCTGCCCAGTTGCCCTTCTGGAACTGTGCCGCCACATCGTAGGCGACGAAATCTCCCGTCGCCAGATAGCTGTCACCGCGCTGGCGATTGCGATGATAGGCGTAGAGGTATGTGTCGTAGTCACGGTCCGCGGTTGCTTCCACAGCAGCGCCATAGAACCGGTTGAAGGTGAGCATGCTCCAGGCCACGGCGGTCGCCGGCAGGAGAATCGCCAGCGCCACGATGACCTGGGCGGCTGCCTGGCGCGGGCGGCTGGCGTGTGCGGCCAGCATTGCCGGTGCAGCAGCCATGAGCGGCCAGAGTGGCAGCATATGACGTACCTGCATCGATGCGAAGTGGCGGTTTGCCGCAACCTGGAAGGCAAGGGCCCATGCGAAAGCAAGCAGGGGCACCCAATCGACCGTTCTCAAGGGCTTGTGGCGCTTGATGCACAGTACGCAACGCCCGCACCAGACGACAGTTGTGACCAGCCACAAGGCCGTGAGCAGACGGCTGCCCCAGAGGAAATGCACCGAGTTCCAGCACAGCTGCACGAGGATGCCGTTGCTCATGTCACGTGCCAGTTCACCCAGAATGAAGACAACCCCGGCGGCCTCAGGTTTTCGCATTCCCGGACAGAGCGTGGTGAGCAGCAATTCCCGCGTGGGGTCGCCGTAGAGTTGGCTGCTGTATGCCATGTAGCCGCCGGCGAGCAGCAGGACAGGCAGGAACCAGGCGGCGGCACCGGCGAGGCGTTGGCGGGACAGGCCGGTGCGGATGACGTCGATGAGGAGAAAGCAACCGACCGTCGCGACCACGGCCAGCCCGGTGAACTTGGTCAGCACGGCGAGCCCCAGCAAGACCCCGGATGCGAGATGGATTGCCACGCACTCGGGCCGTTTACCAGCGTGAATCGCGGCGACGATCCCGCCCATGGCAAGGGCTATGCACAGGCCGTCGTTGGAGACAGTGGCAAACACCTGCAGCATGTTCGGCGTGAACACCAGGGCGAACAATGCCAGCCTGCCCGGTATGGATGCCGGCATCAGGAGTTCGCCGAGTTGGAGCACCAGCAGTGCCGTGGCGACACCGGCGAGCAGTGACAGCAGTCGCATCTTGCGCAGTCCGCGGTGCATCCCGGCCCACGGGAGGGTGTGATCGGGGAGGTCGTGTCGAATGAACGGATAGCGCGGGTTCTGCGAGGGGTTGACGGTGAGCGCTGTCATCGGTTCGACCCGCGCGAGTTTCGCCCAGCCTGCCGCGATCAGATAATAGAGCGGCGGCTGGTAGATCTCGTAGCCGTATCGGGTCGGGTCCCCAGGATCGATGGGATGGACGGGCGCCCGGTCGGCGAGGGCGATGACATAGCGGTAGTGCTCGCTCTCGTCCGGCCCCTCGAACGAAGGTATCCAGAGCACGAACAACAGGTCGACGAGCACGAATATTCCGAGGGCCAGTTTGAGCGCTGTCGGTTGACGACGCCAGAAGCCGGCGGTCTTTCTGGAGTCAGTCAGCATCGTGTCACAAATCCCGGCTGCAATTAGCTGATGGTTTCGGTAGTGGCATCGTCTGTTAATGACCAGTAGACTATATAGCTTGAAGATGATCTCACAGCGGAAGAGTCCACGTCACTGAATCAGCGTTCCAATTGCATGACCGCCATCCCGCCAGACCCGCTCAAGCACTTGTTGCGCCGGCATGATTTGATTTACGAACGCGCCCCGCTCAAGTGGACAGACGGCCTGCCGCTTGCCAACGGCAGCATGGGCGCCGTCATCTGGGGCGATGGCCGGCCACTGTGCCTGACGCTGGATCACTATGGTGTATGGGAGACCCGCACACCATGGCCGGGCGATGATCCGGAGTTCAATTACCGCAACCTTCGCCGTCTTTTCGAGGCGGGGCGCCTCGAGGAAATGGAAGCGATCGCGCTGCGCCGCCGGAACCAGCGCTTTACCGATGAGCCACCGCCGCATCCGTCACGCTTGTCGCTCGGTCGACTCGAACTGCAGTGGCCGCAGCCGGCGACAGTGTACGACGCCCGCCTCGATCTCCTGCGCGCACGAGCCTCGGGCACCCTGGAATTTGGCGCCGGCAAGGCGACGTTTTCCTGCATCGTCGATTCCACGGGAGATATGCTGCAGCTCGATATTCGTTGTGATTCGAGCGTGCCGCTGCCGGCGGTGAGGCTGCTGCCGGCGGTGACCGACGCGTTCAGCCGCAAGCATTTTCGCTCGTGGAAATACACGGCGCCGAAAATCACCCGGACCG
>JASLZG010000028.1:0-272 GCA_030754995.1 Lentisphaeria bacterium
TTGAAACCGCTCATCATGGCGCAGGTGGCGAAGCAGGTCGGGGTGCACGAGACGACGGTCAGCCGTGCAGTCGCCGGCAAATACCTCCGCTGCAAATACGGGTTGCTGTCGCTGCGGCAGTTCTTTTCGACTGGTTACCAGGCGGACGATGGTCGGCTGGTGTCGAATACTGTCGTCAAGCAGACGATACGTCAGCTGATCGACGAAGAAGACGCTGCGAAGCCTCTGTCTGACAGCCAGATCGCCAAAATGCTCAATGAACAGGGGTACAC
>JASLZG010000028.1:282-25976 GCA_030754995.1 Lentisphaeria bacterium
CTCGCCTCCAACCTTCGACGGCAATACTAGGTAATAGGTATAGCGTTCAGCGTTGCAGTTGTTGTTCGAGGTGCATCTGCAGGGCGTGCCGACAGGGTTTGGCCCCGTTCTGGTCGAGGGTCCGGGGCCATGTCAGGAACCGCACCGGCACCTTGAATCCCGGCAGAACGGCCGCCAGTTCGGCAGCCAATGCCCCGGCCTCGAGACGATAGCCCGGCAGCATCCGGACGAACGCTGCCGGCCGCTGGTCGAACTCCTCATCGGGTACCGGCAGTACAACGGCTTCGGCCACTCCTTCGGACTCGCACAGACGCGCTTCGATCTCTTCGGGCTGGACGTTTTCGCCACCGGAGATGAACATGTTGTCGACGCGACCATGTACAACGAGTCGCAGTTGGTCGTCGAGCTCACCACGGTCTCCCGTAGCGAACCAACCGTCACGGTCAACCGCTGCACGGACACCGTCTGTGGTCAGATACCCGTCGAACAAGGTTGAGCCGCGCACGAGAATCTCGCCGTCATCCGAGATTTTGATTTCCCGATACGGCAGCACTTTCCCACAGGTATGAAGGTCGTCCTGGCCGGTTCCGGGAGGGGTGGCGGTGATCTGCGACGCCATTTCGGTACTGCCGTAAGTGGTGTGCAGGGGCAGCCCGGCCTCGAGCGCTTCGGCGGCGACTGCGGCGGGCAAACGGGCGCCGCCAACCAATACGGCACGCAACTGTTCGCTCGCCAGCTGCTGCCGCAGCAGACGTCCGAGCTGCGCCGGCACCACGGACAGGTGTGTTGCCCGGGTCCGAGACACGGATTCGCCGACCGGTCGATCGGCGGGCGCCAGGGCGACCGCCGCACCGCTCAGGAGGCAGCGAAACAGAATTGCGAGGCCACCGACGTGGTAAAGCGGCAGCGCCAGCAGCCATCTGTCGCCGGGCACCAACGGCAGATTGGTGTTGGCGCCGCGGGCGCTGCAGCAATGGTTTTCGAGCCGGTGCACGGCGGCTTTCGGCGTGGCACTCGATGTACCGGAAGTGAAGACGACGGTGGCGGTCGCGGACGGATCCCAGGACGGCGCGTGAGAGAGTGCTGTTGCCGTGGTATTCAGCTCCTCGAAGGCGACAGCGGGCAGATCAAGCACCGCCAGCATTGCATCGTCGGCAACGATCAATGCCGCATCAACGTGCTGGATAGCAGCCCGCAGGCTGGCGCCGGGCCAGCGAATATTCAGCGGACAGATTACGAGGCGTTGCCGCAAGGCAGCGACGATCAAGGCGAGGTACTGGATCGAGTTTGCCGCGGCCACCGCCAGGCACTGGCCGGCGGCGACATGGCGCGCGGCGAGCGCAGCGGCATATCGTTGCACGAGGAGGTCGAAGTCGGCGAAGGTGTATTGCCAGCCGTCCCGGCAGACGGCGATGGCATCGGGCTGGCGTTGCGCCAGTTTGTACAACGGGCACGGCATCGGTTCAGGGGCCGCGTTCTCCGTGTGGGCCCGGTTCGCTGGCGTCCGAGATTTTGTCATATGCCGGGCACCCGGACCGTCGGCGGGCGTCAACCTTGCTTGTCGCCGCCGGTGATTTTGTTCCACATCCACATCACCGGATCATAATACCGATCGACGACCCGCTCCTTCAGCGGAATGATGCCGTTATCTGTGATATTGATGTGTTCCGGGCAGACCTCGGTGCAGCATTTGGTGATGTTGCACATGCCGGAGCCGAACTCCTTTCTGATCTGTGGAATACGGTCGGCGCGGTCGAGCGGGTGCATCTCGAGACTGGCCAGGCGGATCATGAACCGCGGCCCGACAAAGTTGTCTTTCTGCTGGTGGTCACGCAGCACATGGCAGACGTTCTGGCACAAATAGCACTCGATGCACTTGCGGAACTCCTGGACGCGGTCGGTGTCGGCCTGTTTCATGCGGTACTGGCCGTCGGCTTCCGGCAGTTTTGGTTTGAATGGGGCGATTTTCTGGTTCTGCTCGAAATTCCAGGACACATCGGTAACCAGGTCCTTGATGATCGGGAATGACTTGAGCGGCTGAACGGTGATGGTTTCGGCCGGGTCGTATTCATTGAGCCGATTCATGCAGGCAAGCTTGGGGCGGCCATTGATTTCCATACTGCAGGAGCCGCATTTGCCGGCCTTGCAGTTCCAGCGCACGGCCAAATCGTTGGCCTGGTGGGCCTGAATCCGATGAATGGCATCGAGCACGACCATGCCGGAATCGACGTCGATCGTATAATCGACGAAGCTGCCGGCGTCCTTGTTCTCCGCATCGCTGCGCCATACTCTGAATTTTCGTTCAGCCATTTTTTTCCAACTCTTCCAGCGAGGCTTGGGCAATTGCCGCCAGTTTCTGCGGTGGCGGCGGTCTTTCGATTTTTTCCACTTTCATGCCGTCGGCTCCTTTGCGAACAACGATGTTGTAGTTGCCCCACTCTTCGCGTTCGCCTTCGAAATCGAGGCGGGTATGGGCGCCGCGGCTTTCTTCGCGCAACAGCCCGGCACGGGCGACGGCTTCGGCGGTGATCAGCAGGCATGGCAGGTCAAGGGCCTCGTGCCAACCGGCATTGAACTGGCTGGAACCATGTGCTTTGACGCGTGAGACTTCGTCCCACAACTCCTGCATCCTGGCAATCGCAGTCTCCAGGTCCTCCTTGCTGCGAACGATGCCGACGTACTGCTGCATGCTCTCCTGGATGTCCTCATGGACAAGAAAGGGATTCTTGCCGTCTTCGCGGTTGAGGATATCGGTGGCGTTGCGAACGACCGCGGCGATCTCGGCATCGGCCGTGGCGGGTTTCGAACTGGACTTGTCGACATGCTCGACCGCGGCGTCGCCGGCGAGTTTGCCGAACACCAGCAGGTCTGAAAGCGAATTGCCGCCGAGCCGGTTGGCCCCATGCATGCCGGCGGCGCATTCGCCGCAGGCGAAGAGTCCGGGCACGAGCGTCTGCTGTGAGTCGGAATCGACACGAATACCGCCCATGAAATAGTGCAGCGTGGGCCCGACTTCCATGGGGTCTTTGGTGATATCGACCTCGGCGAGTTCCTTGAACTGATGGTACATCGACGGGAGTTTGCGTCGGATGAAATCAGGTTCGCGCCGGGAGGCTATATTCAGAAAGGCACCACCATGGGGCGAGCCGCGCCCCGCCTCGACCTCGGCGCGAATGGAGCGGGCGACGACGTCTCGGGTGAGCAGTTCAGGCGGTCGGCGGGCGCCTTCCTCGCCCTCCAGCCAACGGTTGGCTTCCTCCTCTGAATCGGCAGTTTCGGATGCGAACCTGTCGGGAATGTAGTTGAACATGAACCGTTCGTTTTTGTTGTTCAACAGGATACCGCCGTCGCCACGCACCCCCTCGGTGACCAGAATGCCGCGCACGGAGGGCGGCCAGATCATGCCGGTCGGGTGAAACTGCGTGAATTCCATATCCATGAGCTCGGCGCCTGCCTGGTAAGCCATGGCGGCGCCATCACCGGAATACTCCCAGGAGTTCGAGGTCACGCGCCAGGCGCGGCCGCCGCCGCCGGTCGCCAAAATCACCGCGGCCGCTTTAAAAACGATGAAACGCCCGGTCTCGCGCCAGAGTCCGACGGCACCGGCGATCCGGTCGCCGTCCTTCAGCAGGGCGAGGATCTTGCATTCCATGTAGGCATCGAAGCCCTGGTGGATGCCGTGGTCCTGCAAGGTCCGAATCATCTCGAGCCCGGTACGGTCGCCGACATGCGCCAGGCGCGGATAGCGATGGCCGCCGAAATTGCGTTGACTGATCAGGCCGTCCTTCGTCCGGTCGAAGACCGCGCCCCACTCTTCGAGTTCACGCACGCGTTCGGGCGCCTGCTGCGCGTGCAGCTCGGCCATGCGCCATTGGTTGAGGAATTTGCCGCCGCGCATTGTGTCGCGAAAGTGGATCTCCCAACTGTCACGCGAATCGACGTTGCCCAGCGCCGCGGCGCATCCGCCCTCGGCCATGACCGTGTGCGCTTTGCCAAGCAATGACTTGGAAACCAACGCCGTGGATTTGCCTTGTTGCGCGGTAGCGATCGCCGCACGCAACCCGGCGCCGCCGGCGCCAATCACCAGTATGTCGTGCTCTACTGTTTGCAGTTCGCTGACATCCATCAGTTCGTCCAGGTGTTAAAATCCTTGAGAATGCCCATCGACACCATTCGTATGTATAAATCGGCGAAACCGACCCAGAACAGGCTCACCCAGGCCCACAGCATGTGTTTCCGGTTGAGTATGGTCGCCTTGGACCACAGCTTGTGCCGCAGCTCATGGCCGCTGCTGCAGGAAAAACAGTTGAGCCGCCCGCCAATCAGGTGCCGGAAGGAATGGCAACCGAGCGTATAGCCGGCCAGCAAAGTGGCATTGATCAAGAGCACGATTGATCCGACCCCCACTCCGAGCTGGCCGTCGCGGAAAAAGCTTTTGAAGGCGTCGTAGGAAAGGATCACGATGAAAATCAGTGCAAAGTAAAGCGCATATCGATGCAGGTTCTGAAACAGCAGCAGGCGGCTTTCGCCCATGTACTTCTTCTGCGGCATCGAAGTAACGGCGCAACCCGGCGGTGTATGCGGTGGGACCGACCGGTAGTAGGCCTTGCGATAGTAGTAGCATGTAAAGCGGAAAAAACCCGGGAACACAAGGATGAAAAACGCCGGAGAATGCGGCAGGAACCCCGGCCACCAACCGGGCCACGCCCCGAGCCAGGCATGGTGCAGGGGTGGACTGCCCGCAGCAGTTTCTTCAACAAAAATGACTGGGGAATAAAACGGCGACAGATACGAGCCGTGAAAATAGTGGGCGCCCTGAAACGCCGCCCAGGTAGCGTATACACCGAAGGCGCTGAGACCGAGAAAGGTCAGCAGCGGGCCGATCCACCAGTTGTCGGTGCGGTTGTGGGACCGGAACGCCTGCGCGTGCCCCCCAGCCTCGTGGGCTTGTGCCATTGTGGTCTCCTGCGAGTGAAATGCGACCGGCTAACGAAACAGTTCGGACAGCGACTCGCCGCGCTGCGTGCGCCAGATCGCTTCGCTGTAGAGATCTACCAGACTCAACACATGAATGCGGTCGGTTGAATATTCCCGCGGGATCGAGTCGGTCACTATCATCTCCTCGATTTCGCCGAGAAGTTTCGCTTCCGCCTGCTCGCCGTCCTGGTCGCTCAAAACGGCGTGGGTGCAGGCCGCATACACTGCGGTCGCACCATGTTTTTTCAATGCCCTGGCGCCTTCGCAGATCGTGCCGCCCGTGTCGATCATATCGTCGAACATCAGACAGGTTCGGCCGGCCACATCACCAATGACGTGGCCTGCTTTTGCCTGATTCACCCGCTTGCGGCGCTTGTTGATGATGGCAATCTGCGTGCGCAGTCGACGGGCCAAGGACTCGACAATCTTGGTGGCGCCGATGTCGGGCGCGACAACTACCAGATCCTTGGCGACGTGTGGCATCTGCTCGTTGATATACCGTGCGATGTACGGCACCGCTTCGAGGTTGTCGACCGGAATATCGTAGAACCCCTGGATTTGGCCGGCATGCAAATCGTTGGTGATGATGCGGTTGGCGCCGGATATTTCGGTCAACGAAGCGAACAGTTTGGCGGAGATCGGGACGCGCGGCCGATCCTTGCGGTCCTTACGAGTATACGGGACATAGGGCAGGACGTTCACGATCTCGTTGGCGCTGGCACGCTTGAGTGCATCGTTCATCAGGAACAGCTGCATGTATCCGTCATTGGGATTGACGAAACTGTGGAGCAGATAAATGTTGCGCTTGCGCACGTTGATCGGAATGAACGCGTCGAAGCTGTGGTCGGCGAATTGCGTGAACTCGCACCTTTGAAAGTCGATGTCACCGCCGCGGCGGCGGATGGCATCCACGACTTTCTCGGCAAACGGACAGATCAGGTCGCTGGCGATTATGACGAATTCCATGGCGCTGTTCGCAGGGTGTGTCGGGAAGTCCGTGATGGTACAGAAACGACCGGTAATATAGAAGGGATGGGGGGGATTCAAATACCGCCGGTTACGGAATTTGGCGACTGACGAAAATAATCTGCCAACGGGTCGCTGTCGGCCGATTCGTTTTGCCGATGCGGTTCGCGAGCGGCTGCCGCTTTCGCCATGGACGGCTTTGCGATTTCAGGTATAAACGCCGACGACTTGGCGGAAGGCCGCAAAAAGTTCGGCGTACTTGTCGTCTGAATCCGGATCAAAAATCCGGTCGATCCGGACAAGCGCCGCGGTCGCCTGCCGGACTGACCAGCCGGTTACACCGCTGGCCGCCAGAACCGCACTGCCGAAGGCGGTTTCCGGACAAACTGGGCGGTGGTAGCGGCGCCGGGTGACATCGGCACGAAGTTGGGTCCAGATGTCACTCCGACTGGCTCCGCCGGTGGTGTACACGTCGCTGCCGGGGTGGCCCGATACGCCTTCCAATGTCTCAAAGGCGAGTCGCTCCAGCAGCGCGGTCCCCTGCAGGCAGGCTGCATATCGCAGTGTCTCGTCCCGATCCGGGACACCGACTGCCGCTGCGTCTGGCGCGAGAAACGGGAATCGTTCGCCACGACGGGCCAGCGGATAGGCGACGGCATCGCACGGCAACAGCCCTGCTGCAGCAGCATCCATGGCCTGCAGATCGGCGCCGGGAAACCATTGTGTGATCCACTCTGCCCCGACGTTGCTCGCAGCGCCGGGCAGCCACAGTCCGCCGGGCAGTTTGTGTGAGTAAATGAGCCCGTCGGGATCCTTTGCCGGGCTGGAGCTCACCGCCTTGAAAACAAGCGTCGTGCCAAGACTGCTGTTCAGGTCGCCCGGCTGCCGAATCCCCGAGGCCAGGCAACCGGCGGTGCCGTCCGAGGCACCGGCAATCACCGGCAACGAGGACGGCAGCCCGGTCGCAGCCGCTGCTTCCGCCGTAACCTCGCCGATCTTTTCACCGGGCGCCCGGACTGCGGGAAGTCGTTCACATACACCGGGAAGTTCCCCGATCCAGTCGGGCCATACTTCCCGGAGCAGATCGTAACCGGTTTTCAAAGCGTTGCTGTAATCTGAAACCCCGAGGCACTCCGACAGTCGGCCGGCAACAAAGTCCGCCTGGTGCACGATATACCGGGCTGCCCGAAAGCGGTCCGGCTCATTGCATCGCAGCCATTCGATTTTGGCGAGTGCGAACGATGCGTTGAAGCGGTAGCCGAGGCGTTCGCAGAAACCGGCGGCGAGCTCATTGAGCCGCGCCGCCTCGGCAGTACTGCGGGCATCGTTGTACATCAGTCCCGGTGCCACGGGCGCACCGGCTGGGTCGAGCAGGGCAATCGTCCCGGAGGTACCATCGACGGCAACGGCCGCGAGCCGCTGGAGCTCGACGTCGCATCGGCTCAGCTCTGCAACCATTCCCCGGCAGGCCTGGCAGGCAGCGGTCCACCAAGATTCCGGGTCCTGTTCATGCCTGCCGTCAACCGGTGCCGAGGGTGGAAACGCCACGCTGTGCGCCGCAACCACAGATCCTGAAGCGTCGACGGCCAGCACCCGTACGCCGCCCGTTCCCAGATCGACACCGACAAAAACGTCCTTACGCACAGCTATCGTCCGACCCGCTGTTGTCCAGTTCCGTCTCGATGTTATAGGTCGGCTGGTCACGATAATAAATCTTTACCAGGATATCCGACATCACGCCGAAGATAATGAACTCGACACCGACGATGATCAGCAACACCGCAAGCAGCAGCAGCGGCCGCCCGGCGATCGGCGTCCCCATCATCTTGATGATCGACAGATACAGGCCGCAAAGAAAGCCCAGCCCGGTCGTGGTGACCCCGAGGCTGCCAAACAAATGGATAGGCCGCGCCGAATAGTTCATCCAGAACGACACAATGATCATGTCGAGGAATCCCTTGAGCACACGGAAAACATTGTACTTCGTCTGGCCGTGGCGGCGGTGGTGGTGGGTCACCGGCAGCTCGGCAATGCGGAAACCGCGCCACTGCAGCAGCGCCGGGATGAAGCGGTGCATTTCGCCATAAAGATCCAATCCTCTGAAGCACTCGCACCGGTATGCTTTCAGCGTACAGCCGGAATCATGAATTGAATCGTGGATCAGGAGCTTGCGAAGCAGATTGGCACCGCGCGAGATCAGGCGTTTCGACAGCGGGTCCTGACGATCACGGCGCCATCCGGACACGACGTCAAAGCCTTCATCCAACTTCTCGAGCAGCCTCGGAATATCCGCCGGATCATTTTGCAAATCGGCATCCATCGGCACGATGACCCGGCCTCTGGCGGCCTTGAATCCGGCGTCGAGCGCCGCGGTCTGGCCGAAATTGCGGCGGAATTTTATGATCCGCAGCCGTCGATCCGTGCAACCACGAAGGCGCTCGAATGTCTCGTCCGTGCTGCCGTCGTCGACAAAGATGATTTCGTAGTTGCGGCCGTCGAGCGCCTCACGCACAGCCTCGATCAAAGGCACCACGTTGTCCTGCTCATTGTACGCCGGCACCACAACACTGATTTGGAGTCCGTTCTCTGCAGTGGGCATAATTACTGTTCCTTGGTCAGTTGGGTCTTCGCGGATTTCAGATAGCGCTCAACAGCACCGTATGTCGGGTTCAGTTGCCGCGCCGTCTCGAGGTGATTTACCGCCTTGGCATATTGCTTGTTCCGAAGAAAAACCCGTCCCAGCATGAGATGCGCCTCGAAACCATTTGGATTCACTTCGATCGCCTGTGCAAACGCAGGCTCGGCCTTGTCGTACTGGGCCAGGTAGAAATGGGACAAGCCGAGCATGTACGCGGCCCCAGCGGTGAGTTCGCGGACCTTGTTATCCCGATTCGCCGCGATCGCTTTTTCGAACTGCGGGATCGCCTCCGCGTAGTTGCGGTCTTCCATGTACAGTTCGCCAAGGCGGTAGAAGCCGCGGGCATGCTTCCTATCTTCGAGCGACCGCCCAATGTGTTCGTATGCCAACGTCTTTTTCTCCCTCGCCTCCTGGCGAATGGCCGTTCGGTCGTCATCGGTCAGCCCGGGATCGGCTGCCTGGGCCGACTTCATCAGCGTTTGGGACTGTCGCAAATAAACATCGCCGAGGGCGCTCAGGTTGGTGTGGATCGGGTTCGTTTCCACGCCGTGTTTCCAGAACGCCTGATCAGTTGCATAGTGATGATTCAGGCCCCAGGCAACGTTGGCAAACACGGCAACCACAACCACCCCGATCATGCAACCCACCGCCGTCGCATGGGTCGGCAACCAGTTGCGCAGCGCCGTGGCGACGGTTGCGGTGACGAGGCCGATGACTGCAATTGACGGGATGTACTGAAAATGATCGGCGACAAAGGAATGGCCGAGATAGCCGAACTGGAAAAAACTCAGGCTCGGTCCATGGGTCATGCCAAAGAACATCAGGGCAATGAAGACCGCGTGTCCCAGGCGATGCCGGAATTGCCAGGTCAAGTACAACACCAGGGCGTAGGCGAGCGCCGGCAGGTACTGCCAGGCCTGTGTCGGGTCAATCTGCCATTTCGGATAGATCGGCGTAGTCTGGAACGGCCAAAGCAACGATCCGGTGTAAAACCACAGCGCCCGACCGGCGATGATGCAGGAATCGAGGAACGACAGTCCGTAGTCGTGACCTTCGGTGTTCCGTGATTCCAGCCACATCGTAATTTTCACAAAACCGACGCCGATCGCCAGCATCGGGATCAGTCCGATCAGCTGGCGCCGGCAGCTTTTCTTCTTCGCTTTCCACCATATCCACAGGAGCAGCACGAAGGGCAGCGTGGCAACCAGCGTCTTGCTGAGCATGCCGCACGAGAAAAGGAACAGGGCCAGGAGATACCGGTGTATGCCGTTCCGCCGTGAGTAGTTCATCCACGCCAAAATCGCCAGCAGGTAAAACATGCAGGACAGCACGTTCTTGCGCTCAGTGATCCAGGCGACGGATTCCACGTTGATGGGATGCACCGCAAACAGCAGCCCGGCAAATAAAGCGCCCGGCACTTTCAAGCGCTGCAGCAGCATCCATACGAGGATGGCGTTCAGCGCGTGAATCGCCACGTTGACCAGGTGGTAGCTCACGGTGGACTCGGTTCCGGAGATCTTGTAGTCAAACCATAAAGTTGAGTAGGTGATCGGGTAGAACTGCATCTCGTAGGCTTTCGGGTCGAACCAGATCGGCCACAATCCGTCTGCCCGCTTGAGCATCTCGTTGTCGACGACATACTTCATATCATCCCATAAAAAGCCACCATTCATCGATGGCCAATACACCAGGAACGTCAGCAGATAAATCAGGACGCACCCGCCGATCCAGAAAATGACCGGCGGCAACAGCGGCCGGGTCGATGCTTCGGCGGGCTTGGCACCGGCACCATCCGCCGGCGCGGCAACTCCCCGATCAGTGGCCGCCTCACCCACCCTGTCAACTTTTTCGAGCGTGGGATTGATGTCGGGGTCGACTGGTTCCGGCGGGCGTGGCGGCGCAGGCTTCCTGTGCTTCTGGTGTCGTTTTTTCGCCATCGATGCAAGCGCCTGGGTATCGGTTCACGCCGGGGGGGGTCAAAAACTGTACCGTGTCGCCACTAGCTGTCAAGCATCGGACCGCCCTCTCAAGGGTGCCGTCCCGCCGTTCCTCGAGGCCGGTTTGAATTTCTTAACTACTTGATAATGAACTGGTTTTATCATCCCATGACTGATGGGATCAGTTGGTTTTCCGGCGCTTTGCAATCCAAGTGGCGCAGGCAAGGTTAAATGATGATGCAGAGGATTCTTGTCATTCAAGCGGCCGCACTGGGGCATGACCTGGTGCAGACGCTCAAGCCGGACATGCAAATCGCCGGCTTGGAACTGCAGCCGTTGCAGCCGGTGTTTCCGGCTGTCACCTGTACCGCACAGGCGACCTTTCGCACGGCGACAACGCCCGACCGGCACGGGATGGTCGGTAACGGGTTCTTCGATCGGACGTACCACAAGGCGTTGTTCTGGGAGCAGTCCTCGTCGCTGTACAGCGGTCGGCGCATCTGGGATTCGTTCCGACAACGCGGCGCCACCGTCGGCCAGATGTTCTGGCAACAAAGCCTCGGACAAGACAGCGACCTGATCCTGTCGCCGGCGCCAATTCACAAGCATGGCGGCGGGATGATCCAGGACTGTTTCTCGAAACCCGCAGAACTGTACCCGGCGCTGGCTTCGAAGATCGGCAAGTTCGGCCTGCAGAACTATTGGGGTCCACTGGCTTCGGCCCGGTCGACGCAGTGGATCACGGCGGCGACGTGTGAGGTGATGGCCGGCGAATTTGCGCCCGATCTGTTACTGACCTACCTGCCGCACCTGGACTACGGACTGCAGAAAACCGGCCCGTCAGCGGGTGCGACAGGCAAGGAATTCGGGGTCCTCCAAACCTGCCTGGAAACAATTGCTGCGGCCGCGACAGAAAACGACTACACGGTTCTGCTGTTCGGCGACTACGCGATTGCCGATGTTTCGCGCCCGGTTTTTCCCAATCAACTACTGCTCGACAACGGCCTTGTACAGTTGCGTCACGTCAACGGCATGCAGTATCCGGACCTTCACACGAGCGCTGCGTTCGTCGTGGTCGACCATCAGGTGGCGCATGTGATCTGCGACAGCCCGGCGACGACTGCAGCGGCGCAGGAACTGCTGGCGGCGCATCCTGATATCGATCTGGTGCTGGATCGCGGCGCCCAGGCGGCACACGATATCGATCACGCCCGGGCTGGTGAACTGGTCCTGGTGGCGGCTCCTGGTGCTTGGTTCGCCTACCCGTGGTGGCACGAGAAGCGTCAGGCCCCGGACTACGCGACGCACGTTGACATTCATAACAAGCCCGGCTATGACCCCTGTGAACTTTTTTTCGGGCCGTTCCTGGGCACTTCACAGAATCACGCCCGCATCCGTGGCTCACACGGGCGTATTGACAGCAACGCCGTTTACGGGACCAACGTCGAGTTGCGCTCGAAAGAGCCGGGGACGCTGGTGGACCTGGCGGCGGCGCTGGGTGAATTACTGGACGCTTAGCGGCCGGTGATCCAGTCGGCCTCGTACCATGAGATGGCGAACATGGCGCGGACACTGTCGCCGCGCGTGCGCTGGGCGAAGCCTTCGAGTTCTTTGAAGGCCCATAGCAGGGTGTGGTAAGCTTCGCCTTCGGCCACTTCGATGACCCCGCCGCGTTTTTCGAGATGGGCGATCTCCAGCAGATAGGCGACGCGTTGCAGCACCAGCAGGAAGAGCAGATACGTCGACGACATCTTGCCGATCTCGTGCAGGAAGCTGGCGTATCGCAGATCGACGAAATCATCGTCGTGTTCCACGACAACGATTTTGCGGATATCGCTGATGAATTTGAAGATTGACAGCGGGTGGAGAATGACGCGGTTAGTGTCGGCATCATAGCGGGTCTGCCAGCTCGGGATTTCGCCGTCTTCTAATTCAACAGAGAATTCGACCGTGATTTCCTGGGAGATATGCGGCCGGATGAACAGCGTCTCAAGCGCCTTGCCGATCTTGTCGACGTTGGTGCGTGCCGTGAGCGTTTCCAGTTTCTTCGCGATGTCGGCGCCGTCTTTTTCGCCGCCAAGGTAGTCGAGGGAGAGTTTTTCGAACTGTTTCCAGCAGGAGGTTAAGGTGCGCTTTGCCATGCTTGTCTGGTCGAGGAACTGGAATGATTGTCTGGAGACGGTCGGAACTGGCGGCGTTGATTGTCTGGAGACGGTCGGAACTGGCGGCGTTATCTTCCACGCTTCCCGGTAGGGAACAAATAGCGCGTCGAACCGGTTTTTCAATTCGCCCGCCGGCGCCGGTGATACGCATGCGACCACCGGGGCATGCGCCGGGCGCTCGGCGACGGCACGAAATCGGCCGGACTTGGCGCGCCGCTTTTCGTACTCGATCGCCTGCTGACGCCTTCGTCATGGAATCGTCAACGCGTCGTTTTGCGGCGGTAATGCGGGTACGGAAGCACACCGATGATGGAATAACCACGGCGAATTGAGCGGATCATGTAGAGCTTCATCAGGTTCGGATGCGGGCGTTTGTTGACAGCGAAAAATAGCGGCCGTATCCGTGCTGTTTTAATTGGTCTCTGGCTAACTGGGATGATCGTAAAAAAACCTTTGTCGCGGCTGCCGGATGATGTGTCACGGGGTCGCCGGCGATTGCAAAGTCCGCCATGTTTTCGTGTCACTCGGCCGACAGATAACGCTCCAGGAATTTCCGCGCTATCGGTGCGGCATTGCGACCGCCGGAGTTGTTCACCGGGCGATTCGGCAACATGATGGAGATGGCGTACCGCGGTGAGTCGAATGGCGCGAAGCAGACAAACCAGGCATTGACGCGCCGATCACTGCGCGGCCCGGTCTGGGCCGATCCCGTCTTGCCGCCGATTTCGAAAAACGCCATGCGCGCCGTCGGCGCCGTGGCGTGCTCGCCGCTGACAACCCGGCGCATCCCCTCACGTACGGTCGCCAGGTGTTCATCCTTTGCCGGCAACCGCCGGCGCAGCCGTGGCTGGGTCTGTGAGAGGTATCGGCCTTTTCTCATGATGCCTTTGACGAGGTACGGTTCATAGACCTTGCCGCCGTTTCCGATTGCGGCCGTGAAGACGGCGGCCTGCAGCGGGCTGAGCGTGATGTAGCCCTGGCCGATCGAGGTGGCAGCGGTGTCATAAAGCACCCACGGCTCACCGGTTTCCCGGTGTTTACGGTCGCGGTCCGGCAGCCGCCCTGCGTACCAGCGGGAACGCAGCTCGATGCCGGTCTGTTGCCCGACGCCGGCTGCCTCGAACATCGGTCGCAACCGGTCAAGGCCGCAGCTCAGGCCGACGTCGATGAAATAGGTGTTGCAAGACCGTTCGATGGCATCGAGCATGCCAAGGTGCCCATGCCCGGATCGATTGGCGCACTTGACATGGGTTCCGTCGTCGAAGCGGTAGCCGCCGCCGCAGTGGACGGTATCCTTTTCAGTCACCACTTCATTTTCAAGTGCGGCCAGTGCAACAAGCGTCTTGATGATGGAACCGGGAACAAAGTCGGCAGTGATCGTACGGTCACGCAGCGGCCGGCCGGGGTGCTTGCCCAGCTCATTGAACTGTTGGCGCACGGAGTTAAGGTCGTAGGTCGGGGCCGACGCCATGGCGAGCACGGCACCGGTCTGGCAATCGAGCATGACCATGGCGCCTTTGCGGTCGCCAAGCAACGATTGCGCGATGCGCTGGGCCCGAATGTCGATCGTCAGCACAACGTCGTCGCCGGCAATTGCGGGCTGTGCTTCAATGGCATCGGCATGGAAGTATCCGACACTGTCGACCCGCACTTCGCGGTGGCCGCCCTGCCCTTTGAGCGTATCGTCGAAGCGCCGTTCGATGCCCATGCTGCCGGTCAGCTCCGGCAGATAGTAGGCAAATTCCTCCAGTTCTTTTTTCTCCGGGTATCGCACCCCGACGAAACCGGTCAGGTGGGCGCCAATTTCACCCTGCGTATAGCGTCTGGTCAGGTTCGTGTTGATCTCGAGCCCGGGAATCCGCGGCATCAGTTCCATCAGCTGCGCCAGGTCGTTTTCCTCGAGGCCCTCAAAGGCACGATACGGCAGGGCTGGTGACAGGCGCAGATGGCGATTGATCTTCTCGGGGGTCGCGCCGTGCGGGCGGCCAACGAGTTTGCCGACCAGGTCGATGCGGCTGAGGATGAATTCGATCGTGCGGTCCCGGCTGCTCTGGTATGGCAGCCACATGAAATCGGGGTGGACGACTATCTCACCGCGGCCGGGGTCAAATTCGATGCCGCGGACGTCCTGCAGTTCATTGCGTATCTCGAGCAGCCGTTGGCGGGGCAGGTCGCCGGCCATGATGATATGGGTGTCTTTGGCCCGCAGCATGTCGGCAATATCGCGGCGCTGATAGTCGTGGCCGGTGCCGGCGAGCCGGGCGATGCGGTCGAACTGTCGAGCCACATGCGCAATGGTCCGGCGCATCCGGGTGAGATGCGGCCGGCGCATCTCGTGCGGGTGAAAGTAGACGTCGTACGACGGCACGTTCCGGGTCAGTGCGACGCCATTGCGATCGAGGATATGGCCACGCGATGGTGCTGTGCGGATGCGCCGCAAACTTTGTTTCGAAATCGCTTCGCGATGGTCGTCGCCCTGGCGCAATTGTTCGTACCACAGTTTGAGAACCAGCAGGCTGCAGACGATGAGAAAGCATCCAACCAGAACGCCGAGGCGTCCGCTTACGCCCTGTAGCAGCCGGTCGAGCTTCATCGCCTGATGTGGTCGTGGTAGAGTTTGCGCAGCGTCTGCAGACTTGTCTGGTCGTCCTGATTGAAGAACTGCGGAATCCCGAGTTTTGCAAGGACATCGACCTTCGGCGGCGCCGTTGGTTGGGTTTCCGGCTCGACATCGGGACGCCGGTAGTAGCCGGTGACTGATCGCTCCGAGGGCTGCGGTACATCCGCATCATCGACGTCCGGCAGCGGCAGGTTCCAAAGCTCCCGCAGCCGCGTCATGAACTGTTCCTGTGGCAAGCCACGCAGTTCGAAAAGCAGCAGTGGCCTGGTATCCACGCGGTCAGCTACCAGGCAGGCGACTGCGAGCATGTGGCGGCACGGTCGCTCGGTGCGCTCGCAATCGCAGGTGCTGTGCGGCGGGTCGGCAGGCAGCACGGCGGCATCATGCCGTTCAAACAGTGCCTGGACATCCTCCGGCATCGAGCCGCCAAGAATGGCACCGCACAAATCCAGGCGCTGCGACAGTTCGGTGAGGACGGCGGTCCAGGCGGCGCCGGGCAACGCCTTGAATGCGATCGTCACGGTATATGGTTTGTCATCCCTGCCCTGCACCGACGCCTTGACGGTGCTCTCGCTGCACTCCATCCATTCGATCTGGCCCTTGCGGGCATACCGCTTACCGGCATCCAACTCCTCTTTCACCGCTGTGGAGTCCATGGCGGCAAGCAAGCCGCGGCCCCACCAGTTCTTGACAATCTCGCCCCGCTGCGACCGCAGCTGCAATCCATGCTCGACGCTGATCGGTACGTTGATGTCGATTTCCTGATGGGTTGGCCAGTGGCTGATCATTGTTCGGACACCGCATCGCGCGAGAGCATGAAGGCATCGCGCAGTTCAGTCAGGGACAGGTTGGTGATCAGGGTTTCCCCGGGAGTGATGATGTTGTCGGCGAGCTGACGTTTGTTGTCGATCATACGATCAATTTTTTCCTCGACTGTACCGACGCAAATGTACTTGTGTACCTGCACGGCCTTTGTCTGACCGATGCGGAAGGCCCGGTCAGTGGCCTGGTCCTCGACGGCCGGGTTCCACCAGCGGTCGTAATGAAACACGTGATTTGCCTCGGTCAGGTTCAGTCCCAACCCGCCGGCTTTGAGCGACAGCAGAAACATCGGCGGCCCGTGCCGGGTTTGAAACTTATTGATCAACTGTTCGCGCTGGCGCTGTGGCGTGCCGCCGTGCAGGTACAATACTTCGACGCCGAATTTGCGTGCGAGTTTCTCGTGCAGGCGGGTGCCGAGCTGCGCGAACTGGGTGAAGATGAGTGCCTTGTCGCCTTCGTCCAGCACCACCTGCATCATTTCTTCGAGGCGTTGCAGTTTTCCTGAGCGGGCCGAACTGAATTCGCTGTCGTCATGCAGGAAATTCACCGGATGATTGGTGATCTGCTTGAGTTTCACCAGCGCACTGAGGATCATCCCCTTGCGCTCAAAAGAACTCCCTTCTTCGCCACCGATGCACGTGAACATCTGGTCGACGACGGTCTGGTACAATGCCGCCTGCTCGGCCGTGAGGTTGCAGAAAACTTTCATCTCGTTCTTTTCAGGCAGGTCACAGATGATCGAGCGATCCGACTTGAGCCGGCGCAGGATGAAGGGCCGCGTGATTTTGCGCAGAATCGCCGCACGCCTATCGGAGCCGTCGCGTTCGATAGGCATCGCGAAATGGGTCCGGAACGTGCCGATCCAGCCGAGGAACCCGGCGTTGAGGAAATCCATGATCGACCACAGCTCGATCAGGCGATTCTCGACGGGGGTGCCGGTCAGGCAATACCGGTTGCAAGCACGCAGTGAGCGGACCGCGACAGACTGCTTGGTGTTGGGGTTTTTGATGTTCTGCGCCTCGTCCAGAATGATATTCCACCAGCGGCAACTGAGAAAACTGGTCTGGTCGCGGACGATCAGGTTGTACGTCGTGATGATCGCGTCGTACTCACCGGCCGAATCAACGAACATCCGCTGGCTGGAGCGATCGCCGCCGTGATGTATCAGCACCCGCAGCGACGGGGCGAACCGCTCAAGCTCGCGGGCCCAGTTGCCGACAACGGACATCGGGCAAACGATCAGTGACGGGCCTTCCGCCAGTTTGTTGACCTGCTGATGCGCCAACACCGCAATCATCTGCACGGTTTTGCCCAGCCCCATGTCGTCCGCCAGACAAACGCCGAGTCCGGCATCTGCGACAAACTGCAGCCACGAATAGCCGATCTCCTGGTACGGCCGCAGGGTGCCCCGGAAAGTCTTCGGTGTCGGCAACATCTTGAAGCGGGCGTCCGTTCGAAAGTCGTCCAGCCAGGAGGCATCCTCGCCGCAATCGAAGCGCAGGTCGAGAACCGGCAGGCCACCGGCATGCTCCATGCCAAACCCGATCTCCATGGCGTTCGCCAGCGACGCATCACCGCTGAAACCGCGATCCTTGAGTTGCTTCATCGACTTGCGGATGGCGCCGGTATCGACGCGCCTCCAGCGGCCGTTGCGATGAATGAGTTGCGTTTTCGACGTCGCCAGTTCACGAAATTCCGCTTCCGTCAGCGATTCTTCGCCCATGGCTGCTTCCCAACTATACGACACCATCTGGTCAAGCCCGAGCACGGCATTCCGGTCGGTACCCGTATTCCTCGGCGTCGATATCCGCAGTAGCAGCCCGAGCTTCTCCTGCGGCTCCTCCCACCACGTCGGCAAGTGCACGATGAAACCGTGCTTCTGCAACAACAGCGACGCCTCGGTCATGAAAACCAGGGCCTGCATCCGGTCAATGCGGCACGGCTCCGGCGGCACCGATTCCAGGCAGGCGTCAAGCGGCGGAAAGTCGACGGCGGCGCGCCCGAGGCCCGCCAGCAGGCACGGCAGCAAAGCGGTCGGGTGATGGGTACTGGCCGCCGGATCGAACAATTCCCCGGCCGGCACGCTCAGTTCCCTGTCGCGATTCGACCTGACCGTCGGGTGGATCTCCCAGTCGCCGTCGTGATCGTCGGGCGGCATCAGTTCGAGGCCGAGGCGGTACGGCGAAAACAGACTTAGCGGGCGCACCCCATCGTTCCACAGACCGACCTCTTCGACAAACGTTTCCAGCCGTCGCGAATCGGCAAAAAGTGCCGAGAAATGCCCCGCCTGCAAAGCGTCGAGCCATTGCTTCGGCAACGGCGGCTGGCTCTTGCGCGGCCGGTGGAATTTCGGATTGCGCTGCATCGCCCACTGCCGCACCTGGAAGTCGACACAGGCATCGAGAAAAGACAGCGGCAGCGCCTCGGGGGTGGCGGCGAATTCATTGTCCGGCATCAAGGCATGAACGACCGGCGGCATGGCGGTCACGAGCGACTGCCAGTAAGGATCGAGCTCGAGCGGCACGGCGGCCTGCCAGACGGGATACTTCTTGCCCTCGAGCTCGGCGATGCCCGGCACCATCAACGTCTCATCGACCAGCAGCACTGCGAACTCGGCAATTTGCTGCCAGTACAAGAGGCTGTCGCCAATCGTCGTGCCTTCATCGACGGGCAACGGCCGGGTCCTGAAGAAGTCGATGACGCACTCGGCAATGGTCTCGCCGGTATCGATGCACCAGGGCTGCAACTGTGCGTCGATCGGGATATCGAGATGCGAGGCGATCGGCAGCCCGTCGGCGGCCGGAAACAGGCCGAACCGCTGCTCCTGATACAGCTCCAGTTCCGTCGGCAGCTGCCCGACCAGGTCGGTGAACAACATGCCACGGGGGTGCTCGGAGCCGCCGGGGTCGAGGTCGGGCCCGGGGCCCTGATTATCCTCCAGCCAGAACGACATAACGAAGCTGTTGGGCAGCCAGAAGGCGTGTAGCGTCATAGGCAATTCAAACGATTCTGAAAGGACGGTCTTTGTGGCACCGGTTTTCCAGCCGGTAAATGCGGTGAAAGGTACGCCAGGCTCATCGCGGTGCTACGCAGAGTCGGCCGGCTCGGGATTAGCGGCGACCGGAATGACCACGACGCGGGCGCCCCGCACCCTTTTCACCATTACGCGTTCGTCCTGGTCGATGAAATCACCGTTGCTTACGACATCGACGCGCCGGTTGTTGATTGTCGCGATACCGCTCGGCCGCAGCGGCGTCAGCGTCATGCCTGTCTCGCCGATGAGCTTGGAATTCTCTTTGACGTTCGGCGCCACATAGCCATCCGAGGCGCGGGTGGCGCCACGCAGGATCAGGCTATCGAAGAACGGCAGGTTCGGCAGGTATCTGCCGAGGAAGTATCCACCGGCGGCAATCAGCAGGACCGCGATCGATGTATTCATCAAGGCGTGCTCGATATACGGCCAAAGGCTGATTTCCGGCATGAAATCAGGCATCTTCGTTACATCCGGCAGATTCGGTATCATCGCCATGAACAGGCCTCCGAAGAGACAGAATATGCCAAGGATCCCGGCAATGCCGAACCCCGGGATGACGAAGATCTCCAGCGCGATCAGCGCGATGCCGATGATCACCAGGGCCATGTCTTCTATCCCGGCCAGGCCGGCAACGTAGTGGCCGAAAAAGTAAATGCAGATACACACTGCTCCGACAATGCCTGGAACGCCGAAGCCCGGCGTTTTCAGTTCCATGTAAATACCCATCATACCGGCGAACATCAGCAGCGGTGCCAACATGGTGATGATCTTTGCCAGCTGTTCGGAACCGACCGGTTCAATGTCGATGATTTCGGCATTGGCCATGTCAAGGACCGCCAGCAGGTCGGCGATGTCATCGACCATGTCGGTTGCCAGGATCGGATCGGTCATCGGTGGGTAGATGCGCACCGCCTCCTGTGCGGTCATCATCAGCAACTCGCCGACATCACATATGACCTCATCACCGATTTTCACTTCGACCTGATCATCGACCATCGCCATGGCGACGTCTTCGTTGTAGCCGTTTTCATTGGCCAGCCCGCGCATCATGGCGCGGATGACCGACAACATCTTTTCGCGCACGTCCGGCGGCATCTCGGCAATCCCGCCCTGATTCATCCAGATCGGCGCCGCGGCGCCGATCCTGCCGCGCGGCGACATGTAGATCCGATCGCAGGCGATGGAAATCATGGCACCGGCGCTGATCGCGTCCTGGTTCACAAAGACGTAGACCGGAATGTCTTCAAGCTTCTGGATATGCGCAATGATCTCCTCGGTGTGATCGATCCGGCCGCCGGGCGTGTCCATGTCGATGACGACCAGGTCGACTTCGTCCGCTTTAGCATCCTTCAAGGCCCGGCGAATGAAGTACAGCATCGGGTCGTTGATCTGATCGCGCAACGGGATGACAGCGACTTTCGGCCGCTCACCCGTGATCGGTGCTGCGTCAGCTTTCGGCGCTGGCGCTGCGACGACATCGACGGGCGCCGGCGGCGGCGGCTCGACCGCATCGACTGCATCGACGGGCGCCGGCGGCGGTGGCTCTTCGTCGCCGCCAGCCGGCAGTGAGAGGATCAGCAGGGCCAGGCATACGGCAAGATATCCGTATTGTGTTCGGCTTAATTTTAATCTGTTCATGACTTTCTCGGCTGCATTTGGGGTTTTCTGTGGCAAATTTAATGCGGAACTGTGAAAAACGCAATGCTTTTACACCCATGGGGCCGGCACTTCCGTTGACTGCTCCGAATCACGTTTTCAGCTGTTGGCGTAGACCGGTGTGAGCCGGCGGCCATCTCCGTCGGCGGATTCGTGGGCCGCCATAATTGTGCGCATCGTCTGCTCCGCTCCCTCAATAGTGCAATGCGGCTCGGCCTCGCCATTGATCATATCGATGAAACGCTGGGCCTGGTTGTGGAACCAGTCGTCACGTCCGGCCGCTTTGACCTTACCCGGTCGCCAGCAGTCGGTGTCCGGGTCGTAGCGCTCGACATGATTGGAATTGCCGACTACCCGCAGGGTTGAGGATTCACCTGCCACATGCACGCTCCAGGCCGGGTTTTGCTGGCACAGGGAGATCTCCAGTTGAGCAACGACATTGTTCGGAAATTCAATAGTGACGGCCGCGGTATCCTCCGTCGGCAGGCCCAGCCCGAGCTGCCAGTGGCGGGCCGCGACACTGACCGGTTGGCCGAAGAACCACTCGAACAGATTGATGTGGTGCACCATGTGGTCCTGAATAGCGCCGCCGCCGGTGGCGCGGCTCATGGCGTATTGCGGTGGAAAATTCTGGCGCACGCGCGGCCAGTATTGTGTGGCGACTGAATGGGCCATGTAGACGGCGCCGATGTCACCGGTGTCGAGCCGAGCCTTCATCTCCTGGAAAATCGAGTCGCAGCGCATGACGAAGGCGATGCCAACGGACACGCCGCTGGCGTCACGGGCGCACTTTAACTCGTCGACACCGTCGAGTGACGTGTCCAGCGGTTTCTCGCAAAGCACATGGGTGCCTGCAGAGACAATTTCGGTGGCGAAACGTATGTGCGTGTTCGTCGGTGTGCAGATCACGACACCATCGAAATCCGGCAGGTCGGCTTCGCGAAAATCCCCGTAGGCCTGCTCGATCGGGAATTGGTCTGCGACCCGTTGGCGCATCGTCTCATCCATCTCCGCAATCGAACATCGAACATCATCGATCTTCAGAAAATTCTCGACATGACGCCGTCCGATCGAGCCAACGCCGATGATCAGGATATGTGGCATGATTTGGTTACCCGGTGAAATTTCAGGAAAAAACCCAAACCAGTGAGTGTAGCAGCAACTCGGCCCGGGTCAAGACGGATGCCGTACTGATACCTCGGCCAGGCGCCGGGGAGAATCATGATTTGGCACCACGCCCTGTGCGCTCCCGGTCCGGCGCTGCGTGAGTGTCCCTGTTGTAGCGCCGCAGCGTGCCTTGTACGGCTGGGCCGCAACGTCTGACAGGCCAACCCGCACCCGCCCGCGAAAAGCCTGCCCTGCCCTTCTTTGTCCCCTTCAGGCCGACCAGCGCATAGACAAGGGGCGCGCCCGGTCGTATCTTATCCAGTTGCCCATGTACTGATATTTCAACTTCTGACGAGACCCTGCGATGAAGGAATTCCGGATCGGCATGATCGGCTTCGGCACCGTCGGCACCGGCGTGGCGGCGTGCATCCAGAAAAACTGCGACCTGATGGCGGCACGCATCGGCATCCGGCCGGTGCTGGCGCGGATCATGGTCCGCAACCTCGATGTCGACCGCGGCGTCGAGGTCGCGGAAGGCGTGCTCACAACGAATGTCGATGACGTCCTCAACGCCGACGATATTGATGTTGTTGTCGAGCTCATCGGTGGCACGACGGACGCCAGGACATTTGTGTTGCAGGCGATCAACAACGGCAAGTCCATCGTCACCGCCAACAAGGCGTTGCTGGCATTTCACGGCGCCGAGATCTTCGCGGCCGCCGAGGCCAATAATGTCGATGTCTACTTTGAAGCCAGCACTGCCGGCGGCATCCCGATCATCAAGACGCTGCGCGAGGGCCTGGCCGGCAACCGGATCGAGTCGATCTACGCCATCCTCAACGGCACCTGCAATTATATTCTGACACGCATGGAACACGAAGGCATCGCCTTTGCCGAGGTGCTCGACGAGGCGCAGAAACTCGGGTACGCCGAGGCCGATCCGTCCTTCGACATCGACGGCGACGACACGGCGCACAAGACCGTCATCCTCACCGCCCTCGCCTTCGGCCGGTGGTTCGATGTCGCGCGCATGCATACCTCCGGCATCCGCGGACTCGACGTCCAGGATATTGAGAACGCTGCCGGCATGGGCTACAAGATCAAGCTGCTGGCCATCGTCAAGCCGGCCGGCAACGATGTCGATATGCGCGTTCATCCCGTGCTCATCCCCGCCAGTTCGATGCTCGGCCAGGTCAGTGATGTTTTCAATGCCGTTTGCGTCAAGGGCGACGCCGTCGGGGAAACGATGTTTTACGGTCGCGGCGCCGGGCGCGACGCGACTGCCAGCGCCGTCGTTGCCGACCTTCTCGAGGTCGGCCTCAATATCGCCCATGACAGTGCCCGCCGGGTCGTGCCGTTCCAGGCTCACGACACCTACGGCGAGCTCACGCCGATCGACGACGTCCGCAGCCGCTATTACATCCGGCTGCAGGTCGAGGACAAGCCTGATGTACTCTCCCGCATCACTCACATATTCGGCGAATCGAACATCAGTATTGCCAGCATCCTGCAGAAAGAGACGACCGAGCCCGTACCGGTGGTCCTGATGACTCACATCGCGAGAGAGAAGGACGTGCAGTCAGCGTTGCAGAAGATCGCCGGACTGGACGTTGTCAGCGACGAACCGGTGCTGCTGCGCGTCGAAGATCTGTGACCTGGTCACCGGCAGGTGGGTAATGCAGAGATCCGGGTATGCCGACTTTTTTCAATCGCCGAAACCAGTTCAAGAGTGTACGGGAGCCGTGCCAGTCGGTTTGTATTCGAGTCCGCACTGATGAGAAGTTCGGCTGAGCCGCCGATGCGGCGGGTTGAATCCTGGAACCGGCGCCGGTACACGACTCAGTCGGTGATCAACGTGGCCGGATATTCGCCGCGCACGGAGTTGAACAGCTTGATTGCTGCGGCAGTGCCTAAATCGCCGACCTGGATGATCCCCTCCCGAAGTTCGCCGCGGGCCAGAAGCTCTTCGCGCATGGTCCCCGACAGCAGTCCGCAGGCGCTCGGCGGCGTCAGCCAGTCACCACCGGCCTCGGTTTGAATTGCAATGTTCGCAATGCTGGTCTCCGTGACCTCGCCGCGTTTGTTGAAGAGGATGACGTCATCCGTATCGACCGCGACAGCGGCGCGCTCGTACACCGAGCGGCTCGTTGTTTTGTGATACAGGAAAACGTCGTCGCTGTCGACCGGGACGCTGGCCAGGGCGACTGTGACGGGATGGGCACCGTAGTCTGCGGGCAACGGCGTCGTTTCGATCGTATAGCTGCCGGACTCCTCGACCACGACGCGCAGGCGCATCGGGGTTGTCCAGCCCGCTTCCTGTTGCTGCAAATCCGCCGGTAACAGCTGCGGCATCTCGAAGCCGAAATAGTCGGCTGAATCCCGCAGCCTGTGAAGATGACGCTCCAGCAGATAGATGCCGGTGCCCGGCTCGAATCGCATGGTCTCGACCAGCCCAGACGGCGGGGCCGGATGATGGCCGAGCACGGCAGCTTTCAGCAGGCACTCACGATACTCGCCGGCACTGTCCGAGTCTGCAACCAACCCACTGCCGATCGGGTAGGTTGCCCGGCCTTGCTGGTCGATGGTCAAGGTGCGGATGGCGACGTTGAAGGTGCCGTCGCCACCTGGGCGCAGCCAGCCGATCGTGCCACAGTAGACGTTGCGCGGCGTGGATTCCAGCTCAGTAATGATCTCCATGGTCCTGACCTTCGGCGCGCCGGTTACGGAACCGCACGGGAATGTCGCCCGCAGGATATCGGTCCACGTCACTTCGGGCCGCAGGTCGGCTTCGACGGTCGAGGTCATCTGCCAGATGGTGGGATATCGTTCGACGCGGAACAGGTCGGTAACGCGAACGGAGCCAAGCTCCGCGACGCGGCCCAGGTCATTGCGCAGCAGATCGACGATCATGACGTTTTCAGCGCGATCCTTGTCATTGCCCTGCAGCTCCCCGGCAATTGCGATGTCCGCTGCCGAGGACAGGCCACGCGGACGGGTGCCCTTCATCGGACGGGTCGCCAGATGCTGGTCGCGGCGGTCCAGGAAAAGTTCCGGCGAGGCCGAGAGTATGTCCCAGTCGCCGGAGTGGATCCAGGCACAGAATTCGGCGCACTGGGCCCGGCGCATGTTGCGGTACAGGTCGGAGACGCTGCCGTGGAGTTGCGAACAGGCGCGGAAGGACAGGTTTGTCTGATACGTCTCGCCGTCACGGAGATGTTGCATGACCTGGTCGAAGGCGGTGTCGTAGAGCTGCTGATCAACGCTGAACTGCCACTCATCGAGAGCGGGCCCGGCAGCGCCGGGGTCACCGCGCCGGACGTCGGGCAGGTCATCGGTGACTGCAGGTTCGTCGCACAGCAGGAACCACAGCAGCGGCAGATTGCCGTCCGGTTGCGGGGTGAGCAAATCGGGGTCTATGGCGCCGGCGGCTTCGTAGGCAATGAACCCGACCGCGTGGCGGCCGTCACGGGCGGCGTTTTCGACCGTCTGCAGACAGGGAAGGACATCGTCGGCGCAAGGCGCGATGACCGGCGGTTCGGCAGAACGGAAGAGCCGGGTTTTGCCCGGGTGGTCCTGATGAAAGTCGAGGGCAACAAAGCAGGCGTCGGTCACTGGCCGGTCTGGCTGAGCGATTCGACAATCTCGAACTTGACGTCGCGCGGTATCACAACCGGCTGCTTCAAGTGCTCACGTGGTGTCTCTTTCGCCTCGCGATAACTGTCGGTCAGTTTTTGGCAATCAGGACAGGAGATGACGTGCGTATCGAGAGCAATGA
>JASLZG010000290.1 GCA_030754995.1 Lentisphaeria bacterium
TGACTCAGCAGCACATCCGGCATTTTCGCGAGCTCGGCCTCGCCGGCGTCGGCATCAGCCTCGATGCCGCCAATGCGGCCGACCACGACCAGTTCCGTGGCAGTGCCGGCTCCTTCGACCGCAGTTGCCAGGCCGTCCGCCGATGTGCGGAGAACGGTCTGCATGCGCAGGTTCATTTCACGGTTACCCGGCAGAATCAGAACACGCTCGATGCTGCCGTTGAACTGGCCCGAGACCTCGGGGCCGGGATCATAAACTTTTTCTTCCTGGTCTGCGTCGGCCGCGGGCAAAGCCTGCTCGACCTGACGCCGACACAGTACGAGCAAGCCCTGCAGCATATCGCTCGATTACAGCGGGAGCAAAAAGGCATCATGGTGCAGGCGCGATGTGCGCCCCACTTCAAACGCGTGCTCTACGAGCAGGACCCCGCCTCACTGTACACCCGCGCCACCGGGTATGATGGCGGCGGCTGTCCCGCCGCAACGCACTACTGCCGGGTAACACCTTCCGGCGACGTTACACCATGTCCCTATATGGAAAACTCCGCGGGCAATGTGCGGGACGAGGATTTCTGGACTATCTGGCAGACGTCCGCCCTGATGAACGCCCTGCGCCAGCCGCAACTGCAAGGCAAATGTGCCGCCTGCCAGTACACCAAGATCTGTGGCGGCTGTCGAGCCCGGGCCCTGGCAGTCAACGGCGACCTGCTTGGTGCCGACCCAAGCTGCAGTTATCTGCCCGGGGGCGAAACGGTCATTCCGGTGGTGTGCCCAGCCGATCAGGCGCCGGACGCGATCACCTGGTCGGACGAGGCCCGGGACCGCCTCAAGAACATACCCATTTTCCTGCGCCGCCGAGTCAAGCAGAGGCTGGAAGAACACGCGGCCACTGCCGGGGCGACGGTCATTTCAGCCGAGCTGATGCAGGAATACCGGGAGCAACGAGAGCAGGAGATGGGGATCTGCTTTGGACAGCAAGAAAGGAGAACACCAGATGCCAGATCCGTATAAAGAAATATACGTCGCAATTGACAACTCTGAACTTTCAGACGGCGCCATGGAACTGGCGGTGGTCATCGGCAAAGAACATGACGCCCATCTCTACGGCAGCCACGTCTATGCTGCCAAGCTCCACGAGCGGCGATTCAAGATGATGGAAGGCGGGCTGCCGGAGGAGTACCAGGAGGAGACCAGCCTCGATGAGCAGCGGGTCATCCATGACTCACTGATCTCAGACGGCCTGGCCCTGATAACCGACTCGTACCTCGGCAACATGGCAACCACCTGCCAGGAGCAAGACATTCCCTTCTCGGGTATATCCCTCGAGGGCAAGAACTGGCAGGAGCTGGTCCGCAGCATCAACAGGAACGGTTACGATCTCGTCGCCCTGGGCGGCCATGGCATCGGCCGCGTCTCCACCTCCCTCCTGGGGTCGGTCACCGAACGTGTGCTCCGGCGCGTGCACAAGGACATCCTTATCTGCAAGAGAAAACCGTCCACGGTGTTGTCCGACGAGATCGTTGTCTGCCTCGACGGCAGTGCGCACAGTTTCGGCGCCCTCGAGAGGGGTATCCAGCTTGCCCGGGCGTTTGACAAGAGACTCGTCGCCGTCTCCGCGTTCGATCCCTATTTTCATTACACGATGTTCAACTCCCTGAAAGATGCCTTGAACGAGAAGGCCCGTGACGTCTTCAAGTTCGAGGAACAGGAGGAACTGCACGAGAAGATTATCGATGCCGGCCTTGCCAAGGTTTACCAGGCCAATCTCGACATCGCCAGGCGCATCGTGGCGGATCAGGACATCGAGATCGAAACGCACCTCCTCGATGGCAAGGCATTTGACCAGATCCTGGACTTTGTCGCCTCACGGCAGCCGTGGATGACAGTTATGGGACGAATCGGCATTCACAGTGATGAGGACATGGATATCGGCAGCAATACAGAAAACATCTGCCGCATCGCCGACTGCAATATTCTCGTGGTGGAACACCGAATGACACCACCGGTCGAGTACCAGGCCGAGGAGACAGTCACCTGGACCAGGGAAGCCGAAGACCGCATGACCATGGTACCCGCCATGGCTCGTGGTGTCGCCGTCAAGGCGATCCAGAATTACTGTGTCGCCGAAGGGCACACAGTGGTGACCACCTCCATTCTGTACGCCGCGATCCGCAAACTGCTACCGCCGGACGCGATCGCCAAAATGGGCATCCAGTTCGATGATGAAGACAGTGTCACTGAGCCGCAACCGGATGCCGGCTTCCGTTGTCGCACCTGCAATTATGTGCACCACGGCAATGAACCTGCAGCTTGCCCGGTCTGCAGCGGCAACAGCGAAGGGTTCGAGCAGATTGCCAGGGACCCGGAGGCAAGTGACAGCGCCCGCGGGAAGCTGATGGACCGAGAGATAAGTTGGCAAGACGATGCCCTCAAGAAACTGGAACAGATTCGCTGCCCCGTCATGCGAAACCAGGTCCGTGCCAAAGCGGAAAAACGAACATTAACGCAACGTCACCGAACTGTCACCGTCGCCATGCTCACCGACATCATGGCACTGGAGGATGACACGCCGGCACCGGCACCGGACGAGCTGGTGTGGACGGATGCGGCGATGGCGCGGCTGGAACGCGTACCCAACGGCTTCATGCGCAGCGCTGCCCAGGGGACGATTGAGGATTACGCCCGCAACCACGGCCTGCACGAGATCACTGTCGAGGTGGCAGAAGCTGGAATGGGCAAGGCACGAGAAAAAATGGCCGCCGCTTTTCAAGGCTCGACGGGGCACCCGCCGATCAATTCAGGCGGGCAACCGCAGCCGTCTGCCGACACATCGTGGCAATGCGGCATGTGTGGGTATGTCGTCGACGGCAACCAGCCCGCGGCCTGTGACTCCTGCGACGGCGAGGCCAGTTTCACGGCGATGTCGGAGGAGGAACGCCGGGCGGCATCCATCTCCGCCACGATGATTCTCGAATGGTCGGACGACGCGCTTGACTGGCTCGAGCAAGTGCCGTGCGGGTTCATGCGCGACATGAGCCGGCGCCGGATTGAACAGTGGGCCCGTGACCACGGTCGAACACGGGTCATGCGCGAGACAATGCAAGAGAAATACGCCAGCTGGGCAGAAGGTTCCAGCCACATCGAGAGCAAGATACCGTGGAGCGCCGAGGCCCGCGCCCGGGCCGAGAAGATACCGGACTTCATTCGCCCGATGGTGATGGGCGAGATCGAAAACATTGCGGTAAGCCGGGGCAAGGACGAAGTGGATGGGGCCGATATCGACGCCATCGTGGAAAAATGGGGGCAAACCGGAGATTTTCACGACCACCACGGTTGACGGACCAACCTGCCGCCGGGCGTTTGCGCCGACATCCCGCAGCTTTCCCGTAGAATGCCGGGATCTGGATTCAGGGGTTGGGATTCAGTCGCCCATCTCGAAAAGCACTGATGTACTCCATCCCGAATTGATCCTCACCGAGGAGGACGGCGCGCGCCAGCTGGAACGGTTCGGCCTCCGGGTCGAGATCGGTGACACCACGGACGGGCGTCGCGACCGGATCGATGATGCCGCCGTCGGCCCCGGCCTCGATACACAGCCAGATAAAGACCTGGTTCAGCAGCTTGCGGTTGGGCATGCCGAAAGAAACGTTGCTGAAGCCGCCGCTGAGGTGGGTGTCCGGGAACTCCTGCGCGGCCCGGGTGGTGCTCTCGAGAAAGGCCTTGCCGTTGTTCGAGTCGGTACTGATGGGCAGCACCAGCGGATCGAGGTGCAGGCATTCCCGTGGCACGTCACGGTCATCGAGCATCCCGACCACCTCGCGAAAGTTCGCCAGCCGCTCGTCGGCGGTATCCGGCAGTCCGGTGCGGCCGGCGGCGCTGACGATTACTTCAGCACCGGATTCGGCAACCACATCAAGCAGCGACTCCCGTTCGAGGCTGATGGAGTTCACCATCGACCGCCGGCCGCTCCCGCCGCCGGCCGCGAGGCCGGCCGCCATCACTTCCGGGCTCGATGAGTCGATGCTCAGCGGTGCGTCATGGCGCTCGGAGATATACGTAACGAGCGCTGCCATGATCGCGGCGCTCTCCGCCGGGTCAATGCTGCACTCGTCGACATTGACGTCGAGGAAACTGGCCCCCGCCGTGATTTGAGTGACCGCCAGGTTATCGATGTACTGCTCGCCGAGCGAGCGGGTGTCGTCGCCGCCGTTGAGCAGGTGGTGAACAGCCAATGCAACGTGTTTGCACTTGTCCCTGGCGTACTCCGGCGAAATCGACTCCCAGTCAGCCGGCACCGGCAACTGCGCGGATTCGCCGTCGTGGCGGAACAGCACGGCCTCGGCGCCGTCGTCCGTTGTAGTCATGCGTTTGCCGCCACGTTTGACGCTGCGGGTGCAATGGATGTTCTCTCCCACGATGATGAAATTGTCAAGATTCATGGTCGCCTCTTTTCAACTATGAAGATTAACGCTGACGAACATCCGCATACTGGGTTGTCCCCAGAGATGCTCGACAGCCACAACGAGCACGTCTTCAGCTGGTCATCCCCGCCAGCCGTACTCGTAACCGATCTCGTACATAGCCACCACATTCTCGGGCGGCGTGTTGGATTGGATGTTGTGGCACGGTGCTGGGATGTAACCACCGTCCCGTCCTAATGTCTCAAAATTCTCGATCACCTCGCGTTGCACGTCCGCAACCGTCCCGAAGGGCAAGGTGTGCTGATTGTCGACGCCCCCATAAAAAATCAGCGCGTCACCGAAATCCCGTTTCAACCCCTCACGAGCCATGCCCGGGAGTTGCCACTGGATCGGATTGAGCACTTGTGCCCCCATGTCAACCATGTCGGGAAGGATGTCACGGATGGCACCGTCGCTGTGATGAAACACCACCGAACCGTGCTGGCGGACGAGATCGGCCATTCGTTTCATCCCCGGCAGCAGGAACCGGCGGATATGCCGCGGCGAATAGAGCAGCGCTCTCTGGCCACCGAGATCTTCGGAGACATAGGTGATGTCGACACGGCCCGGAATCGTCTCGAAGATGCGTCGCGTGCCCTCGTAGGCGAAAGCGAAGAGCTTGTCGAGGCAGTAATCCACGATGTCCGGGTTTTCAACCAGATCCATGAAGGCGCGCTCCTCGCCGCGCAAATTCTTGTAAATCAGTAACGGCTCGGACCCGCCGCCCTTGACGACGCGATGGTCCTGGCCGGAAACCTGCCCGGGAAGGTGGGAATAGTCCCAATGATCAGGATTGGGCCAAATGTACCCGGCTTCGATCTCGTCAACCGTTTCGAAAGCAGCCAGCGGCGCGTTGACGACCTCGTCGTAGACGCCTGTGCCGTGTGAAATTGTCCGGCGGCGGCGCCCGAAGAGGTCTTCGCCTTCAGGCAGCGGCGGCCCGATATACCGGCCCTCGACGCGGAGCGGGTAGTCGATGTGCAGCCGCCTGAGGGCTTCGTCAAAGTCACAGCCGAGGTGTGCCAGCAGGTTCTCCGTCGCCTCCGCGGTGACCCAGATGTCCATTGGCACACGATCGGGTGTCTGCCGATTGATCACTGCCAGCCAGCGTTCGCGACCAGTCATCGTCTCTTTGCGCACAGTCATGGCACCATTGGGTTAGCCGCCGACCGGTTCAGCCGCATGACCGATCATGTTGCTGAAAAAATCGGGTGGAAAAAAACATTGGAAGAGCGCAAAAGATACCACCTCAGAGGACTCTGTGCAACGCATTCCATTGTAAGAGGATATCCTCCCTGGGGGCGCTTCCGGATCTCTCCCCGTCCCTCCCGCAGCAGACCATTCGTGAGCCCGGGTTCCGGATTCGAACGGTAGCACCAGGATATGCGGCAGTTCCCTTGGCATTCTTCCTGTTGCGTCTGTCACTACCGTATCCGAACGCCGGCCGATTGGGGAAATCC
>JASLZG010000291.1 GCA_030754995.1 Lentisphaeria bacterium
CAAGCGTTACGTACTCCGGGCGACCATTTGGATGGCGAACATGAAGCAGAATTTTAGACTCCTTGGCCACGTCTTTCAATCGAGTTCGATAATCTTCGATACTGGCGACCGGTTCCCAATCGATGCCGCTCAGGTCCGGGCGCCAGTCGCCGATCCACGTTTTCACCACAAAGAAAAGTTCGCTGTTATAAAGTGTGAGATCTGTGCTCAGCTCCGGACGATTCTCGGTAGTGAACCATAGCAACCGGCCGTTTTGCAGTCTTGTGATCGTATAATAACAAAGCACGCGCTCGTCGAAATCCAGCGGCTGACGCGGGCCCCACGTGGTCCCGGCGTCAGAGGAGATTTGTTGGTAGTAGGCCTGGCTCTCACTTTCGCGATCACTTTCCGGCAGCGGCAGGCGATTGTAACGCAGCAGCATGCCGTTTTCTTCATCCAGGAAATAGTTGGCGATTGGCTCGGTCAATGGGCCGGATTCGAGTTGCCGCCACGTTTTCGCGCCGTCATCGCTGAGCCGCGTGATCGTTTGCAGCTTATCCCATGTCAGCGGTTTTGTGCCGTCGTGAACGCGACTCAGGATGGTCGGAGAATCCGGGCTCAGATACGAAAAATTGCTTTGGAGCACACCGCCCCGCGGCAGTGAATTGACGACATCAAGGGTCTTGCGCACGGCAATCCCGGATTCCTGATTCGTCCGGATCGAAAGGGGACGGCACATGGAAAACGGACCGGGATCGGCCGCGTGTTCGGCACGAATGCCGAGCGTCCGAATCATCAGCCCCCCCGGCGGTACGGGAAATGTCAGCTTGAAACAGCGTTCCCGGACGGCAAGCTCCACCAGCCTGCCCTCGGGTGGCTGGTTATCCGGAAAGTGACATAGAATCTGCTTGCCATCCGCCGACACGACGAACGCGTTCGGCGATGTCCGGAGATCCAGGATGTTATCGAGCTGCGAAAGCGCCTCGCCATCCACGTAGATCTGGCCGAGTGTCTCGGGAAGCCTTTGCTCCTGCGTGGGCCGCACCTTCTCCCGCTCCGCCGCTTCACTTTCGCTGAGTGGGTATGAGCCGCGGCTCACCCGGTGCTGATCGGGTCGAGGGGAACATGGCAATTCATAAGGATTGTAGGCGCCACCAGCGAAGAGCGTTTGCGGTAGATCCGCGGCATATACGCCGTCACCGAGTCCGGTCCACTCGGCTTCGAAAACATCGGACCCCTTGACATGGACTTCCTTCCCGGCCACGGCCTCGAAGACAATCCAGCTGCTGGGATAGTACGCGTGGCCATGCCGCAGGAGCGGCACCTGCTCGCGGTAGATCCCTTCGTCGATCAGGACCCTGTCGCATTCACACGCCACTGCCGCCCCGGCGGAGATAGTCTTGAACGGCAGTTCGGTCGTGCCCGGGTTCGCGTCGGACGCCTGCGGATGGTCCTGCGCCACGTGGTAAATGTTTCCGAGCGAAGCCCAGGCGTTCGGTATGTATGTTCCCATCAGTCCCCTTGTGATTCGCGGCCCCAGTTGAGGTGTACCTACGGATAATCTCCTATTCGGCCTCTTGCATCCTTGAACCCTCGAATATCGTCAACTCTTTTCACAAATCCCAATCTGAAGTGCAATACTTTGTCTCACGAACGTTCGCATTTCATTTGAGTGCATGTCGAAAACGTCGGTGAATTCGAGCTTCCATCCTCCGGACTCGGCCTGCACGCCCGCCATGTCTTGGGCCGCCTGGCCACAGGCAGTCTGCGTTACGAGCGAGAATGCGATGAGCAGCGCGGCAGTCCACGCCAGTTTCTTTCTAATTGCCATGTGAGTTCTCAAACCTCCTTCACGGCCTTTGGTATAGCTCAAAATCTTTGCTTTCAGGAGCAGTTTTTGAGCTGTCAGGCGTCATCCCTGGATCTCTCCAGACAACGGGCCGAACATCCCGTTTCCCCACTCGATCGCGGCTGCTTCCATCTTTTTTACGGCATCGCGATCGACGGCGGCGGCGGCAATCACGATGCCATCCTGGGCGACCTCGATACGGTCACCCTCGGCAGTGAATTCCAGCTTTGTCGGCCCCTCGGTCGACGCAACAGGGCCAGCGGCACAGCCGGATTTGCGCATCCTGTAGATCGTTCGATATTCATTCCAGATATCGTCATCGTGCAGAAACTCGAGGCGCATGTCCCGCCGATAACAGCCCATCGGGGACACCGAGATGTACAGCGAATCGCCCATCGCGCAAAGTCCGGTGATGCGGTGGCCCCAATCGTTAGCGATCACGTCGTCGTCGTGTGTCTCATTGTACGCTTTGATGACATCCTCCCACGGGTGATCCACCTGGTCCGTCTTCTCCGGGTGCTCGAACATGCATCGGACAAAGTGCCACCGATCTTCAAACGCGTCGTAGCGGGAAAGCTCGGCCCACGGCCAGACACCGACGTAAAGATCACCACCATACAAACAGGTGGTCTGCGCTTCCCGGTTTTCCGTTGAAACCCCGGGCATGACCGGCGGCCAGTTCTCGAGCTGCCGGAGCACATCGCCGTCGTATTCGAACAGGTTGCCCGTCGGATAATGGCCGACCAACATGCGATCGTACCAGTTGAGCATCGAATAAAGCTGGTGACTGAGGCCCTTGAAGGATTGGCGCAGGACTCGCCACTCCAAGCCATCGAGGACGTATACGCCGCCGAGATTCGATGAGTGAATGATCTCGCTGCCAAGCTGGCCGATAGCGAACGATTTCTCGCCTGGATATCGCAGATCCAATGTCGTCGCGCTGCTCATGTCAATCACCCCCTGCCCCGGCTTCCAGGGGACGGCGTGCAGCTTGCTCCATGGCGGCTCGCCATCTGAGTTGTTCTGATAGAACGAGAGGCAGCCGTGCGCATAATAGAAATTGTGAAAGAATCCGTCGGCGGGTACGGACAGGATTATTTCACCGTCATACGAGACCTCGCCGTTCCTGAATTGGAGGATCCGCCCGGCAACCCGCATCTTGCCCTCGCCGCGCATCGTCTCTCCAATGCCGAAACTGTCGTCGACCTGCCATGTCCGTGACTCGTCGTCCCACCACCGCGCCGTGCAGTCCTGGTATGGCGAGTATTGATAGACTCGGCCGTCGAAATCAAACATGTAATTGCCGCCGTCGTCCGAGGGCGGCGGCAGTTTCTCGAAGGTGCAACTGTTGTCGCCGCCGCGAACAAAGAACTGCAGCGTCCACCGGTCCATCCGGAAAAAGGTGTTGTACAGCCCGGCAAACCCGGCGCCGAAGACGACGCGGCCATCCGAATCCCTGGCTTCAAAAAGGGTGCCGGGATTCTGTCCGAGATCCTCGCCGAAGGAGACTGTGGTGGTGATTTTCATGGGTAATGATTGCCGGTTGCACTTGTTTCGGTACTGGTGGTGCGTCCCAAGTCACGCCCGGCGCAGCGGCAGGAAGTAATCGTCTCCCGAGATGTCGACCGGTTGATTTCGACGGATTGATTCCTGGGCTTTCAATGCCATGCACGTCGCCCGGGCGCCATCGATTTCGTCACACGGCGAAGGCGTGTCGTTCAGCACCGCGTCGGCGAATCGGTCCAGGGCCTCGTAATGGCCCTTGTCGGGTTGGAGCCGCTGATCCCAGTACGCGTTGTTCTTGCGCAGTATCGCCGATTTCTGATAGTGAAGTTCGATGCCGCCGTCCTGTCCGACAACGCCCGGTACTTCATCGACCTCGTCGTCCGGAAAGGGGAAATATTTTCGCACAAACCGGTCGGGAAAAACGTCGGCGCGGAGCTCGCAGAATTGATCCATCACGATGGTGCTGCGGCCGGTGTAGATTTCCATCGCTTCCTTGGGGTAACAATGCCCGCCGTTGCGCGACAGGATGAAAGTCGCCACCGTGCCGTCGGCGTAGGTGATCATCACGCTGTCGTCGTATTCCGGCACCCCCTGTGCATAAATACGCACGGGTTCGGACTCGACCAGCCAGGTTATGATGTCCAGGATGTGAACGCCTTCCATAATCAAATGGCCACCGCCCCGCCCGATGTCGAACGCATAGTAATCGAGGTAGTCCATGATATCGGTGACCATCCGATAATAGATCCGGACGGTGTCCTTGCGCACTTCGGAAAACAGCTTTTTCGTCTCCAGCATTGCATCGGAACAGCGCCGGTTGTAGCCGACCAACAGCCGGACATCGTTGTCAATGACCGCCTTGACGACGCGCTCCGATTCCTCCTGCGTGTGGGTCATCGGCTTCTCGACGACAACGTGCTTGCCGGCGTTTGCAGCTTCGGCGGCGAACCGGGCGTGCTGATCGCCCTTGGTGCCAATAAACACCAGGTCGACTTCGGCGTCATTGAGGACGTCCTGGTAGTCAGTCGTTGTCTTCAGGGCATCGTACTGACCGGCGGGTTCCTTCAGAATATCCTCGCGCAAGTCGCAGAGTGTGTGGACGCGATACTTCGGGTTGTTGAAGGCGTGCGGCAGATGCTCCCTGCCGATGAAAGCGCCGACGCCAATGAAGGCGGCATTGATGACTTTACCCATGGTGTTGATGTCCTCGTTCTCGACGTTTTCGACCGGCGGCTCACCCGTCATCGGGCAGATAGCCGCGCAGCATCTGCAGTGCAGCCATGCAATCGTCCAGCAACCCGGGCAGGTCGTCCTGCCGGTGAAAATCCTGTACCTCCGACATCAGCGGGCCGGTGTAGCCGGTCTTGACAAGGCCCTCGACGAATGCTTTCCAGTCGACCCCCCCCTTGCCTGGAATCCAATGGAGGTCCGCCAGGCCGTCATTGTCATGGATGTGCACGCCGCGCAGGCGCAGGCCGCACAGGCCAAGATAATCGTCGACCGCACCGAAGAGATGGGCATGGCCGGTGTCGAACACGAATACCATGGCGTCTTCGCCGTAGGACCGAACAATGTCGAGATCTTCCCGGGCGTCGACGCGCCAGTTCAGGTTCTCCAAGCCGATGACGACCGGCATCGACAACACGTATCCGGCCATTTCGTCGAGCAGCGCGTGCATCATCCGGTCCCATTCCGGCGGGCCGGGTTTCTGCGTCTTGAGACGATGCAGCACGACCACCTGTGCCCCCAGTTCAGCCGCCAGGTCGCAGTGCGCTTTTGCGGCGTCGAGGTATTCGCGCCCCATTGCGTCATCCACATGGGTTCGTGGATAGATGCCCGGCGCGTGAACGCTGCGAATCGTAATGCCCAGGTCGCTCGCAACCGAGACCAACTCCTGCCGGGCGGCTGGCGATGCGGCGTCGAAATCCTTGGCGCCGCAGTTGCAGCACAGCTCGATGCAGCGGAACCCGGCGGCGGCGATGAGGGGGAGATGCTTCGCCGGCTCGAGGACGTTTGGTTGAATTATGGTAGTCGAGATTGCCGGCGAGAACGGCGGCAGACCGGAAGGGGGCTGTGGGGAGGCCATGGACTTTTCCTATTCAATATCTACTCGCGTTCCGCTAAGCGGTTCGTTCCTGCACACCTTCTCGATAAACGCCGTCGATGCTTCGACCACCTCGTCAGTAATCGACATATGGCCGCGATCCTTGTAGTGGCGAAATTCGAAGGGCGCCCCGGCTTTGCCCAGTGCATCAGCCATGTCCAGCGCCTGCTGTATCGGGACCGATCGATCGGTGTCCGAGTGAACGATCAACAGCGGCTTTGTTTCGGCCGAAACGTGAGTGAGGGGGGAGCCGTATTTCCTCGCGCTGTCCCAGCTCTCGCCGCTGGGCATCCAGCCCGAGCCCCAATCCAGCTTTATCAGGTCGTAGGCGCCGGCGGAACTGATCGCCGCGCGAAAATCATTGGACTGATCCTCCCAGCCGCCGGTTCGGGTGAATTGACCGTCACCCGCGGTTGCCGCCAGCGCGACCATGTGCCCGCCGCAAGACATCCCGATGAGAAAAATACGATTGGTAT
>JASLZG010000292.1:0-256 GCA_030754995.1 Lentisphaeria bacterium
CCGCGTTGCAGGTAGCCGAGAATGGTCAGGCGCGCTTCCTGGCCGGTAAGTTTTTCGAGGTGCGCGGTCAGGCGTACGGTGTGGTCGACGTGATGATCGTGGAAGGCAGCCAGTTTCGCGGAGATTTTTTTACGCTCTGATTTCGATTCGGCAGTGTTTTTTGCGGCCAGCAATTCGTCTACCTGCGCGGCGTGTTCCTTCGACATGGCGCCTTCAGCGACCGCGACGATACTGAAGCGCTTGCCGCGCCGGTGCC
>JASLZG010000292.1:266-5899 GCA_030754995.1 Lentisphaeria bacterium
GTCGCGGATTGCCGCGGCGACGATCTCGGCATCGTACGGCATTTCCGGAATCAGAATGACGTCGGCGCCGCCGGCGATGCCGGCGCCGAGTGCGAGCCAGCCGGCACGGTGCCCCATGATTTCGACTACGATGATGCGGTGATGGCTGGTGGCAGTGGAATGGAGCCGGTCGATCGCCTCGGTGGCGATCGCCATGGCGGTGTCGAAGCCGAAGGTGACGTCGGTGCCCCACACATCGTTGTCGATGGTTTTGGGCAGTGTCATGATATTCAGCCCGGCGTCTTTCAGCCGCAACGCGTTTTTCTGCGTGCCGCCGCCGCCGAGGCAGACGAGGGCATCGAGGTGATGGCGCTGATAAGTGTCGAGGATGGCCCCGGTCATGTCCATCGTTTTGCCGTCTATTTGCATACGGTGCGGCTTGTCGCGGCTGGTGCCCAGGATGGTACCGCCGTCGGTCAGGATACCGGAGAGCAGGTCACCGTCGAGGTCCATGGTGCGGTCCTGGACGAGGCCGCGGAAGCCGTCACGGAAGCCGATGCAGTGCATCCCGAAGGTGTCATGGCCGGCTTTACCGATACCGCGTATGGCGGCGTTGAGGCCGGGGCAATCGCCGCCGCTGGTGAGAATACCGATGTTTTGTGGCATAACGTCGCGGTGCTCCTGGTCGATGCAGACTGTGCCGTGTCATACCTGCGCGATGATTTTTCTGTCAAGATCCTTTTTCAGCAGCATGAAGAGCGCTTGTTCGGGAAACTTCGTACGACTGATCAGTCAAAAGCCAGGGCGATCTTGTCCTCGCTCAAATTCTTCTCGCAGTTGTTTGAGGCCGGGGGATTCGCCGATCACCGTGACACGGTCATTTTCATCCAGAACAGTGTTGCCGTGCGGCACGATCATGCTGTCACGACGGTGGACGGCGGCGATCAGGCAGTCATCCGGGAGTTGAATGTCTTTGATCGCGCGGCCGATCCATTCGGCGGTCTTGTCGCCAGGTTTTAGGCGGAATGTGATGCAGTTGCCCGTGCGCATGAAGATCCCCTTCAGTTCCTGCGCGTTGGACGCCGCCAGCCATTCACTGATGAAGGTGTCGGTATCTGCTTGCCCGGCGATGTTTGCGAGGATGCGCAGGTGCTGGCCGGAATCGTTGTCGGGACTGACGAGAAAGAAGATCGCAAATACTGCAGTGTCTTCCGGGTCGTCCGCGTTTCCGGAGATATTCACACCGTGCAGGGCGCGGGCCATGACGAGGACCGGCCGCTGGAGGTCATGCAGACGGAAATGGGGCAGCGCGACGCCATTGGAAACAGGCGTTACACCACGGTCGCTCTGCAGAAAATGCTGCAACAACAGGTCGCGATCAACATCGATCTGGTCCGTGATATGGTCGACAGCGAAGTGGACGATCTGCTCGTAATCGGCTTTTTCATTGTCGATGACACAGGCTTGTGCCACCACGACGTCGAATGGGTCATCGGCACGCAGGCCTTTCTCCGAGAGGATGCCGCGCAGCTCTCGTTCGAGGCCGTCGGAGCGTCGTTCCCCAAGCCGCGCGAACAAATGCAGGATGGCTCCGCCGGGGTTCGAAACCTTTCCTTTGGCGTAACAGAAGTACCACGCGCCACCGAGCGCCATCAGGCCGACGATGAACAGCATGGACCAGATCCCAAGCATCGTGATCAACCACAGCGGCCCGATCATGCCGATGATCTGGGTCCATGGGTACAGGGGCGAGCGGAACCCCGGGTCGTAGGACTCGATCCGGCTTTCACGCATGATGACCACGACAAGACAATTAAGGGCGAAAAGAAACAGTTGGAAGGCACTTGCCAGTTTGGCGATTTTCAACGGATCGAAACACAGCAGGCATAGCACCGTGAGCGCGATGGTGAGGCAGATGGCGGCAACGGGCGTACCGCCTTTGAGCTCCCGAAACATGGGTGGAATCAGTCGATCCCGGCTCATTGCGAGCGGATACCGGGAGGCACTGAGTATGCCGGCATTGGCGACGGAAAAGAAAGCGAGTACCGCGGCGATCGTCATTATGAGCGCCCCGACGTTTCCAGCCAGTTTCTCAGCAGTGGCGGCGACCGGCGTTAAGAGGGGCTTGCCGTTGTCACCGGTAGCCAAGAATTCGCTGCCCAGCACGCCCACCATGACGAAGGTGCCGAGACCGTAGACGATGACGGCTGTACCCAGTGAGAGACACATGGCCAGTGGTAGATTGCGCTCCGGATTCTTGACCTCTTCCGAGACGCTGGCGATCTTGGTGATCCCGACGTAGCTGATGAACACCATAGCAGCGGTAGCAAAGATGCTGTCCATGTCTGTGTCGTTGATGTCGTCAAAATAGGATGTGTCTGTGTGATTGATGCCGAGGGTTAAAAACCATGCGAGGATGGCGAGCAGCGAGAGGACCAGGATGATTTGCAAGCCACCGGTTTTCTTGGCGCCAAAGAGATTGATGGTGCCGAAGATGAGGGCGAAAATCACCGCACAGGGTGTCATCGGCAAGCCCGGGAGGAACAGTGTGACATAGGCGCCCATGCCGACCAGGGCGAAGGCAGCCTTGAGAATGAGTGCTATCCAGGTGCCGAAGCCGCCGATCGTCCCCATCAAAGGTCCCATGCTGCGATCGAGAAAAAAGTACACGCCGCCGGCGCGTGGCATGGCAGTGCACAGTTCGGCTTTGCTCAACATGGCAGGGACAAGCAGCAAGGCAGCAAACAAGTAAGCCAGCGTTATGGCGGAACCAGCCTGGCTGGCGGCGAGCCCGGGGAGCAGGAAAAAGCCGGAACTCAATGTTGCGCCAGTGGCAATGGCGTAAACGTTGAGCAGTGACATTTCCTTGGGCAGGCGTTTGGATTTCGATAATGTGGACATATCGCCGGCTGCTTGATGATCTGGTTCGCGAGTCGCTTCGCTCTGTACGGTAACCCAAAAGTGGCAAAGCCGCAAGGTTGCGTGGGTTGCAAAGCTCAGGAGGTTGGGGATTGGCCCTATTCCACCGTGGCTGCTTCGGCGGCGGTCGCCCCATTGCGGCGGCCGGCAACAACCAGCCGTTGCCGCTCTCCCCGCGCCCTGGACAAGATCGTCACAGGCTGCGATCGGCGATGCGTGAAAGGGCCACCTTCAGCATGTCGGCAATCGTCTCGCGGCCGGCCCCGGCGCGACTCAGCACGACGATGCCCTGGGCGCTGCCGATGAGAAAGCGCGCCAGCGCCCGGGTATCGGCGTGGTCGGCCATTTGCCCGGCGTCCTGGGCGCGAATGAGGGCGTTGCAGATCGAGTTTTCCATGTGCAGCAGGGCTTTACGAACGGCGTCGCCGATGTTTTCGTCGTGGGGCGCCAGCTCGATCGCGGTATTGGTGACCAGGCAGCCGCGCAGGCGTCCGTCGGTGGCCGTCGCTGCCAGGCTGCAAAGCCACTGGCGCACGCCTTCCAGCGGCGACTCTGCGGCCTCCAGCGTGCGCAGCTGCGATTCGGTCACCGTCTTGCCGTAATGCTCAACAGCGGCACAGAAAAAGGCGCCTTTGTCACCGAATGTGTCGTACATGCTGGCGCGATTGATGCCGACATTATCGACGAGGTCCTGAATCGACGTTGCCTCGAAGCCACGGTCCCAAAACAGGTCCATGGCTTTGTTCAGCGCTTCTTCAGGGTTGAAATTTTTCGGTCGTCCGCGCATTGCGATCCTTTGCCGAGTCGTACGCCAGAAAGTATATGAATATACCGACAGAAGAGGAAAATATGAATCTTTCGCAATCACGCGACTCGCTGGGCGCTTGCTTGCCAGTGGTATTAGCCAACGATATAGTCCGTTCACGCTGAAAATCGCCCGTCACCCCCTGCCGTGTCGACAAACTCTGCGCTCAAGACAGGCTATGGCCAACTCCGTGGAACTTCAGAAAATCGTCATCGAAGGCGCCGCCGCCGGCCCGCACCTGCTGATTACCGGCGGTGTGCACGGTGACGAGTACGAGCCGATGCCGGCGATCCGACGGCTTGCCGCGGAGCTTGGCGCCGATCAGGTCAGCGGCCGGCTGACGCTGGTGCCGGTCGTCAACGAGGCCGCCTACGCCCTGAAACAGCGTTGCGCCGCCGACGACCTGGACCTGGCCCGCACCTGCCCGGGCAAGGTTGACGGCAGTATCACCGAGCGCACGGCGCACTCGTTGAGCGAGCTGATCGAGACAGCGGACTATTATATCGATCTGCACACTGGCGGGCAGATCTGCCAGGTCCTGCCCTTTTCCGGGTATGCGCTGCATGCCGATGCGAAAATTCTCGAGGTGCAGCGTCAGATGGCGCGGGCTTTCAGCCTGCCGTTCATCTGGGGCACGGCGGCGGGGCTCAAGGGGCGTTCTCTCTCGGTTGCCCACGACGCCGGCATCCCGGCGATCTATGCGGAGTACCTCGGCAACGGCGTCTGTTCGGAAGCCGGCGTTCGCGCCTATACCGAGGGATGTTTGAATGTGATGTCGATGCTTGGGATAATTGATCGCCTGCATCTCGACCCATATATCGAATACGTTGTCGAGGACGAGCGTCCGAATGCCGGACACATGCAGCTCCACAATCCGGCACCGATCGCCGGCTTTTTCGAGCCGGCCGTGACGCTCGGGCAACTGCTGCGCGAGGGCGCTGAACTGGGCACGGTTTCTGATGTCACCGGCAGCGATGTGCGCCAGGTTACCAGCCCGGACAACGGTATCGTTCTCACCCTGCGCACCCGTCCCCGGGTCGAAGAGGGAGACTCCCTGGCCGTCATCGTCGACGTCGAGCGGCCGCTCAACGGCTGACCAGGCGGAACGTCAGGTTGACCCGTGTGCCGACCGGCCTGGCGGTGCGCGGCACGTGATGCTGCCAATGGTGCTGGGTGGCGCCGCCCATGATCAGCATTGAACCGTGACCGAGAGCGAGCTCGACGCGATCGATGTCGTCGCGGGTCTTGTGCCGCATGATGAAGCGCCGGGTACCGCCGAAACTGACCGAAGCAATCACCGGGTTCGTGCCGAGTTCCGGCTCGTCGTCGCTGTGCCAGCCCACGCTGTCTTTGCCGTCACGGTATTGATTCAGCAGGACGGCGTTGAACGAGATGCCGGCAGCGGCTTCGACCTGGCTGCGGATGTCCTGCAGTTCAGCGGTCCAGGGTCGTGCCTCGAGGGTCACACCTGAATAGGTGTAGCGCACCCCTTCGTCGCCGTGCCAGGCGGACAGCCGTGGCGCGGGATGGGTGCGGCCGTAGACCCGAACGAGGTGCTGCTCCCAGGGCAATGACGAGAGCAGTGCCGCCAGCAACCGGTCGGCATCGGGGCCAGAGAAAAACGCTGCATCGAACAGGACGTCGCCGTCGATCAGTGGAATAGTCATCGGAATGTGTTTCACAGGATTGCCGCTGCTGGCCTGTCACAGTATGTTTTGTATTGGCTCATGCGATCGCATTCATCTCCACAACGATGCGGCTATTTATGGCAACTATATCCTTTTTCGGCGCCACCGGCACGGTCACGGGCTCACGGTTTCTTCTCGAGGCGGAAGGCAGGCGTGTCCTCATTGATTGCGGCATATTCCAGGGGATCAGGGAAATCCGCCAGAAGAACTGGGAACCGTTTCCGGTCGAACCCGGGAGCATC
>JASLZG010000293.1 GCA_030754995.1 Lentisphaeria bacterium
ATGCCGCAGTACCCGCCGGACCAGATCGAAGGCATGCGCCGCTGCTTCACCATCTACGTCAAGCTGCCCAAGAACCGCTGGCATGAGGTCGAGCAGGCCGAAAAGCTGACACCGGAAGGCGACAGGATCTGGCAGGAACTGCGCGACGAGGTCGGTGCCATGGCATTCGACGGGGAAGCTGGGAGTGATGTCGTCAACTTCGAACAGATGGCGATGGGGACTACGGAGTAACCACGCAGCGCCTCGAAATGCCTTCACTCCTCATAACCGGTGCTGCCGGGATGCTCGGCTGCGACACGGTGACCACGCTGCAGCCGGCATACAAGCTGCTGCCATTCAGCCATGATGCCCTGGACGTGACAGACAGTGCGGCGGTCGAAGATTGTTTTCGGCAGCACCAACCGGATTCAGTGCTGCACCTGGCTGCGCTGACCAACGTCGACCGCTGCCAGACCGAACCCGACCGGGCGACCGCAGTCAACATCGCAGGAACACGCAACGTCGCACTGGCTTGCCGGCGACACAACGCCGAGCTTATCTACGTCAGTACGCTGGCGGTCTTCAACGGTGACGCCGCAGAACCGTATAGCGAGGACGACACACCCAACCCGCGCAGCATCTACGCCAAATCGAAGTACGAGGGCGAGTGCATTGTGGGCGAACTGGTAGAGCGTCACTTCATCGTACGGGCCGGCTGGATGTTTGGCGGTGGTATCGAAGACAAGAAGTTTGTTGCCAAGATCCTGGACCTGGCGCGCCAGCGTGACGAGTTGACGGTCGTCGACGACAAATTCGGATGTCCCACCTACACGGTCGACTTTGCCAATGCGATACGGCATATATCCGAATCTCGACGTTTCGGCGTCTATCACGCCGTCAACACCGGCAGCCCGGTCAGCCGCTTCGACCTGGCTCGGCGCATCGTTGAAATTGCCGAAATCACCAGCTGCACGATCCGGCCGGTATCGTCGGATACCTTTCCGCTGCCGGCACCGCGGCCGCGCATGGAAGCCGGGGTTAATGACGCCCTCGCCGCCGCCGGCCTGCCGATCCCGCGGCCGTGGGACGAGGCGCTGTTCGATTACATTACCTCCCGCCTGACGGACCGATGAGCAGTCCGCGCATCACCGTACTGATGACCGTCTACAACGGACTGCCGTACATCGGTGCCGCTGTCGAGTCGATCCTCTCGCAGACCTTCACAGACTTCGAGTTCCTGATTATCAATGACGGGTCGCTGGACGACTCCATGGCCGCCGTCGCCGAATACCGGGACGATCGTATTCGGGTCGTCGACAATCCGGAAAATATTGGGCAAACGCGCTCACTCAACCGCGGCCTGCAGCTGGCCCGTGGCGAACTCATCGCCCGTCTCGACCAGGACGACATCGCGCTGCCGGAAAGACTGGAGAAGCAGGTCGCCTTTGCCGATGCCAACCCGCAGGTCGCCGCCCTCGGCACCGCCGCAACGATCATCGACGAACAGGGCATCGACATCGGCAGCGCGCCGGTGCTGACCAGCGAACGCACGCTCAGGTGGGGCCTGCTGTTTCACAATGTCCTGTCGCATCCGTCCGTCATGTTCCGGCGCTCCATCGTGCTTGACGAATGCGGCGGCTACGACGAGAACATCGTCATCTCCCAGGACTTTGACCTGTGGTCGCGCATCGCCGAGCATCATGCCCTGGGCAATCTACCGGAACCTCTCATCGCAAACCGCTACTATCCGGATTCCACGTCCCGGCGTTCAATGGCTACCTGCCAGGCCGAATCAAACCGCGTAATCGAAGCGAACCAACGCCGTATCCTCGGCACCGACAATCCCTTGTGGCGCGCTGTCGCCGTCACACAGAATTCCTATGAAAAATCGCCCGACTACGGTGGCAACGATGTGCTGCGCGCCTTCGACGAGATGCAGGCATGCTTCGCTGAGCGATTTCCCGGGACCGATGGCGACGAGGAAATGACCCGATTCAACGGCTTGCTGATGTTGAAGATAGCTGACATCTACGCCCGCGACCGCGGCGCCTCACTCGAGGCATTTCGCCGAGCGAAGGCCTGGCATCCCGGGCACGCGGGCAAACACAGTGTCATGCGGCTGTTCGGCCTGTGGCTCGGCGGCAATGAAGTTCGCGAGCTCTGGCGCACACTGTCCGCCAAGTAGGGGCAGCAGCGATGAATTCCGCCTGTAACACACTGTTCATCGAACGAGCGCTGCAGTCGCTGGTCATGGATCAGATCCGCGAGCTCGGCAAGCATGTCAGCACGCATACAATCGACGTCCATTACGGCACCCCGAACTTTACAGCTGACGATATAACTGCTGTCCGCTGCCGGTTCTTTCCGATGGTGGAGCCGATCAAAGGCGCGCTGTTCGTCAGTACAGCGATGAAGGCAGCCGATGAACTGTGCGCCTCGCGGGAGTTTCATCTTCTGCATGCGCACTTTGGTTATCCGGACGGTCTCGCTGCTTTCAAAATCGGCAGGAGACACAAGCTGCCTTATGTCGTTTCCGTGCTGGGTGACGACTTGCTGCTTTATCCGCAGCGCAACCGGGACCTGCATCGCTCGATCACCACGGTCATGGCCAACGCCGCCGCGGTGATCGGGGTCTCGCGACACCTGCTCGACACTGCCGTGGCCCTCGGCGCCGACCGGCAGCGCTGCCACCACATCCCCGACGGCGTCCGCCCCGAGGTTTTCCATCTCGCCGCGGATCCATCGCATGACCGGGCACCCACGATTCTGTTCGCCGGCGCGTTCCTACCGGTCAAGAACGTCCTGCGCATGATCGACGCCTTCGCCATAGTGCAGCGCGAGCGGCCGGACGTGCGGTTCATGCTGGCCGGTGACGGGCCATTACGCGAGGCCATACAACAGCGCATCGCAGATGCAGGATTGACGCAGGCAGTCGACTTTGTGGGCCACGTCACGCAGCCGCAACTGGCCGGACTCATGCAGCAATCGAGTGTGCTCTGCCTGCCGTCAGTCAGTGAGGGCTGGCCGAACGTGATTGTTGAAGCGCTGGCCTGTGGATGCCCCATAGTCGCCGGCAATGTCGGTGGAATCCCGGAGATAATCAACAATGACGCATACGGGTACCTGTGTGATCCGCACGACGAAAACAATATCGCACGGAAGCTGACCATGGCCCTGGAACGGGACTGGGACCGGCAGGGCCTCGCGGCGCGCGGCAGCACCTGGCTGCGTGACGACATGATGCATAGCGTCACTGGTGTCTATGACCAGGTGCTGGGGCATTAGGCCGCGTATGTGTGGTATCCCAGGCATTCTCGACCCGGCGCCGGGGGTCAATCAATCCGGACTGTCATCGCGTACCGGTACGATGGAACTGTGCTCACGAACCTTTTTGGATTGAACGCGGCCATCGGTCCGCGCGTGATGTTACTCCGATGACTCTTTCAAACCGCAGACCGCCTCAATCGCCAGCCCCCTGCCGAGCCGGCTTTGAAAATAGTCCCAAAAGCGATGAATAATGCCACGGCCATGACAGATGAACGGTGTCTTCAGAGATTCAATCTGCCAGCCGGCCGCCTCTAACGCTGCCCCGAAGCTTTTCGGCGTGAAGAAAAAACGATGGCCGTAAAAGGCTGTTTTGCTCTTGTATGACTTACCCGATTTCATCTTTACCCAGGCCGACCCGGACGCGATCTCATTCGGCACCTCGATGATGAAGCATCCGTCCGGCTTCAGGAAACGTCGGCAACTACCCAGGAACGCTACCGGATCCGGGACGTGCTCAAGCACATGATTCGAATGTATGACATCGAAAGATCCGGGCGCCACGACCGGGGGCACCTCTTTTTCCAGGTCGCAGTAGACAATGCGCGGCAATGCATCCTCGTCTCTCGTGCCGTCAACGGGCTCGGGCGGCGGCGGTTCAATGCCGATCGCGTCCCAGCCCCGCGACCTTGCCGAATCGACAAAACTCCCGGTGCCGGTGCCGACGTCGAGCAACCGCCGGCCTTGGATGTGCCGCTCCAACATAGCGAGGCGCTCAACCATTCTCCGGTTGGCCGTCTTGCCGCCCGCGGTGTATTCGCCGTCGATCAGGCCAGTCGGCTCCGCCCCCATGGTCGGCAAAGCGAAACGCTGTATCAATCCACATGCGCGACACTCGTAGGCGCACGTGTCCATGGGCAATTGCATGAAGCGATTGATCGCTCTCGCTTCATGCAAACTATCGTGGCCGCATAGGTGACAGGCATTCGGCATCATCGATTCAGTCTGGTTCCTCTATCGAAACATTCGGTTCTAACATAACAAAGAGTCGCCTCGCTGCCACGCGGCACCGAGGCGTCGAATATTATTTTTAATCATACAAATCATCAGTTGGATTCTATGGCACCGGAGGTCGCCCGCGGCTGTAGCTGGGGACGCGTGGAAATGGCCCAGCAAATCGCCGATGTGCCTCGTCAGGTGCTGCCCTCATGATCCCGCTACAGGACAGGCCATGTGCGGCATAGCAGGCATTCTCGCACTGTCGCCCGGGCAGGACAACACCGCTGCCGTCCGGCAGATGGCAGCAGTGCTGCATCATCGTGGTCCGGACGATGAAGGCTACTACGACGACGATCGTGTCGCGCTGGGGCACAAGCGGCTGAGCATCATCGATCTCGACGGTGGTCATCAGCCGATGACCAACGAGGACGGCACGCTCTGGCTGGTCTACAATGGCGAGATTTACAACTACCGGGAGCTGATCCCGGAGTTGCAGAATCTTGGACACACGTTCAAGACGCGGTGCGACACGGAGGTCGTGCTCCACGCCTACGAGCAGTGGGGTGAAGAGTGCGTCCACCGCTTCAACGGCATGTGGGCCTTCGCTGTCTGGGACAAAAAGAAAGCCGAGGTCTTCGCATCTCGTGACCGCTTCGGTATCAAACCGTTCTACTTCTGTCGCGATGACGAGCGCTTCGTCTTCGCGTCCGAGATCAAGGCGATCCTCGAAGCAGGCGTAAAACCCGAGGTGAATCACGCTGCCATCGCCGACTATTTCGCCTTTCTTTACACGTTCGGCGCCCACACTTTTTTCAAGGGCATCCTGCAACTGGAGCCCGGGCAGAATCTTCACTGCTCGGCCGACGGCAATTTCAGGATCACGACCTGGTGGCGCCTCGGCGAGACGAACACCGGCGGCGGCCTCGACGCCGACGGACTGGGCGAGTTGCTGCACGACGCGGTACGGCTGCGCCTGCGCAGCGATGTTCCGCTCGGCTGCTATCTGTCCGGCGGCCTCGACTCCAGTACGGTCTCGGTGCTGGCAGCGCGCCAATCGGATGCACCGGTCACTGCTTTTACCGCCTCGTTCGCGGAAGGCGGCATCTACGACGAATCCGGATACGCCCGCGATGTAGTTGATCATGCCGGGCTGGATGGGCACGAGCTCAAACCGGGCCTCGATGGTTTCTGGAAAGATCTGCCGAAGGTCATGTGGCATCTCGATCAACCGTTCGAAGGTCCACAGGTTTACGCCAAGTACTGCGTCTCCCGGCTTGCTGCGGAGCAGGTGAAAGTCTGCCTCGGCGGCCAGGGCGGCGACGAGGTGTTTGTCGGTTATCCGCGGTATCTGATGGCGTGGCTCGAAAGCGGCCTGCGCCACGGCACCGCCGATGGCGACCGGCTGGCGATGCTCTCGGCCTGGTGGCGCCTGGCGCCCGGTCGTTCGAAGGTGCGTTTCGCCTGCCAGGGCCTCAACGTCGGCACGGCGAGCGAGCATTTTCTGCATTTCGCCGCGATCAATCGCGCCGCGCAATGGTCCGAAATTTTTACCGATGATTTCCGGGAACAGTTGAACGGTTACTCGCCATTCAACCAGTACGCCGGACGGTTCGGCCAATTCGACGACGGGCTGGCGGCACTG